>CAZEYY010000010.1:0-1894 GCA_964516485.1 uncultured Rikenellaceae bacterium
ATCCTTAATATATTCAGCCTGCCGCGCAGGAAGAACAGAACATTGAATACAAACATGCTCAGTATTACAGCATGTAATCCAGATACTGCCATAATATGCATAACACCTGCTTTCATGAAAGATTCCTTCTGCCCGGGTTCCAGCATTGTTTTGTCACCGAGTGTCATGGCTGCAACAAGACCAATCCTGGAGGGACTTATACCGCTCTCGCTGTAGATGTTAATTATTTTGTTTCTTATTATAAGTGCAGCTGATCTCAGGTTCCTTTTTTCAGGGGAAGCACGGCTGATTATTTTTTCCTTTCTGACGTAGCTCATGTACCTGACTCCCTTGTTTTCCATATAAAACCTGTAGTCAAACTCCGATGGATTGCCCCTGTTCGATATTTGGGACGGAACACAGCTGACTGTAATAATATCGCCTGGTTGCCATTCGGTGAGAGATTCATCTTTTTCGAAGTAAAGGAGCAATGAACCTGTTAACTCTGTATTTTCTCTGCCATTATTTACAGAAATCAGTTCTGCCACTGCTTTGTAGCTTTTCGCTTTCTCTTCCGGAAAGTCATTGATTGCCACTGTATATACGGCCTCGCATGCCGGAAGTTCGGAAATGCTTCTTTTTTCAATGTAATATAAAAGCATTCCTGCAGTGAAAAGTGAGCATGCAAAAAGGCAGGAAAAGAGGTAATCAGTGGGTTTCCTGTTTTTTCTTGCAGAGCTTATAAGTACACCTGCTGTGAGAAGAGCAAAGGGGATAATTACATGTTGACCTGCTTTGAATAAGTAAGCCGAAATAATTCCTGCACAAAGAGGAATTATTATCCTCAGAAAGGGAATTTTATGATGTAGCACAGCCTGCAGTGTTGAGACTGTACCAAGTTAAGAAAAAAAATGTTAAGCTTTAACCTTCTGGCCCTGTAGAACTGTTTTGTAATCTGCATCAAACATACCCTTGCTTATTGCAGTTAGTTTTCCTTTGAGAAGCCTTTTTCTTAAAGGGCTGACCCTGTCGGTGTACATGATGCCGTCAAGGTGGTCATATTCATGTAGTATTACTCTGGCCTTGTATCCTTCATATACTTCATCATGGAACTCCCAGTTTTCATCATAGTATTCAATCCTTATCCTCGATTCACGGTTCACTTCTTCTCTCAGATTCGGTATGCTCAGGCAGCCTTCAGACATAGGAATTATCTCACCGTCTTTTTCAGTTATGTGAGCATTTATAAAAGCTTTCTTAAAGCCTTCCATAGAGGGATCATCCTCTGCCGCAGGGGTGCCGTCGATGACAAATATTCTTATTGATTTTCCGACCTGAGGAGCTGCAAGGCCCACACCGTCAGCACTGTACATCGTTTCGAACATGTCTTTTACAAACTGGTCAAGGCCCGGATAATCCCTGTCAATATCTTCTGCTACTTTTCTCAGTATCGGGTGACCATATACAACAATAGGGTAAACCATTTTTCCTTATTTTTTATTTATTTCCGGCATCAAGCCATGATTGCAGTATTATTGAAGCGCTTATCCTGTCAATCATCGACTTATCCTGCCTGCCGCTCTTCTTCACTCCTCCGTCTATCATGCTTCTGAATGCCATCTGTGATGTAAACCGCTCATCAGCAAGATGAATTGTAATGCCCGGATATTTGGTCCGGAGCTTCTTTATAAACGGATCAATATATTTAACACTTTCACTGGGAGAGTTGTTCATCTGCTTTGGATAACCTATTACAAATGCCTCAACCTGTTCCCTGACGGAATATTCAGCAATGAAGTTGTCAAATTCATCAGGATGCAGTGTGCAGAGGGGTGAAGCAAACATCTTCAGAGGATCTGTAACTGCCAGTCCTATTCTTTTGTTGCCGTAATCTATGCCAATTATCCTGCCCATA
>CAZEYY010000010.1:1994-3731 GCA_964516485.1 uncultured Rikenellaceae bacterium
CTGATCAGCTTATGCTGTTTTTGAAAAATCCATTGCTGCAAGTCGCTGATATGATTTGTACCTCCATTTTGCATTTTCCTCGGCAGATTTGAAGAGGATCTCTGCCTCTTTCGGGAATGCTTTAATAAGAGAGGTGTAGCGTACCTCTGTCTTCAGGAAATCCTGGAATTTGCTCCAGTCGGGTTCTTTTGAATCGAGCTGGAACGGATTCTGTCCCTGTGCTTCAAGAAGAGGATTGAACCTGTATGTGTGCCAGTAACCTGATTCAACGGCAAGCTTGGTCTGTGCCTGGGTCTTGCCCATACCGTCCCTGAGGCCATGGTTAATACATGGTGCATAGGCGATAATGAGTGAGGGACCAGGGTAAGCTTCAGCTTCCTTTATAGCCTTGAAGTACTGTGAGTTATTAGCTCCCATTGCAACCTGTGCAACATAAACATAGCCATAAGTCATAGCCATCTGGCCAAGATCCTTCTTGCGGATCTTCTTACCTGAGGCAGCAAATTTAGCTACTGCACCGGCAGGAGTTGATTTTGAAGCCTGACCTCCTGTGTTGGAGTACACTTCTGTATCGAGAACAAGAACATTAATATCTTCTCCTGAAGCAAGCACATGGTCGAGGCCTCCGTAACCGATATCATAAGCCCAACCGTCGCCGCCGAAGATCCAGTGTGATTTCTTGATGAGGTACTGCTCGAGGCTGAGTATCTCTTTGGCAACATCAGCTTTTTCTTTTTTGCAGGCTTCAACAACCTGAGCTGAAGCTGTTTTTGATGCTTCTGCCTGATCTTTTACCTTGAGCCACTCTTCAAATGCTGCCTTTGTTTCAGCATTTACAGTGTTGTCAGCAACAGCTGCTTTCATGCGGCCTGCTATTCTTTCCCTCAGGGCATCAGTTCCAAGCATCTGGCCTAAACCATATTCTGCGTTGTCTTCGAACAATGAGTTTGCCCATGCCGGACCTTTGCCCACTTTGTTGTAGGTATAAGGAGTTGCCGGAGCTGAACCACCATAAATTGATGAACAGCCTGTTGCGTTTGCAACAATCATCCTGTCTCCAAACAGCTGGGTGATAGTCTTGATATAAGGTGTTTCACCGCATCCAGCGCATGCACCTGAGAACTCGAACAGAGGTTGTGAGAACTGGCTGTTCTTGACATTTACAAATTTGTCAACAACGGCATCCTTGTAACCCACTTTCTCATGCATGTATGTCCAGCGTGCTATTTCACTATGCTGTGTTTCAAGCGGCTTCATAATAAGTGCTTTGTTCTTTGAAGGACAAACGTCAGCACAGTTGCTGCAGCCTGTACAGTCGAGAACGCTAACCTGTATCTTGAATCTGAATGCTTTCAGGGCACCAGGAATTCCCTGGATAGTCTTTGTACCTTCAGGTGCATTTTTAGCTTCTTCCTCAGTCATAAGGAATGGTCTGATAGCAGCGTGAGGACAAACATAAGCACACTGGTTACACTGAATACACTCATCTGACTGCCATTCAGGTACATTGACAGCAATGCCGCGTTTTTCATACTGTGATGTTCCTGACGGGAAAGTACCGTCTTCCCTCGTTCTGAAAGCGCTTACAGGAAGATCGTCTCCCTTCATTGCATTCATTGGTTCCATCACTTCGCGGATAAATGCCGGAATATTGCGTTCATCCTTTGATTCTTCAACACTCACTTTTGCCCAGTCGGCAGGTATCTCAACTTTTGTTACTGCAGAGCCCTTGTCAAT
>CAZEYY010000010.1:3831-37866 GCA_964516485.1 uncultured Rikenellaceae bacterium
CTTTTGCCCAGTCGGCAGGTATCTCAACTTTTGTTACTGCAGAGCCCTTGTCAATAGCAGAATAGTTCATGTTGACAACATTCTCGCCTTTTCTTCCGTATGACTTATATACTGCTTTCTTCATCTCTGCCTCTGCCTTTTCATAAGGAATGACATTGGCTACCTTGAAGAATGCTGCCTGCATTATTGTGTTTGTGCGTGTTCCGAGACCAAGTTCCTCAGCAATTGCTGTTGCATTTATTATGAAGAAGTTGATATGATTGTCAGCCATATACTTCTTCATGTGATTCGGAATGCGATTCTTTGTTTCTTCTACATCCCAGATAGAGTTGAGAAGGAAAGTTCCGTTTTTCTTCAGCCCCTTGAGCATATCATATTTTTCAAGATATGATGTAACATGGCATGCTACGAAGTCGGGTGAGTTAACCAGGTACGGTGAACGTATTGGTTTGTCACCGAAGCGAAGGTGTGAAGTTGTTATACCGCCTGATTTTTTAGAGTCGTATGCGAAATACGCCTGGCAGTATTTATCTGTTGTGTCACCTATTATCTTGATTGAGTTTTTATTTGCACCTACAGTTCCGTCAGATCCGAGTCCGTAGAATTTTGCCTCATAAGTGCCTGGAAGTGATACGTTTATTTCAGGAAGCACTGGCAGTGATGTGAAAGTAACATCGTCAACGATACCTACAGTGAAGCCGTTTTTCGGTTCTTTCATCTTAAGGTTTTCATATACTGCAAGCACCTGTGCAGGTGTTGTATCCTTTGAGCTTAATCCGTAGCGGCCACCCACTATAAGAGGTTTTTCAGTCCTGTTGTAGAATAGTTCTACTACATCAAGATAGAGAGGTTCTCCGTTAGCACCTGGTTCCTTGGTTCTGTCGAGGACAGCAATTCTTTTAACTGATTTCGGCAGTACATTGAAGAAATATTTCGCTGAGAACGGACGGTAAAGATGAACAGTAAGAAGACCTACTTTTTCTCCTTTTGCCATCAGGTGGTCGATAACCTCTTTTGTTGTTTCGGTGACTGAGCCCATTGCAATAATAATATTCTCAGCATCGGGAGCTCCGTAATATGTGAAAGGCTTATATGTTCTTCCGGTAAGCTTGTTGATCTCTTCCATGTATGAATTAACCATATCAGGTATCGGAGCATAGAAAGGATTAATTGCCTCTTTTGCCTGGAAGAAGATGTCGGGATTCTGTGCAGTTCCCCTTGTTACAGGATGCTCAGGATTAAGTGCATTTGCGCGGAATCTGTCAAGTGCTTTTCTGTCAAGAAGTTTTGTAAGTTCGTCCATTTCAAGAACCTCAATCTTCTGAACTTCAGCTGAAGAGCGGAAACCGTCGAAGAAGTGTACGAAAGGAATCCTTGATTTAATAGCTGTAAGATGTGCCACTCCTGCAAGGTCCATTATCTCCTGAACGCTGCCGCTTGCGAGCATTGCAAAACCAGTCTGCCTTGTTGCATAGATGTCGCTGTGATCGCCGAATATTGAAAGTGAATGAGCGGCTATTGTACGTGCAGATACATGGAATACAGCCGGGAGCAGTTCACCAGCCATCTTATACATGTTTGGAATCATGAGAAGAAGTCCCTGTGAAGCTGTGAATGTAGTGCCGAGAGCACCTGTCTGAAGAGCGCCGTGCAATGCACCAGCAGCTCCTGCTTCCGACTGCATCTCAACAACCCTCAGTGTTTCACCGAACATGTTTTTAAGTCCGTTTGCTGACCATTCATCAACATATTCTGCCATTGTGGAAGATGGTGTAATGGGATATATGCAAGCTACTTCGCTAAACATATATGCAACATGAGAAGCGGCATGGTTACCGTCGCATGTTATGAATTTTTTTGTCTTCATTGTGAATTATTTTGATTTAAATAAGGTTTTAAAAATTCAGTGCAAATCTAAGAAAAACTATTTATTAGCTACCATTCATTGATATAAGAAACTCCTCGTTTGATTTAGCCTGCAACAGCCTGTCACGCAGAAACTCCATAGCTTCAACCGAGTTCATATCGGCAAGGAAATTCCTGAGAACCCATATCTTCTGCATAATAGTCTTGTTAAGCAGCAGGTCTTCCCTTCTTGTACTTGATGCCGGGATGTCAATTGATGGGAATATTCTCCTGTTTGACAGCTTTCTGTCGAGCTGAAGTTCCATGTTGCCTGTACCCTTGAATTCCTCAAAAATAACATCATCCATTTTGGAACCGGTATCTGTAAGCGCAGTTGCAAGAATTGTAAGTGAACCGCCGTTTTCAATATTTCGTGCAGCTCCGAAGAATCTTTTTGGCTTATGCAGGGCATTTGAATCAACACCGCCTGACAACACTTTCCCGGATGCAGGCGCTGTTGTGTTGAAGGCCCTTGCAAGACGGGTGATTGAATCAAGGAGAATGACAACATCATGACCGCACTCAACAAGCCTTTTAGCTTTTTCAAGCACTATGTTGGCTACACGGCAGTGCCTTTCAGCAGGTTCGTCGAATGTTGAGGCAATTACTTCAGCCTTAACATTACGTGCCATATCTGTAACCTCTTCAGGACGCTCGTCGATAAGAAGTATCATGAGGTAAACTTCAGGATGGTATTTGGCTATAGCATTGGCGATTTCCTGAAGCAGGATTGTCTTACCAGTCTTTGGCTGTGCAACAATAAGTCCGCGCTGTCCCTTGCCGAGAGGTGTGAACATGTCAATTATCCTTACAGAGAGGGAGCCTTCGCCAGGCTGGCATAAGGTGAATTTCTCATTCGGGAAAAGAGGAGTAAGGAAGTCGAACGGAACTCTGTCCCTTATATAATCAGGACTTCTGCCATTAATTTCATCAACTTTTATAAGGGGAAAATATTTTTCACCCTCTTTCGGAGGACGGATTGATCCCTTAATTGTATCGCCGGTTTTAAGGCCGAACAGTTTAATCTGTGACTGCGAAACATAAATGTCATCAGGCGAGTTAAGGTAATTGTAGTCGGGCGATCTCAGGAAGCCATATCCGTCGGGCATGATTTCAAGAACACCTGTATTATATATTATACCCTCAAAATCATAGGCTTTTTCCTTCTTTTCCTCCTTTACAGGAACAACCTCGGGACTGACCTCTTTTACAGGTGGTTCAACAATTATATCACCATAATAAAGCTCTGCAGAAGGAGTTTTTTCTTCAAATATTGTTTCAGGAATTACTGAAGGAAAAGAATCATCAACTATCTTTTCCCTGACAGCCTCAGGGTTATTGGTTTCCGGAGCTTTATCCTCCTTTTTCTCAAATTTTTCCCTGTCATTCTCACTGGCTGGTGCATTTTCCTTCCATTTATTTTCCCTTCTTTCCTCATTGCGTGGCTGAAAGAACCTCTGTGGTTCCTGTTTTTCTTCAGAGGCAGCAGGTTTTACTTCCCTGTCAGGCTTTTCGAAAGGTTTTGACTCTGATAATTTAGTTCCGTCAGGACCAACTGACATAACCGATTCAACTGATCTGGTCGGCATAGGCCTTGAGGTCCGGGGACGTTTTCCTCTCCGTGCATGCATGTCCGATTCATGCCCCTGAGATTCAGGTGTAAATGGGAAATGTTCCTTTTCTGCCTGGGGTGCTGCGGAAGGTTCTGTTGCTTCAATTGCCTGCTGATCAAGGATCCTGTAAATAAGATCCTGTTTCTTCAGGGTCTCAGCCTTCTTAATATTCAATTGTTTAGCTATTTCCTTTAACTCAGGAAGAAGCTTCTTGCTCAGCTCAAGAATGTCGTACATACTTTATAATAATAGGAGTATAAGAATGATCATTACTAATATCAATGGAAACACGGGATAAGAAATGCGGCTTTACCCGCTGATTTAAAATGCACAGATTTCAGATTCCCGAAAACCGCTGCAATATTAAAAAAAATACTTATATAATTCCAATTAAAATTTGTTAAAACTGCCAAGGAAATAATTCTACTGCAAAAAAGTATGATTTTTCAGCAAGTGAAACAGTTGTGCAAGTTATTAATTAATTTAATTAATTCAAAAATATTTAACATATTGTGTCGGGAGCGCACTTTTTTTTATTAAAATTGTATGTGGAGAGTAAATTACACCAGTCTTAATTCTAAAAGCTAATGCGTCAGCTGAAAATCACGAAGCAGGTTACAAACCGGGATACTCCCTCCCTGGATAAATACCTTCAGGAGATTGGAAGGGTTGAGCTGATTTCTCCCGAGGATGAGGTGGCGCTTGCAAGGAAGATAAAAACAGGTGATAATGAGGCGCTTAAGAAGCTTGTAAAAGCAAACCTCCGTTTTGTTGTTTCTGTGGCTAAACAATATCAGAACCAGGGAATAACTCTTCCCGACCTGATAAATGAAGGTAATCTGGGCCTTATGAAGGCTGCCCAGCGCTTTGACGAGACAAGAGGATTTAAGTTTATTTCCTATGCTGTATGGTGGATAAGGCAGGCTATATTGCAGGCACTTGCCGAACAGTCGCGCATAGTGAGGCTTCCTGTGAACAAAATAGGTTCTATAAACAGGATAAACAGGGCTTTTGCCAGGCTGGAACAGACTTATGAACGTGAACCTTCATCACAGGAGATCGCTGATCTGCTTGAGATGATACCTGAGGATGTAAAGGAAGCGCTTAAAACAAACGGACGGACTGTCAGCATGGATGCACCCATTACCTCAGAAGATGAGAACACAATGTATGACATGATACCCAATGTCGATGCTCCAAGTCCTGACAGAAACCTTATAAATGAATCGCTGGCATACGAAATTGAAAGGGCCCTTTGCACTCTCTCTCCAAGGGAATCAAAAGTTCTTAAACTTTATTTTGGACTGGGTATGAAACATCCCTACACTCTTGAGGAAATAGGAGAGGAGCTCAGTCTGACACGTGAACGGGTAAGGCAGATAAAGGAAAAGGCTATAAAACGAATACAGTTTACAACACGCTGCCGGATACTGAAATCTTACCTGGGCTGACAATTAAACTACAAAAGATGAACCACCTTGTTTCTCCATCTCTGCTTGCCGCTGATTTCGGCAACATAGAGAGAGATATACGACTTGTTAATAAAAGTGAAGCCGACTGGCTTCACCTCGATATAATGGACGGGGTCTTTGTCCCGAACATTTCCTTTGGTTTCCCTGTGCTTGATGCTGTTAAGAAAATAACAGAAAAACCTATGGATGTGCACCTTATGATTACAGATCCTGACCGTTTCCTTACTCGTTTCAGGGATGCCGGCGCAAGTATCCTTACAGTTCAGATTGAAGCGTGCACGCATCTTCACAGAACTGTAAGCGAGATCCGTAACCTGGGTATGAAAGCCGGCGTGGCACTGAATCCCCACACTCCTGTTTCAATGCTTAAGCATACACTCCCTTATATCGATATGGTGCTGATAATGACTGTAAATCCCGGATTCGGGGGGCAGAAATTCATCGACGAGAGCTATTCCAAAATAGATGAGCTGAAGGAGATGATTGATGCCTGCGGAAATGATGTTCTTATACAGGTTGACGGTGGTGTAGATGCTTCAAATGCTCCTCACCTGGTTAAAGCCGGTGTAAATGTGCTTGTTGCAGGTTCATCGGTATTTTCATCACCCGATCCTCTGAGAAGCATATCAGCACTGAAGCATTTAACCTGAGAGCTTTTCTTCCAGGAAGTTTATTATTCTGTCCATTTCAGAAGGATTGAACCAAGTTATTTCTTTGTCTCTTGCCCACCAGGTAAGCTGACGTTTTGAATATCTCCTGCTGTTACGCTTTATTAATTCAATTGCTTTATCACGCGAGGTCTTGCCTTCGAAATAGTCAAAAAATTCTTTGTATCCTAAGGTGTTAAATGCATTGAGATGCCTCTTCTGAAAAAGCTCATGTGCTTCTTCTTCAAGACCGTCAGAAACCATCTTATCGACACGTCTGTTGATTCTGTCGTAAAGCTCTTCTCGGTCCATGTTAAGGCCTGTTTTGATAATCCTGAAATCCCTTTCTCTTTTCTGTCTGAGCAGGAAGGAAGAATAGGGACGACCTGTTGATTCACAGATCTCCAGAGCCCTGATTATTCTCTTGTGATTCCTGAGGTCAACTCTTTTGTAATGCTCCGGGTCAAGTATTTTCAGAGCCTGGCGCAGACCCTCTATTCCTGTTTCAATGTATAGTGAATTGTATTTGTCTCTTACTTCCTGCTCCACATCGGGAATATCATCAGTTCCATGACATACCGCATCGATATACATGCCTGATCCTCCGGTCATTATAACAATCTTGTTTTTTGAGAACAATGAAGGCAGCAATGCAAGCACATCCCTTTCAAAGATGCTTGAACTGTAATATTTGTCAGCCGGGATGAACTGGATGAAATGGTGCTTTACAAGTCTGAGCTGTTCATCAGAAGGCACTGCGGTGCCTGTCCGCATTTCCCTGTAGAACTGCCTTGAATCGCATGATATTATTTCACTGCTGAAATGCTGAGCCAGCTTAATGGCAATATCCGTCTTACCGACACCTGTCGGTCCAAGCAGTACTATGAGGTTATTGTTCATTGGAATATGATCCCTGTCGGGCTATTCCTCTTCTTCGCTGATATTGTCGATATTGTCAAAATCAGGCAGAGTCTCTTCATCATCGCCATCGAGGAACAATTCGTCAACTTCTGGTTCATCCTCATCCTCATCGTCTGCCACAACAATATTATTGTAAAGTTTGCGTGAAGAACCGCCGAAAATCACCTGTTTGGGAGGTACGCCTTTCGAGTTTGTGCAGGCGGGAAGTTCATGTCCTTCAATTTCTTTTCCTTCACCGGTATATTCAACGAAAAGAGCCCTTTCATTAAAGAAATCGAAAATATAGAGTAATTTCTGATTTTTACGGAAGATTATATCCTCCAGGACTGCTGATTCCATGGTTGATGAACCGGTACCCATATCAAAGAGAGTAAATTCCTCTTCTTTTTCCCAGTTATCTGTTGCCATGAAAAAAGATGCCATCTGCGACTTGTCAAACTCCAGTTCGTCCTGCAGCATGTTATGAAAATCAAGCAAAGTGTGTGTGTCGAGGAATTCAAACTCCCTTACAAACGACTCATCCTCATCTGATAACACTACAAATTTGTATACCATATTTTTTTAAAATTCGATGGGTGCAATATAATATTTTTTATATTACGATATTAAAAGTGTACTTTTTTTAGAAGAAATTCTATGGTGTCAATCCCGTCTGAATAATCCCATAATGCAGGCTTCTGCGCCTGACCAAAAGGAAGGTGATTTTTTGACACAATGCACTGTATGCTGTTTTCAATTGTTTTTATCTCCTGCAGAAGCACATCATACGATTTATAATAACTGTAAAATGTTACTGCAACCGGAGATGCTGTCATCGGATCTTCCTTCATAAGCAGGTAGCCTGTGTCGAGGAAAGGCTCGCGGTTAACAAGATATATTGCCTTGTAGTAATCGTAATTATTGCAGTATTTTGCGTTCTCCGTTACATAGGAGTAGCTGTCCCAGTGCCTGATAAGATCCCTGGGATCATACCCTTCCGGAATGAACAGCTTTGAAACATTTCTGCAGCCAAGGCCGTAATATGAAAAAATATCCCCGCCAAGAGCTTTCAGTTCATCATCAGTTTCATTTCCCGAGATTATTGCAATGCTGTTCCTGTTTTTCCTGATTATGTTGGGATATTTGCCGAAATAGGATTCAAAATAGCGCGATGTATTGTTGCTTCCGGTTGCAATTATGGCATCGAAACCTGACAATGGTCCGTCGGAGAAGTTTATCATTTCCCTGAAACCCGGGTCTATGCTGCAAAGTATTTCACTGATTCCGTTTATAAGGTCAGGATCCTTGCTGCTTTTCTTTGCAAGCAGCCTGTTTCCTGTGATAAGGACACAGAGAAAATCGTGGAAACCAACGAGGGGGATGTTGCCGGCCATTATAACTCCTGCTGTGTATTGAGTGGTGTTTTTTTCAATACCGGGATACATTGACATCCATTTTTTCAGGTTATCAGCAGTCAGTTCATCAGCTATGGCGCTTATTGCAGCAAGGACATTATGGGGAGTAAACCACTGGTTTTTATATTGCTGGCTTAGTATCAGCTGACCCAGTTCTGTCTCTTCACCCCTTTCAAAAGCCGCTGCATTATTTCTGAGTGAGCTTCCGAGTTCAGCAAAAGCGTCACATCTTTGATTCAGGTTCATCTGTCAGATTTAGTACTGCAAAAATAATAAAACCCCGGATTTTCATCCGGGGTGTAAAATAAGATTGTATGTCTTATTTCTGTTTTAGCTTATCTGAGCGCATACGTTATAGGGAGCATATATTTCATTCTTACTGGAGCTCCGTTTTTATAAGCGGCTTTTTCAAATTTTGGAAGCGTGTTAACAACTCTCACAGCTTCAGCATCAAGCAGTGTATCAACGCTCTTAACTATTTTCGCTTCC
The DNA here is from genome assembly GCA_964516485.1 of uncultured Rikenellaceae bacterium. Classification (GTDB taxonomy): domain Bacteria; phylum Bacteroidota; class Bacteroidia; order Bacteroidales; family VadinHA17; genus LD21. The sequence goes on from CAZEYY010000010.1 coordinate 12,273, forward strand.
GACACAGATCCGTCTTTCTCCACAATGAAGCCTACAATCACCCTGCCCTGGATATTATTCTTTTTAGCCTCTTCAGGATAAATTGTGTTTTTCGCAATAAAAGACAGAAGAGCTGTATCGCCACCATGGTAAACAGGCATCGAGTCTGCTTCATCGTAAGCCATATCTGCCGGTACTGAATCGACAGTTATCTTGTTATCATCTTTTATGTTGCTTCTGTGTCCGCATGAATTCATGTACAACATAGCCAGTGATGATAATAAAACAAGAAGGATGGATCTTGAAATAAAGAGTTTAATTGTTTTCATAGCTTATAAGTTAATTGTTAATATCTCAATATTGCCTTTTCAGCTGTTGGCATAACAAAGATACAACGAAACAAATAGTTATACAACTAAATATTTAATTAATTTTATTCCGAATGAAGAAAAAGTGGATTGAGCTGTTTATTGAAGCTTGAAAGTTATAGGTACCTTATACCATACTGGTACCGGAACTCCATTCTGGTAGGCAGGTTCAAACCTTGTAATTGTTTTTATTACTCTCATCGCCTCAGCATCGAGACGAGGATCAACACTACCGACAACTTCATGTCCTGTAACATCTCCCTTGCCTGTGACGCAGAATTTCACAATAATGCTGCCCTGGATACCTTCCTTTGCAGCTGATTCAGGGTAAACAAGTGTTTTCCCGATGTATGCAAACAGAGCTTCTTCATTGCCCGGGAGGACAGGCAGTTGGCCTGAAAAGTCCCAGATTGTATCAGCGCCTACCATTGTAGGGGCTTTTGGCGGGTCTGGAGGCTGCAGGGAAGGCAGCTCTGATATTTCAGCTCCTGACCGCTTATTTTGCCAGCACGATGTGGAAACAATAATAATTATAACTGTTATAAGGACAGGCACAGGAAAGATACTTCCTTTTTTCATGGCTTATTTGAATATGTTACCTTAAAGCAAAAGTAAGCGGAACCATATACCAGACAGGAACCATCTTCCCCTTATTCATGCCGGGTTTGAATGCCGGGAGGGTACTTACCACCCTGACTGCTTCAGCATCAAGTTCAGGATCAACACCTTTCAGGACACTTATTCTGTCAATATTTCCGTCCACATTTACACAGAAACGGACAATAACTCTACCCTGTATATTCTTTTCCTTAGCTCCTTCGGGGTAAACCGTATTTGTGGCAATATATTTCAGCAATTCAATATCTCCACCCGGGAAAACAGGCATCTGATCAGCAACAGCAAAAGGAGTATTTGCATTCGTTCCAGCTTCATTCAGAAATGCATCAGCTCCGTAAATTACTTCAGGAGCGCTTTTTGCAGCGCTTTTCACTTCCTTAAGGCTGTTGCCGGCAAATTCAAAAGCAGAAAGAGCCAAAAGTGTGAGAAGTGCTACCGGTATAACCGCCAGTACTTTCAGGGATGCTGCTGATGTTGTCTTGTTCCTGGTCATCATTAGCATTCTCTTCCTGAGCAGCGATGGATTTGAAAAACTATTAGTCAGGCTGAATGATCTTACTCTTAAAACCTGTTTCATCAGCAGGTTCTGATAGCTGCTTACACCCAGGCCTGAATCTATGCATTCACGGTCGGCCTGATATTCATGTATTGCCCTTAATGATCTGTCGAACAGATATATAAAAGGATTAAACCACTGAAGGGCTCTTGTTATTCCAATGAAGATTATATCGATGAAGTGCATTCTCCTGAGGTGGTTCTCCTCGTGCCTTATAATCTCCTTTTCTTCATCAGGCCCAAGTCCTGAATTCAGAAAAATATGCCCCATTGCAGAGAAGCCCGCAGTATTGAAGCTGTGGAACTTTATGATCCTGGATCCTGGTTCACGGTGCCTTATAATAAGGATAAACAGATTAAGGAGGTCTGCTGCCAGTTTTATTACAAGAAGGCAGAATCCTGATATATATATAATAAGTATTGTATTTTTCCCGGCTGCAAGGCCAAGTCTGCCAGCAATTTTTAATTCAGTCTGACGGCTGCCGCCAATAAATACTTCATTCAGCCAGTAACCTATAAAACCTGCTCCGGCAATCTCAGTATTCCGGATAGTTATAAGCGGGAGCAGAAAAGAACCAAGTACAGACAGTAGTATATATATCCTGTTCCTTGAATAGGAGGTGTCGCGGCTAAGAAAAAGAAAATAAAATATATAGAATATTGTCAGGTAAATTGCAGATTTAACTGCATAGACAAGAATTCCATTCATTTTGAAAGTTTTTGCTTTTTGACTTCATTCTCCATTATTTTCATAATCTCCTCCATCTCCTTTACTGAAATTCCCTTTTCTTTGGCAAAGAAACTCACCATTTTTTCAAAAGAATTTGAGAAATAGTCTTTTACAAAACCCCTGAGATGTGACTTGGAGTATTCACTTTTTGAGACAAGAGGAATGTATTCATGCGTGCGCCCGTAAGCCTTATGTGTTACAAAGCCCTTGTCCTGCAGGATCCTTACAATTGTACTGACAGTATTATAGGCCGGTTTTGGTTCATCGAAGTGTTCAAGAATATCTTTTACAAAACCCTTTTTGATTTTCCACAAAATCTGCATCACCTGTTCTTCCGCCCTTGTAAGTTCTCTTATTACCTGCATAGTTTTCTGTTTTAGTTTACCTGTCAATGCCAGACAGTTTTTCAAATTTACAACGAAAAAAATAGTTATGCAATAGAAGATGCTTAAATTTTTCTTAAGTATCGGCTATATGCATAATCTGAATGAAAAAAATTGTATTTTTATTAATTGAAGTAAATGCATCCGTTACGAAATAGATGATTCAGACTGTCAAAAAGATAGGGATTCTGAAGGAGAACCTGAGGATTTCAATGAGGGCAATACGCACCAACAGGATGCGTACAATACTCACAATATGTATAATTGCCTTTGGTATTATGGCACTTGTGGGGATACTTACAGCAATCGATTCAATAAAATCATCTCTTACCAACCAGTTTACGATGATGGGAGCCAATTCGTTCAGTATCACTTCACGTGGTATGAACATTCAGATTGGCAACAACAGGTACAGGGCAAAGAATTATTCGCGGATCTCATACAGGCAGGCTGTTGAGTTCAAGGAAAGATTCAGTGACAGGGCCTGGGTTGCACTCTCATTCAATGTGTCTGGTATGGCAACAGTAAAATATGGTTCAGAGGAAACTAATCCCAATGTAACTCTTCAGGGTGTTGATGAAAATCACCTTACAGTAGCCGGCTATGAAATAGGTGACGGAAGGAATTTCACAGCCGAAGATGTTGAGATGACAAGACATTTTGTTCTTATCGGTTCTGATATTGTCAGGGATATTTTCCCTACCGGAGTCAACCCTCTGGGCCAGGTAATTACAGTTGCAGGAATGAAGCTCAAGGTTACCGGTGTTCTTAAGAGCAAGGGAGCAGGCATGGGCAATCCCGACAGGGTGTGCTTCATGCCCATAACTACTGCAAGGCAGTATTTTTCGCGGCCAAATCAGTCATTCGGGATTACTGTTATGCCTTTAAAATCAGTCGATCTTGAAGTGATGACGGGAGAAGCTGAAGCAGTATTCCGGATTATCAGGAATCTTAATCCCCGTGACGAATCGGATTTTAATGTGACAAAAAGCGATAATATTGTCAAACTGCTGCTCGAAAATATTAAATACGTGACACTTGCAGCCACGCTTATTGGCATTGTAACACTTGTTGGTGCCGCAGTGGGACTGATGAACATCATGCTGGTATCTGTAACCGAAAGAACACGGGAAATAGGAGTAAGAAAGGCAATAGGTGCAAAGCCTGCAACTATTAAATACCAGTTCCTTTTTGAATCAATACTTATTGGTCAGTTTGGCGGTTTTTTTGGAATAATTCTTGGAATTTTAATGGGAAACATCGTATCGACTTTGCTTAAATCAAGCTTTGTAATACCCTGGATCTGGGTTTTTACTGGTATATTTGTATGTTTTATTGTCGGTGTTGTATCAGGTTATGCTCCTGCAGTAAAGGCAGCTAACATAGATCCCATCGAAGCATTGAGGTACGAATAAAACTTTTTATTATGGAAAAGCTTATAATTCAGGAGGAGTTAAAGAATTGTCCGGGAATCTTTTATTATCCTGATTCTGAAAAACTTGAACTTGTTGGCAGGTCGATACCTGAGAATCCTGAGTTGATTTTCAGAAGGCTTGATGAATGGATTACCCTTCATTTTGACAAGAACAAAGGCCTGAATGTATCTATTCAGCTTGAGTATATTAACAGCGGTTCATCAAAGTATCTTTATGAGATACTCAAACGTTTCACAGCATACATAAAGGCAGGTAAAAAGGTTGAGATCAAGTGGCTGTATGAAGAAGATGATGAAGCTATGCTCGAGCTCGGGGAACATTACCGGGATTCTGCGGGAATACCTCTGAAGATTGAAATGGTAGTATAAAAAAAGAGGGTGACTCAAAATGTCACCCTCTTTTTTATATAGGCTTTCTGTATTATTTCACAGTATTCATGTGTGCAATAAGGTCAAGAAGCTTGCATGAATAACCCCACTCGTTATCATACCATGAAACAATCTTAACGAAGTTGTCATTGAGTGAAATACCTGCTTCAGCGTCGAAGATTGATGTACGTGAATCACCGATGAAGTCGCTTGATACAACAGCATCTTCAGTATAACCGAGAACGCCTTTCAGAGGACCATCAGCTGCAGCTTTCATTGCTTTTTTGATGTCATCATAGCTGGCAGGTTTCTCAAGACGGCAGGTGAGGTCAACTACAGATACATTGAGGGTAGGAACCCTGAATGCCATTCCTGTAAGTTTGCCTTTGAGTTCAGGTATAACCTTTGTTACAGCTTTGGCAGCTCCTGTTGATGAAGGAATGATATTGCCTGCTGCTGCACGGCCGCCTCTCCAGTCTTTCTTTGAAGGACCGTCAACTGTTTTCTGTGTTGCTGTTGTTGCGTGAACTGTTGTCATGAGACCTTCAACAATGCCGAAGTTGTCATGCAGAACCTTTGTTACCGGAGCAAGACAGTTTGTTGTGCATGAAGCATTAGATACAAACTGCATGTCGGCTTTGTATTTTGTGTGGTTTACACCCATAACAAACATAGGAGTATCATCCTTTGAAGGAGCTGACATTACAACACGTTTCGCACCTGCTGTAATGTGGCCTGCTGCTGTTTCTTTTGTGAGGAAAAGTCCTGTGCACTCGAGAACGTATTCTGCACCAACCTCATTCCATTTAAGACTTGCCGGATCCTTTTCTGAGGAGATTCTTATGCCATGACCGTCAACAACGAGTTTTCCGTCCTTAACTTCTATTTTTCCGTTAAACTTCCCGTGAACGGTGTCATAGTGAAGCATATAAGCTATATAATCCGCATCGAGGAGGTCATTGATACCTACTATTTCTATATCGTTCCTCTTCAAGGCAGCCCTGAAGGCCAGTCGGCCTATTCTGCCAAAACCATTGATACCTACTTTAATTTTTGACATACAATTATTATTATATAAGATGGTTAGTAAATTCGAAACACAAAATTAGTATTTTCAGGGGAATAGCAAACAAAAAGAAGAAATCAATATTGTTTTTTTCTTCTGAACAGGCTTGATACTTTTGATGATTCAGGATCAAGCGGATTGACAACAACACCGAAACGGTAGCTCACAAAGAGTGAGAAGAACACAGATTTGTTATCGGAACTGGCCATTATGGGTATTTCCTTGAGGTATGCACTCAGTGTTGCGCCGACATCTATTGCGTGAATCACCTTGTCTTCCTTGCTGTACTCAAAGCTGAATCCTCCTTTGCCGTAAATGCCGGGCATTACTTTAACTTCGTTGAGGCCCTTTATAAAAGAGGCTTTACCCCATATATCCTGAGGTATGGCAATGTTTGTATTGAATTTTTCCTCCTTTTTGTAATATTCCGAAAGTGACACCGGGTAAATAACCTTATAATATATAGGCTTGTAAACAGCAAGTACGGGTCCCCCGGAATAAAACAACCTTATCGACACGCCGCCAAGGTCAGCTTTTTTGTAAAGCTCGCTCTGCCTGCCTATGCTCGCCCTCAGATAAACAGGGAAATTCAGTTTCCCAAAAACAAAAGATGATCCGGGTGTGTATGGATTGTCGAGCTTATACTCCTTCGGATGCTTAATTGTTCCGAATTCGTATTCAATAATGTTTTTGTTTAAATAATCAGTCCTTCGGGCTGTCCTGTAACTGAAACCAATCCCGTCAGAGTTGAGCTGAAAGCCAAAAGATTTCTCATTTCTGAAAAAAACCTTCTGCTGCTCATTGAGGTCTCCCTGACAATAAGCAGACATAAGTAAAAAATAAAAAGTCACCGCTGAAAATAGCAGCCTTTTCATTGTAGCTTTTTAAAGGATTGAAGATGAATCAGCCTCTGAGGCCTGATAAAATCAGACATTCCTGCCTGCCTGTTCAGTATTGGCTTTTGAGTAGGCGGGGCATTCTTTCTGATTGCATGAGCTTACAACAATAGCTGTAACGAACACAACAAGAAGTATAACAGCAAATTTTTTCATATCTGATATCCGGTTATTAATTGTTACAAAAATAAACTTTTCAATTTAAAAACAATCTTCATGCCAAAAATATTATTAACGATTTTTAAGCAAGGTTACTTAAAATATGTCATGTGCAATAAACAGATTGTCATTACATTTTGTTTAGCGTATTAACATTTTCGCGTTAATTTTGTTTTATATCCAAATGTTTTTACTGTAAGTCATGAAAAATAATTATCAGATAATAATATTAATAGTATTGTTTATGAGTGAGTACGTATATTCACAGGAGAAACTGCCGTATAAGGAACTTACAGCCGAGGAAGCTTATGTCATAAATAACAAGGGCACTGAGAGACCTTTTACGGGAAAATACACAAACAGTAAGGATAAGGGTACCTATGTTTGCCGGAAATGCGGAAGTGCACTGTATTATTCTTCCGATAAATTTGAGTCGGAATGCGGATGGCCCAGCTTTGATGATGAAATAAAAGGTGCAGTAAAAAGGCTTCCTGACCCGGATGGGATGAGGACCGAAATAGAATGTTCAAACTGCGGGGCGCACCTTGGTCATGTGTTTACGGGAGAGGGCTTTACATCAAAAAATGTAAGGCATTGCGTGAATTCTGTTTCGCTCGATTTGGTGCCAGCTGTAATTCAGCCAGGAAGGTATGGCACAGCTCTCTTTGCCGGTGGATGCTTCTGGGGAGTGGAATATTTCCTTCAGAAAGAACCCGGTGTTATCTCAGTAACTTCAGGATACACAGGCGGTAAAGTAAAGAATCCTTCGTACAGGGAGGTGTGTACAGGCAACACCGGTCATGCTGAAACAGTAAGCGTTATCTATGATCCGCAAAAAACATCTTATGAGAAACTGCTGCGGCTCTTTATGGAAATCCATGATCCTACCCAGGTCGGACGCCAGGGCCCGGATATCGGTGACCAGTACAGGTCTGAAATTTTCTACCTGAACCAGGAGCAGAAGACAATAGCAGAACGCACAATATCTGCCTTAAAAACTAAAGGATACAATGTGGTAACAAAGGTGACAAAAGCATCTGAGTTCTATCCAGCCGAGGAATATCACCAGGACTATTACTTCAGAAACGGTAAAACGCCTTATTGTCATGGCTATGTGAAGAGATTTTAATTTTTCATAAAAATCAGTCCTGCCTAGTTTATTAATCCCGTAAACAATTAACTTTAGACGGTTTAATTGGTTTTACGGGAAATAATGAAGCTCAGATCATATAAGAAAAATACAAGAGTATCAGGGCGAAGGAGTCTCTGGCTTATAATTACAGGAATTATTCTGGCCCTTATTGTGCTGAAGGCAGGCAAGGTGGCTGTCAGATATACTTCTGCTGATGAATATTGCATGTCGTGCCATGTGCATCCTCATGCCGATCAGAGCTGGCGGCTTTCCACCCACTACAATAACAGTTCAGGTGTAATTGTTCATTGTACGGAATGTCATATTCCTCCTCAGGGACAGGGATATCTGTATGCAAAGGCAAAGCATGGTTTGAAGGATATTTATGGTTATTTATTCAAGGACAGTTCCGAGATTAACTGGGCACAGAAAAAGCTCCTCGAAAATGCAAAGGGTTTCGTGTATGAGGCTTCATGCCTGAAATGTCATCAGAACCTGTTTCCTGTAACCTTGTCAGTAAAGGGAGGGAATGCACATCTCTCATATATATCGGGCAATGAGAACCTGTTATGCATCAATTGCCATTTGAATGTCGGCCATTATGATAAGAATGCCATTCATGACCATGATACCACATTCGGATTAACTGCAACCGTTGACCAGACCGTTTATTCAGAGCCTGCAAAGATTGAACGCTTTGAGAATTTCACCGAAATGATTCCGGGAACAACAGTATCCTTTGATATGCTTGCAATACCCGGAGGGAGTTTCAATATGGGTAGTCCGGAAGGGGAATCACTCCGTGACAACGATGAGGGTCCGGTCAGAAAGGTTACCCTCTCAAAATTCTTTATGGCAAAAACTGAAGTTACATGGGATGAGTACATGGCATTCTTCAGAGCAACCAGTTCGCAGGGGAGGACTGAAGGACAGGTTGTTATACGAAAAAATACAGATGCTGTAAGCGGTGCCACTCCTCCATGGGGAGCCCCCGACCAGGGCTGGGGAAAAGGCAGAAGGCCTGCAATTACAATGTCATGGCATGCTGCAAATGTATATTGCCAGTGGCTGTCGAAGGTTACAGGAAAGAAATACAGGCTGCCAACAGAAGCTGAATGGGAATATGCCTGCAGGGGTGGAACTGAAACACCTTATTTCTTCGAAGGCGATCCGGATAGTTATACTTCTGGCGGCTTTCTGAAAAAGTTCTTCGGACCAGATACTGCTATAATTTCATCGCATGTTGTCTACAAGGAAAACAGTGCTTCAAAAACGCAGGAACCTTCATTTGTAAAGGCAAATCCTTTCGGACTTCTGAACATGTCGGGAAATATATCGGAATTCTGTTTCGATTTCTACTCACCTGATTATTACAGGACAGATACACTCAGTACTATTGATCCGATGGGACCTGAAACAGGACAGGAACATGTGATACGAGGAGGATCCTTTAAAAGTGATGCGAAGGATGTAAGGAGTGCTGCACGAGACTTTACAAAAGCAAAATCCTGGCTTGTTACCGATCCTCAGATACCCAAGAGCATCTGGTGGTACTCCGATTGTATTGATGTGGGTTTCAGGGTAGTATGCGAAGCCGATTCAGTCAATTAAAAGAAAATCATTGATAAAATGCAAAATATCGACAGAAGAAAATTTATTGGAAAGACAGCTGCAGCAGGTCTTGCAGTGGCAGGTGCGGCTGCTATGCTTAACAGCTGTAAGAAGGAAGTAAGCAATGAATCTCTTGGTTTGCCTCCGATACTTCGAGGGGCTCCCAAAGGCAAAAAGCTCAGGGCAGGACTTGTAGGCGCCGGTGCACGCGGTACCGGAGCTGCAATAAACTTTATAAGCTCCGGGCCTGATCTTGAGATTGTTGCACTTGCTGATGTGTTTCAGGATAAGATTGACGCCTGCAGGGCAAGATTCGCTTCATTCAACCTTCCCATACCTGAGGAAAACTGCTTTGCCGGCTTTGACGGATACAAAAAACTGATGGCTCTGCCTGATATTGACGTTGTCCTTCTTGTTACTCCGCCGCAGTTCCGTCCCGAACATTTTCTTGAGGCTGTTCAGACTAACAAACATGTTTTCTTGGAAAAACCTGTTGCAGTCGATCCGGTGGGGATCAGGTCAATAATCACTTCTGCAAAAAAAGCTGAAGCCATTGGACTTAATGTGGTTACGGGAACACAAAGAAGGCACCAGGAAGATTACATTGAAACTTACAAGCTTGTTAAAGGCGGGGCAATAGGCAGGATTACCTCTGCAAAAGCATACTGGAATCAGGATCATGTCTGGTTCAGGGAAAGGGAAAAAGACTGGAATGATATGGAATATATGATCCGCAACTGGAATAATTTCTGTTGGTTGTGTGGTGATCATATCCTTGATACTCATGTTCATAATATAGATGTGATTAACTGGTTCATCGGAAAACATCCGGAAAGTGCCATTGGTTATGGAGGCCGGCACAGAAGAGTTACCGGCGACCAGTATGATTTTTTCAGTGTTGATTTCTATTATGGCAGTGGTGTGAGCTCGCACAGCATGTGCAGGCAGATCGACAGTTGTGCAAACGGTACTGGTGAACTGATTATGGGGACAGAAGGCTATACCAACTGCATGAACACAATCTGGGACCTTGACGGAAATATCGTATGGCAGTTCAAATATCCTGATGATGAGAACGGTAATCCGATGAACCAGGTAAAGATACCTCCCTATGTTCAGGAGCACATGCATCTTGTTCATGCAATCAGAACCGGAAAATATGTAAACGAAGCAGAACAGACTGCTATCTCAACACTCACTGCAATTATGGGAAGAACTGCAGCTTATACCGGCAGGAAGATTACCTGGGAGGAAATATTCAAATCCGATATGGATCTTGGACCTTCTGTAATTGAGATGGGTCCGGTTGCAATGAATTTTGAGACACCTGTACCAGGTACTCCTGTATTAACATCAGAATCAGAAAGTTAATCCTTAAAACAATACAAGCATGACAAAGAGAACATCAAGAAGGGAGTTTATTAAGAGATCTGCTGCTGTTACTGCAGGTTCAATTATTCTTCCTCAGATCATTCCTTCCACTGCAATGGGTATGGGAGGAAGGCCAGCCCCAAGTGACCGGATTGTTATGGCAACTATCGGCACAGGTTCACAGGGAACAGGAAACATGAGAGAATTTCTGAAGCTGAAAGGCCAGCTTCAGTTTGTTGCCTTGTGCGATGTCGATAAAAAACATCTGGAGGCTGCCAAAGATATAGTTGACCAGGCTAATGGAAACAAGGACTGCAGAACTTACGGGGATTTCAGGGAATTGCTTGAAAAAGAAAAGCTTGATGCGGTTTCGATCGCCCTACCCGACCACTGGCATGGAATTATTTATTCCGCAGCTGCAAATCATAAATTACATGTATATGGTGAAAAGCCCATTTGCAGGACAATTAAGGATGGTCAGACAATTGTAAGCGCTGTGCAGAAGAATAATATTATATGGCAGACAGGAAGCTGGCAGCGTTCACTGTTCAATTTCAGGAGAGGAGCAGAACTTGCAATAAATGAAAGGGTTGGCAAGGTAAAATATATTGAGGTCGGTTTGCCTGATGGCGGTCGTGGTATTGGCACCCCTCCGGTTATGGATGTCCCGCCTGAGCTTGATTGGGAAATGTGGCTGGGTCCGGCACTCAAAGTTCCATACAGGGGTGTAAGCCACTGGAACTGGCGCTGGATACTAGACTATTCCGGCGGTCAGATGACAGACTGGGCAGGTCATCATATTGATATCGCAAACTGGGGAGCAGGGCTTGAACATACCGGTCCTGTTGAAATTTCAGGGCATGGAGTCTATCCGCCTGAAGGAATATACAACGCACCGGTTGAATATGATCTTCATTGCAAATATGCCAACGGAATTGAGATGAGAGTGGCAAATGCCTCACGGCTTCCTCATGGAATGGGCACCACATGGTACGGTGATCTGGGCTGGGTGCATGTTGACAGAGGAGACATTCTGAAAGCATCTGATAAAAAAATACTTGATGAGGTAATCGGCGAAAATGAAATACACCTATATAAAAGCGAAAACCATTATCAGAATTTTATTGACAGTGTAAAATCCGGTAAACCGGCCATAGCTCCCATTGAGGTTGCTTACAGAGCAATTTCAGTTGTTCTGCTTGGTGAGATTGCAATGACAACAGGACAAACAATTAAGTGGGATCCTGAAAAGGAAGTAATAATTGATAATCCGGGTGCCTCAAGGCTGCTCAGCCGCCCCTACCGTTCACCATGGACACTTCCAACTGTTTAACCCTCAAAGAGTAATAAAATGAAAAGATTGAATAAATTTATAATATTTGTGATTGCTGCTGTTGTCCTGACAGCAGGATGCACAAAGGAAACGGGATATAAAACACTCATAATTACCGGTCAGAATAATCACGACTGGCAGAGCAGTTCACCTGTACTGAAGAAGATCCTTGATGAGACAGGCATGTTCTCATGCGAAATTGCTGAAACACCTGCTGCAGGTGGAGACATGTCAACCTTCAACCCTGATTTTTCTTCATACAAACTTGTAGTACTTGATTACAATGGAGATTCATGGTCTGACAAAACAAAGTCTGCCTTTATTGATTATATGAAAAACGGAGGCGGCCTGGTAGTCTATCATGCAGCAAATAATTCATTTCCCGACTGGAAGGAGTACAACGAAATGACAGGCCTGGGAGGCTGGGGCAACCGCTCTGAAAAAGATGGTCCTTATGTATATTACAGAAATGATTCACTTATTGTTGACGAAACTCCTGGTATTGGTGGTACACATGGCAAGCGGAAGGAATTCCTTGTCAGGACAAGGATAGCTGACCATCCAATAACAAAAGGTTTGCCTGCCAGATGGATGCATGGCAATGATGAGCTCTACAGCCTCCTTCGTGGTCCTGCCCGGAACATGCAGGTACTTGCAACTGCTTTTGCCGATTCGGCTGCAGGTGGTGGTACAATGCGCGATGAACCTATGCTGATGACAATAAACTGGGAAAAAGGAAGGATTTTTCATACAGCAATGGGGCATGCCGATAAGGAAGGAGGACCGGCAATGCAGTGCACAGGATTTATCGTAACTCTTCAGAGAGGTGCAGAATGGGCAGTAACAGGAAATGTGACTCAACAGCTGCCTTATGATTTTCCTACTGCCGCAGGTGTTGTGCTCAGGCCTGATTTTAAGGAAATTACATACAAGGAAGCTCTGCAGAATATAAGGAGTTATGATATCGGCAAGAGTACAAAAAACCTTGTGTGCATTCAGTCTCATATTACACAGCTTGCGGGTGATAAGGCCGGATTACTGGAGACAGAAAAAGATCTGGTAAGCATACTGAAGGATGAGAAGGCAACGGCTGAATCTAAAAAGCTTATTCTTCGTGAACTAAGCTGGATGGGTACAGAATATTCCGTACCGGCAGTTAAAGAGCTTGTAAACAACAATGACCTGAAGGACGAGGCCTCATTTGCCTTGTCACGTCTTCAGGCAAATTAAAGTAATTTTACCTCTGTGTAACTCAGTGTCTCTCAGAGAGAAAAAGTTCAAATATGTTCTCACTTGTAATACCGGTTTATAATGAGGAAAAGCTCATTGATGAGCTTTTAAGGAGGACTATTGCTTCGGTTGAAACCTTCACTGCTGATTATGAGCTTCTGCTTGTTGATGACGGCAGCACTGACAACAGCCTTTCCCTGCTTGTCAGATGGCAGGCAGCCAACAAACGGATAAAGGTTCTTTCACTAAGCAAGAATTTTGGACACCAGGCCGCATATACAGCAGGACTTGAACATGCCAGGGGAGAAATTATAGCTATGATGGACGGTGATCTTCAGGACCCTCCTGAATTGCTTGCCAAAATGTATGAGAAGCTTTGCAATGATGATGTTGAGATAGTCAGCGCCAGGCGTACAGGAAGAAAAGGAGATTCAAACAGGAACCTTTTTTCTTCATTGTTCCATTTTGTCTTCCGTTCGATAGGGGATATAAAGAACATGGAGAATGCTGGCAATTACTCTATGATGAAAAGGGAAGCGCTGAATGCCCTGCTTGCAATGAAGGAAAAGGTGAGGTATCTGCCCGGACTGAGAACCTTCATCGGGTTCAGGCAGGACTATGTTGAATTTGTCAGGGATGACAGGTTCGGAGGCAAGCCGAAGATGAACTTTTCCAGGCTTTTCATACTGGCTTCTGATGCAATATTCTCATTTTCAAGGTTTCCGATCCGGCTCTGCCTGGTTTTAGGTACTATTGGCACCCTTGTTTTTTTTGCGGCAGGGATCTATGTTCTTATTGCAAAGATCTGTGGTTTCGCCATTTCGGGATGGCCCTCAATTTTACTTAGCATATATTTCCTTGGATCTATTCAGCTTGTTTTTCTTGGAATATTAGGGGAGTACGTTTACAGGAACTATAAGGAAAGTCAGAACAGGCCGGTTTATTTCATTCGCAGGATTTACGGTGACAGCACGGATAAATAATGCAGGAATCTTATCTGAAATATGCATTCTGGTCACTTCTGGCCTTCGCTCTTGCCTTTATGCTTATTACATCACGGCATGCAGGCATAAGCTGTGATGAGGTTCTGCATTACGGACAGTCAGAAGATGTATACAATTATTTTGAATCACACGGGAAGGATACGGCCGCCCTTCACAATCCGGTTTGGCATCTTGGATATTACGGGCAGTCGTATGACAACCTTGTTACTTTTATTGCTCATTGGCTTGATATAGAGGATATTTATTCTTTCAGGCATTTTATGAGCACCCTGGCCGGGTGGCTTGTTATAGTTGTTACAGCATTTTTTGCACGCTGGCTCTCAGGATATGGAGCAGCTGTCATAGTTATACTGCTGTTCGCCATAACACCTTCATTCATTGGTCATTCCCATAATAACCTGAAAGACATACCCTTCGCGCTCGGTTATATTTCATCTGCATTTTTTACACTTAAATTTCTTGAATCGGGAAAGCGTAATCCTTTGAGCCTGATCGTAATGCTTATAATGAGTATCGCCTTCACAATAAGCATCAGGGCAGCAGGTGCTGTTGTGATCCTGTATCTTGCTATCTGTTTTGCAGCTTTTTACGTGGTGAAGCATCTCCGTGGGGAAGAATTTTCAGGGAATGAATTAGTTCATAAGGCAGTTCTGACAGTACTGGTTTCCTGTTGCGGATATTTTCTGAGTATAATATTATGGCCCTTCGCATTGCAGGATCCGCTGCGTAATGTTTATGAAGCCTATCGTGTGATGGCTCATTTCCCCGATACCTTCCGTCAGCTTTTTGAGGGAAAAGTGATGTGGTCCGATTTTATGCCATGGTATTACCTGCCAAAAACGATGCTCATAACAATTCCGCTCATCGTCACTGCAGGTCTTGTTCTTTTCATGGTATTTTCAATACGTAAGGCAGGAAGCAGAAGAATACCTGAATATTTGTTCCTGGCTTTTACAATATTGTTTCCTGTGCTATTTGCAATTCTCTCGAAATCAAATTTATACAGCTCGTGGCGACAGTTTATGTTCATTTATCCCGCCCTTGTGCTTCTTTCAGCAAAAGGATTTGATCTTCTTCTAAAGAAGACAGGCAGGTTTTATCTGAAAGCCGCATTTGTAATTCTTATGCTTGCTTTTTCAATACACCCGGTGAAATTTATGTTAAGCTATCCTGCCTACAGCTATATGTATTATAATCGGTTAACCGGCGGACTAAAAGGTGCTTACGGAAATTATGAGAATGACTATTATTTTATCAGTCAGACAGAAGCATCAGAATGGCTGCTTTCTTACCTGAATGACAAAAATGTATCGGGCAGGGTGAAAATTGCAGCAACATACTCAGTTGCTTGGCAGTTCAGAAAACGGCCTGATACCGAAACATTTTTCATAAGGTATGAGGAAAGGAGCCAGGCAGACTGGGATTATGCAATTATTGTCAACAGGTATATAAATCCTGAAAAACTGAAGAAAAAATCGTGGCCCGATCCGGAGGCATTGCACGTTATATTTGTCGACGGAGTTCCTGTTTGTGAGATACTTGAAAGAAAAACGAAGGATGATTATTCAGGCTTTAATGCCCTGCAGGAAGGAGCTTACGATTCAGCTGTTGAATTCTTTTCAAAGGCTGTTCAAAATGAAGACAGCGATGAAATGATTTTTTATAATTTTGCCATTGCGCTCAGGGAAACAGGAGAGAAGGATAAAGCTGCTTTAATGTTAAGGACAGCGCTGGACCTTAATCCTGATTTCGAACCGGCTCTTATGTATCTTGGCAATATAGCCGCAGACGAAGGAAGAAGGGCTGAGTCAGAAAAATATTACAGGAAGGTTCTTTCAGTAAATGTGAAATATTTTGAGGCTTATGTGGAGCTTGCCCGGCTTGTTGTGGATGGTGATGTACGGCAGGCGAGGGACCTGCTTCGCAGCTGCCTGACTTTCAATCCGGGTTACAAGCCTGCAATTGTGGCTCTGGCCGATACATACAGGAAATCAGATCCCGATATTGCTGAAAAATATGATAAACTTGCAGATAGTGTTAAATAAATAACAATAAATTCAAATGAAGAAGACAGCTTTAATTTTAAGTTTTGCTACGCTGATGCTGACAGCAAATTTCGCAGTTGCACAGGACCAGCCTAAGCCAAAAAAAGATACTGTAAATATTGATACTGATGCCAAACCTACTTTCTATTATGCCGAAGATGAAAGCGCATCAGAATCAAAGGGAAGTTCAACAACAATAATAATAATTGCCGGTGTTGTTGTTGTCCTGGCCGGAGGTTTGTACCTCGCTCTCAGGAAGAAAAAATAGCTGAGATTATTGCAGTTCCGGCTTAATGCCATCAGGAATGAAAGATTTAAGGATATCAACGGTACAGTTTGAAAACCGGAGCGGCGACAAAAGCTACAACCTGTCGCGTATTGCTCATTTTGCAAAAGAGGCGGCACGCCAGGGTTCAGATATTGTTGCATTTCATGAATGCTCTGTAACAGGTTATACCTTTGCCAGAAACCTGAATAAAAAGCAGATGCTGGAGCTGTCTGAAAAGGTTCCTGACGGAAACAGTACAAAGGAGCTTATCCGTCTTGCTTCAGAATATAAAATTGTCATCCTTGCAGGTTTGTTTGAAAAAGACGAAGATGACAGGATATACAAGACCTATGTATGTGTTGACGGAAATGGACTGGTGGCAAAGTACCATAAATTGCATCCTTTTGTCAATAAGCATATTACGCCAGGTGATAGATATTGTGTTTTCGAATTGTACGGATGGAAGTGCGGAATACTTATATGTTACGACAATAACATTCCTGAGAATGTGAGGGCAACAAAACTTCTTGGTGCAGATATAATTTTCATGCCTCATGTTACAATGTGCACACCTTCTCCCCGGCCGGGAGCTGGTTTTGTAGATCCTGTACTTTGGAAGAACAGGGAGAAGGATCCCACTTCGCTGAGAAAGGAATTTGACGGGTTAAAAGGAAGGGAATGGCTTATGAAATGGCTGCCAGCCCGTGCCTATGACAATGCTGTTTATGCAATCTTCTCGAATCCGATAGGCATGGATGATGATCAGCTCAAGAACGGATGCTCGATGATAATAGATCCCTTTGGTGATATTATTGCAGAATGCCGCAGGCTTGATGATGAGCTTGTTACGGCCCTTGTAACGTCTGAAAAGCTTACAATGGCAGGAGGCCACCGTTATCTCAGTGCCCGGCGTCCGGAATTGTATAAGGACATTATTGGCCAGTCACATAAGCCTGAACAGAAAGTGGCATGGTTGTCAGATACGGAAAGAAGATCTTCTAAAGGTCAAGAAGATCAATAAGATATACAAGTGAAGCCATTGAGGCGCTTCCAAGCTGGAGTTCCCTTATATTTACCTTGTCGAATGTGTCATTGGCCGAGTGATGATAGTCGAAATATCTCTGAACGTCAGGAATGTAACCAATGAGTAAGGTGCCCATCGGTTTTAGTGGAGAAATATCAGAACCTCCTCCTCCCTTGTCGAAATCGCGGATATTGTAAGGTGCAAACCATGATGACAGTCCCTGCAGTTTCTGCAACCTGTCACCTTCGGCTTCAAATCCAAAGCCCCTGGGACTCATTACTCCTCTGTCCGATTCAATGGCAGCATAGTGAATCTCGCCTTTTGCCTTCGCTTCCGAGGCATAAGTTCTTCCTCCGGTTCCCGACATCTCCTCATTCATAAACATTACTGCCCTCACACTGCGTTTGGGCCTTATGTTCAGTTTTTTATACAGCCTTATCATCTCAATTGCCTGAACGCAGCCACCGGCATCATCGTGGGCACCTTCACTTATATCCCATGCATCGAGATGACCTCCTGAGGTAATGTATTCACCTGGTCGGGCTGAGCCTCTTATTTCACCAATGACATTATATGACCATGTGTCAGGATAGTTTTTGCAGGTCGAAACAAGACTGACTCTGGCTGCAGGATCGGCTTTCAGTATCTTACTCAGAACTTCAGCATCGAGTGTTGAAACCGCAACAGCCGGTATTTTTATTACATCATCAGCGTACCTTGTTACTCCGGTATGAGGATAGTCGTCAAGGGCCTGCGTTGCTGATCTCACAATTACTGCCACAGCTCCGTATTTCGATGCTTCCGAAGCGCCGTAAACTCGCTGATTCACTGCCCCTCCATAAGCTGTAAAGGTATTTATAAGAGTATTGTCAGCAGGCCGGTTGAAAAAGACAATCCTTCCTTCTATATTCTTTTTACCGATTCTTTTCAGTTCTTCAAAGTCCATCACTTCAACGATCCCGGATGTTATTCCGTTGTCATTGGTCCCGACAGAGAAGCCAAGAGCTGAAATAGAAAGATCAATAACACCCGACAGTTCCGAAATGACACTGCATTTTTCAGATCCCCTTTCCCAATGTGGTACCGGTACCTTCTGAAGCCAGACGGTATCTGCTCCGGCTTTAAGCAGAGCCTGTCTTGTAAATTCAACAGCTTCAGCTGCCGCAGGCGACCCGGGCAGCCTGCCTTTTGTGTTTTTGCATAAATACTCCAGGTTTCTGTATGCAGTCTGATCTGTAAGAGCTTCGTCAAAAATCGATTTTAGAATTTTTTCGGTCTCCTGGCCATTTGCCTGAATTACAGTAAATACTGCAATAATCAGCAGAAATAGTCTCCTCATCTTTTTTCCTTGGTGTTCTCTGTGTAAAACTCTGTGCTCTTTGTGGTTAAAAAAACTACACTCCATACGGACTTCTTAATTCTCTGACATACAAACCATTTGCTTCCGGGTCTCCGACAACTTCCCCTTTAACAGGGTCCCATGTAACTTTTCTTCCCGTTCTTATTGCAATATCCCCCATATGGCTGATTGTATCAGACATTATTGCCTCGTCAAGAGGACACAGTTCGGGTATTTTTCCATTTATTACATCAAGAAAGGCCTGTCCCATTGTGTTGAGCTCACTGTTTATCCACCCTCCGCTGTTTTTCGGGAAGTCATTTATTCTCCTGTTTATTTCGGGAATGTCCGACTGTGCAGATGCACGTGAAAGAGACAGCCAGCCTTTGCTTCCATAAAAAGTTGTACCGTTTGTTTCCTTGATTTCCCGGTGGTTCAGAACTCCGTTAACAGCTATATCATCGCTGACAAAATGCACCTCAGGTCCATTTTCATACCTGCATATCACGTCCCATGACCATATATTATTGTATAGTCCGCCTGGAGCCCAGAACTTACCAGTCCCCTCACAGGTGTACTTTCCTGATACTTT
Source organism: uncultured Rikenellaceae bacterium (assembly GCA_964516485.1). GTDB lineage: Bacteria > Bacteroidota > Bacteroidia > Bacteroidales > VadinHA17 > LD21. The sequence continues at coordinate 31,780 of CAZEYY010000010.1, forward strand.
ATCTTTAAGTATCCACACAAGTATATCAAGAGGATGGGCACCCCAGCCACCCAGAAAACCAATACTGTAATCATAATTGAACCATGAACTGTTGTTTGTTACCCTGTCAGGGCAGAAGGGCATCATGGGTGCAGGTCCTGTCCATTTGTCGAAGTCAAATTCGGGAGGAACTGGAGTCTCATTGCATACCGGGCTTACAACATCGTTCTTTCCGGGAGCCCATACTTCAACGCGTTCTATCTCACCAAGCAATCCTTCCATAATGAGTTCTCTTCCCAGTATCATGTGTGGTGAGGTTCTCTGCTGTGTTCCGTAATGGAATTTAAGGTTCTTTTGCCTGAGTTCCCTGGCAAGAATTTGTGTTTCAGGATAACTCAACCCAAGCGGTTTTGCAAGCATTATGTGTTTTCCTGCCCTTGCTGCCTTTATTGCTGCAGGTACATGCCAGTGATCGGGTGTTGTAATATGCACGGCATCAATATCATCTCTTTGAAGCATTTCCTCAAAATCGAGGTAGACTTTGCATTCCGGTACAGGATCATTGTTTGTTTTGTAGAAGTTGTTAACTGTTTCTGCTGCCTTGTCCCTCCTGTCTTTCCATACGTCACATACTGCAATGTTTACCGCTCCCCTTAATGGCAGCAAATAATAAATGAGTTCAGCAGTGCCTCTGTCACCAACGCCGATGTGGGCAATGTTTATACGGCTCATTACTTTTTTCCTGTCATTACAGGAAGGAAGGATTATTGGAAGTACAGCCACTCCGGCTGCTCCGATAGCTGATTTCCTTATAAAATCCCTTCTTGAAAGCTGACTCATCTTTTTCATGTGAGCTAAGTTTATTTATTATTTTTCTGTGAACTTGTCATATCTATCCTGCAATACCTCTTTGGATATGTTACCCGGTATTATCCAAGTCCTGTACCTGAGGTGCAGACTGTCACCTTTACGCAGTGTTTTCTTTGCGTCATAAATTACACCCGGACTGTAATAAAAGAATGGAATTTCTCTGGTTCTTATTATGTACCAGCTTGTTTCGGGTGTTGTCAGTTCAGGATCATGCATCATGCATATCCCTGCTTTTTTGCCGGTTAGGGTGTTGAATCCCATGTAAACCCATTTGTTCTTTTTGTATTCATTGGTATCATTTGCAGCAATCAGGAAAGGAGAGTTCAAATCCTGGCTGAATCTGACAGACAGCCCTGCATATCCTCCCCAGGTCCTTCCTCCGGGCTCGGTCTGAACCGGTGTTCTGTCGAGAACAACTTCTTCAGCCATAGCTGTGTAGATATTATCATAATCAATATAATAGCTCTTGTCGGGAAAGAGAGCCGAAATATAGATATGGCCCTTCTCATTCAATACCTCAGAGCCATTCTGGGGATAATATTTAATCTTCATGGAGATTTCTGTTGAGAAATCCTCTTTATGATTCACACTGATATCTTCAATTTCTGTCACTCCTTCTGATTTATATCCTTTTTCTGCAGAACTGAAATCAGGCAGGTATTCCCAGTAGTTCACACCGTTTATATATTTCCAGCAGAACCACAGTCCGAGGTGCCACGGATGATCGGGAGGATCAGCACAGGTAACTGTAGATCCATTTGCAGTAAGAGGATGAAAGTAAGGTCTCCTGTAGCGGTTGTTGTAATTGAACTGCCAGATCACTTCATTACCTCTCTTCAGACAGACTGTTGTATCTGATCGCGTCCATGAAACCGTCGTATATTGCTGAGCTTCCCGTTTTAGTTCTGCAGGGATAGCAGGATAGTTTTCATTACCTGAAGCCCATAAGGTCGCTCTTATTAACAGAGTCTGAAATCCTGTATTAAGCATTGCTCTTTCATCATGACCAAGCAAAGTGAAAAAGCTTCGGCCTTTTCCTATCCTGTTTGTAAATATTGCCCTTTCGTTATAAACCTTTCCATCAGTGGGATCAGTCCATGTAAGATTGCCGGCTGCCTTAGCCTCGGGGTAGATATCTGTATTTTTCCATAATTCGTCGAAGATGAAGAAATCGCCAAGACCTCTTGTAATGGGATTTTCCTGATCTAAAGCAGTCACCTTGCCAATCTGAGGATTTCCATGGCTGGTCTCCTTACCCCACCTGCCAATGCCAATTTTCTGATATTCAGGCCATTTGTAGAATGAAGAAGCACCTGCATGTATGAATACGGCCCCTCCTCCCTTTTTGAGATAATCGAGAAAGTTTTTTTCCCATTCCTGTGAAAACCGGATCTCATTATCAGGCCAGGTATTGAAATTCACAATTACCGCATCATACTTCTGAAATGATTCCAGGGTAAGTGTATCTGGCCTGTCGCTTGTCTCTGCCCTGAAGAGCCCGGATCTGTCATAGATCCTCTTTAGCAGGGGAGTGGTTTTTTCCCAGGAATGATTTCCTTTACCGCTTAGTATTAATACAGATACAGTTCCTGTAGTGTTATTTTTTTCACAGCATGAATAAGAAAAAAACGTAAGAAGAAATAATGACAGGGAGAGTATCAGTAACCGTGAATTCAGCATCTTCAGACCAGTATGTTTTTGCAGAAATCCACACACTTTTTAACCTCTGCCACTGCATCGGAACCTGAAGGAATATTGTATTCGAGCTCTATATCAGCATTTATATTCCATTTGTTCTTTTTCAAAAGCAGAAGTATGTCCTTAATCGGAGTTTTTCCCTGTCCCCATGGCATGTTTGTATTTGCAGGGTCATCTTTTGGCCCGGTCTTGTCCTTCAGGTGGACACTGACAATCCTGTCGTGAAGCTTTTCTAGAATACCGTTCGGATGAAGACCTGTTGCACCGTAATAATGTCCCGCATCAAAGTTGAGCATGTTGGCAGGGGAGTAGTCGAGGAATTTTTCAAAGGTCCAACCTGGTTCTCCCGGCTGGAGGTGATTATGAAAGATTGCATACATCCCGTTTGACTTCGCTATAGGTCCCATTTTTTTACAGGCTTCATCGCCTATTTCATTGCAAACGCCTATTGATCCGAGGGCTTTTGCAGCCTTGAAGGAATAATCGATTTCAGGTTCAGACCATCCTGCAGGTGAAAATTTTGTGATATGTATTTTTATGCCGGCATTGTTGAACATGGTACGGAGCTCCCTGTACTTTTCGATAGGAGCTGAAAGCCTCCAGTTGCGCCTTTCTTCGCTTCCATCCTTTCCTTCTGGTATTCCGGCATATCTTTCTGCAACATCACCCATAAGTTCTATTGAACTTATACCTGTCTGCTTGCAATACTTTATGATATCGGCAGGAGATACCGGCATGCTTCTCCAGCTGTAAGTTATAGCACCTACCTGAACGCCACCGAATCTGGAATCAGGTTTCCCGGCTGACTGAAAGCTGCTTTCAGCTGCAAGACTGTCACTTTTACTGAGTATTACAAATCCTGCAGCGGCACTTGTGATCCCAAGGAATTTTCTCCTTGAAAGGTTATTTGATTTTTCCATTTGATTTAGTTTAATAGCTTTTTGTAATTTAATAATAACGGCTCAACGGCTCAACGGCTCAATGGCTCAATGGTTGAAGGGCTGAAGGGCTGAAGGGTTTAAGGCCTGTAGTCTTCTTCCTTCTTCCTTTTGCCTTTCGCCTTTCGCCTTCTGCCTTCTGCCTTCCCTACACCTTCTTCCAGATATTTCCTTCCTTATTGGATTCAACAACCGCATGTATGAATTTCATGCCTCTGACACCGTCATGCACTGTCGGGAATTCACCAGGGGTAAATTTCTGTTTTCTTATCGATTTTGCAGCGCCCTTATAAATATTTGCAAGCGCCTCATAAATTCCTTCGGGATGGCCTGAAGGCATAGTATGGCTCGACTCGGCTAACTTGTCGTTATACCCGTGTGCAGGTTTAAATACCTTTGTTGGTTCGGTATCACTCAGCATGTACAGGTAGTTTGGATTCTCCTGGCCCCATTTCAGACTGGCTTTTGACCCGTAGACTGCAATTGTAAGGTTGTTTTCCTCCCCGCCGCAAACCTGGCTTGAGCGGATTACTCCCTTAAGCTTCTTGCTGAAGCGGAGAAGCACTGTTCCGTCGAGATCGAGTTTTATGCCATCTTTAACAGGATTGAGATCTGATAATATCTCCTTGATTTCCAGTCCGGTAGTGTATTCGATCAGATTGAAGGCATGAACACCTATGTCGCCCATGCAGCTGCTTGCTCCGGCATGTTTAGGATCGAGTCTCCATACTCCTGTAATCCTGCTTCCGGTACCATGTATAATAGAATTTATCCAGCCCTGGTAGTACTGTGCATCAATTCTCTGTATTGTGCCAAGTGCACCACTGGCTATGATGTCTCTCATCTGCCTTACCATAGGGTATCCTGTATAGGTGTGGGTAAGTGCAAAGGTGAGTTTTGTCTTTTCAACAAGTTTTTCAAGCTCTGTAGCCTCCTTTACAGTCATTGTCATCGGCTTCTCGCAGACTACATGGAAGCCGGCACTGAGTGCAGCTTTGGCAAAGGAGAAGTGTAAAGCATTGGGTGTCACTATTGTAACAACCTGCACCCTTTTATCAGCAGGCAGGGCTTTTTCTGCCTTGAGCATTGCTTCAACGCTCTTGTAACAGCGGTCAGGAGCAATGCCTTCATTCTTTGCAAATTCCTGACTTTTTTCATAATCAACATCAAAGACACCGCAAATGAGCTCATAATCATTGCAGATCCTTGAGGCGCGGCGATGAGCATCTCCAATGAATGCACCAATACCACCGCCAATCATACCCATTCTTATCTTTTTCATAATCAATGTTTTATTATTTCTTTTCAAGTATTAACCCACCCCTGGCCCCTCCCTGGAGGGGAACAAAGCAGGATAATCATCTTGTCTATAATTATTCGTTATGTTTTTCCATTCGCCTTCCGCCTTTCGCCTTAAGCCTTTCTTCTATTTCTGGAAGGCGGCATCAAATGCTATATTGGATGCCGGGAAGTCAACTTTCCTTACAAACTCACAAGCTTCTTTTGCACCGAATTCCCTGTCCATTCCGCTGTCTTCCCATTCAACAGAGAGTGGTCCCCTGTAGTTGATGCGGTTCAGAGCTCTTATAATCTCCTCAAAGTTGATATTCCCGTGACCAAGGCTTCTGAAATCCCAGTAACGTCCCCGGGTTCCGAATTCAGTATGACCTCCGAATACTCCTGCCTCCACAGGAACATTTGACCATCCTACATCCTTCATGTGAACATGATAGATTTTTTCAGCGAATTCATATATGTATTTAACATAATCAACACCCTGGTATCCAAAATGTGAGGGGTCATAATTGAAACCGAAGTTCGGGTGATTTTTAATCTCTTTGAGTGCACGGCGGGCAGAAGCAATGTCAAATGCAATTTCAGTGGGATGAACTTCAAGTGCAAAGTTGATACCCAGTTCGTGAAACTTGTCAAGGATTGGTGTCCATCTTGCTGCAAAGTCAGCATAGCCCTTATCAATCATCTGAGGTGGAACAGAAGGGAAAGAATAATTAAGATGCCATATAGAACTTCCGGTAAATCCTGTAACAACTGTTGCACCCATTCTCTTTGCCACCTCTGCTGTTCTTATAATCTCCTGGGCTGCACGCTGACGCACACCTTCTGGTTTACCGTCGCCCCATACGTAGGCTGGAACAATGCCTTTATGCCTCTCATCAATATTGTCGCAAACAGCCTGCCCTACGAGATGGTTCCCAAGAGCAAAAACCTTCAGACCATATTTGGCCAGTATTTCTTTTTTCTTTCTGCAATATGCCTCATCAGCCTTGTCTATCTCCATGTGATCTCCCCAGCAGGCTATTTCAAGTCCGTCATAACCAAACGATTTGGCTTTCTGACATAATGTTTCAAATGGCAAATCTGCCCATTGTCCAGTAAAAAGTGTAACCGGTCTGCTCATAGTTTTTTTGGTTTATGTTAGTATTTTATAAAAAGTTCGAAGTCTGAAGTCCGAAGTACGAGGTCCGAAGTCCGAAGACAGAAACTCCTGCTTCCGTTTCCCGTCTTCCATCTTCCGTCTTAATCGTAAACAATTTTAACAAACATTCTTTACAAAAGCAAAATTTATATAAGCTCCATTTTC
>CAZEYY010000010.1:37966-51872 GCA_964516485.1 uncultured Rikenellaceae bacterium
AACAATTTTAACAAACATTCTTTACAAAAGCAAAATTTATATAAGCTCCATTTTCAGTTATTTGCATTTTTTTGCTTATTCCTCACCGGAAATCCTTCTGCCTGCATTGAATTTATTTACTTTGTATGACTTTAATAATATTGAAGCAATGACAACAATAGAAGATATTCTGCTTAAGAGAAGAACGGTCCGCAAGTATACGCATGAGGCTGTTGATGACAATCTGCTGAACGACATTCTTAATATGGGATGCCGTGCCTCAACAACAGGCAACATGCAGGTATACAGCATAATAGTAACTAAAGACAAGGAGATAAAGCAGCAGCTTGCACCTTCTCATTTCAACCAGAGAATGATAACTGAAGCTCCTGTTGTACTGACATTCTGTGCTGATTTCAACAGGTTCGATAAATGGTGCAGACTGAGAAAAGCAGAACCGGGATATGATAATTTTCTTTCATTTATAACTGCTGCAATCGATGCGCTGCTTGTGGCGCAGACTGTCTGCATTGCTGCTGAGGCCAGGGGACTGGGCATCTGTTACCTTGGCACAACAACATATATGGCTCATAAAATAATTGAAACACTAAGGCTTCCCTCAGGTGTTGTGCCTGTTACAACAGTTACTCTCGGCTGGCCTGACGGTCTCCCCGAACAGGTTGACAGGCTTCCGCTGGATGCTGTTGTTCATAATGAGGTTTATAAAGATTATTCCTCAGATACAATTGAAGCCTTATACAGTGAAAAGGAGGCCAGAACCGATTCGAAGCAGTTTGTGCAGGAAAATAATAAAGAGACTCTGGCTCAGGTTTTTACAGATGTCAGGTATAAAAAGACTGATAATGTCCATTTTTCCAATTTACTGCTCCAGGTACTCAGGGACCAGGGATTTATGAATCAGACTACCTCCTGAAGCTGTGTACTGCAGAGGCTTGCTGTGCCGGAGTAACCTCAAGGTCATTTATGCATACATGCCATGGGAGGGTTGCACACCAGAAAATTATTGAAGCTATATCCTCAGCAGTAAGTGCATCAATTCCCTTGTACACATTGTCTGCCCTGTCGGCATCGCCCTTGAAACGCACAAGTGAGAATTCGGTTTCAGCCATGCCAGGTGCAATATGAGTAACCTTGATATTGTCCTTCAGAAGGTCAATCCTCATTGATTTTGACAATGAGGCCACAGCTGCCTTGGTGGCACAATATACATTGCCGTTCTCATAGGCATCCTTGCCTGCAATTGAACCTATATTGAATATATGTCCCGATTTTCTTGCAGCCATAAGTGGAGCAACTGCCCGTGTAATATACAGCAATCCCTTGACATTTGTATCGATCATTCTCTCCCAGTCATCAGTATTGCCTTTGTCAATATGTTCAAGACCAACAGCCAGTCCGGCGTTATTAACCAGAATATCAATATCTTTCCATTCTGACGGCAGCTTGCTGACAGCCTCATTTACCTCCTTCAGGCTTCTTACATCAAAATTCATTGACAGTATTTTTCCCTTTCCGGCTTTTCTGAGTTCCTTTTCAAGCTCATCAAGCCTTTCTTTCCTGCGGCCTGTAATAATTACATTGTAATCATTCTTTGCGAATATCTCAGCTGTAGCCCTGCCGAATCCTGCAGTGGCTCCTGTTACCATAATTGTCTTGTTCATTTTTCCGGAATTATTGTTTCAGGTAAAAGTAGAAAGAATCTTTTATCTTTGCATCCTTAAAATGGATACCATTATCAGCGAACAAAATAAAAAACGGGAACAGGTTGAATCAATGTTCGATTCAATTGCATGGCGTTATGATTTTCTTAATCATTTCCTCTCATTTGGCATTGATTTTCTCTGGAGAAGAAGGGCCATCCGGATCATTGGAAGGTCGTACAGGAATCCGAGGATTCTCGATGTTGCAACAGGAACCTGTGATCTGGCGCTTGCTGCCATGAAGCTTGATCCGGTCCGGATACACGGGATAGATATTTCATCCGGAATGCTTGAACTGGGAAGACAGAAAGTTGAAAAAAAGGGAATGTCGGACAGGATAGAGCTGACAAAAGCAGATTCTGAGAATATTCCATTTGAAAATGGTTTTTTTGATGTGGCAATGGTGGCTTTCGGAGTAAGAAATTTTGCCGATCCGAATAAGGGTCTGAGCGAGATGGGCAGGGTACTCAGAAAGGGAGGAATGATTATGGTTCTTGAGTTTTCACGGCCTGTATCATTCCCTTTCAGAACAGTTTATAACTTTTATTTCAGGAATATACTCCCGTTTTTTGGAAGACTCTTTTCAAAGGATAAGGCAGCCTATACCTATCTGCCTGAATCTGTAAGCAGGTTTCCTGACAATGAGAAATTCCTTGAAATGCTTGACGCTGCAGGATTTTCTGAAACAAGGCAGGTTAAGCTTACCGGAGGTATTGCAAGCATATACACAGGCATAAAAAAGACCGTACAATAATATTAATTTGCTGCAGTTTATTATCTTGTAATCATAAAACCAACTGAACCTTGTTGATCAGGAAGCAAATTCATACAATTTCTGTGATAATCCTGATGTTTCTGAGCCTTGCAGCATCAGCCCAGAAGCAAAAGCCAAAGAATGAATCATGGTACGATGAGAAACTCCTTCACTTCGGCTTCAGTCTGGGTTTCAATACAATGGATTTTAAAGTTACCCCTAATCAGGCTTATCTGGATTCCACAGGTCTTTATCCGGAAGTATCAATTCTCAATCCCGGAATTAATATTCAGATTGTTACTGATCTAAGGCCAGCCAAATACATGGATATCCGGTTTCTCCCCGGCGTTTCATTCGGGCAGCGCGTTGTCAGATATTACAAAGACAAAGAACTGTACAATGCACAGCAAAGGCTCGAATCATCCTTCCTTGAGTTTCCGCTGCTTCTAAAGTTCAAGGGCGACAGGCTAAATAATGTCCGTCCTTATGTTATAACAGGCCTGAACTACCGGTATGACCTGGCAGCCAAAAAGGAGTATGAAGAAAAAGAGGGAAATTCGGAACCTGTCTATTTGCGCCTTAAGCGACCTGATCTTTACTATGAGGTTGGTGCAGGGATGGATTTCTATCTGACCTACTTCAAGCTTTCAATTGAACTGAAGATGTCAAACGGCTTCAGGGATATAATAGTCGATACCCCTCCTCCGCAGCATCAGGAATTCAGAAATGCAATCGACAGGATGAAATCGCAGATATGGGTTCTTGCTTTCCATTTCGAATAACATGAGCAGGATCATCCAGCTTAGTCTTCCGCCCCAGGCAGCTGCCGATGAAGCAGCGGTGAGGAAAGCATGTGCTTTACAGGCAGGGTTACAGCCGGCATCTCTTACTTCTCTCCGGATACTTAAGCGTTCTGTAGACGCACGTCATAAGAACATCAGGGTCAATCTGAGCGTGGAAATATTTGCAGGTGATGAACCTGATACCTTTATTGAGCCTTTCCGCATTACAAATGTTGCTTCAAAAAGGGAGGTTATAATTGTCGGTGCTGGTCCTGCCGGACTGTTTGCTGCCCTCAGGCTTATAGAGCTTGGAATCAGGCCTGTGATCATTGAGAGGGGAAAGGACGTTTCGGCACGCAAAGTGGATATTGCCAGGATAAGCAGGGAACACGTTGTAGATCCTGACAGCAATTACTGCTTCGGGGAAGGAGGTGCCGGAACATACTCTGACGGGAAACTATATACGCGCTCAAAGAAAAGAGGTGATAATCAGCGGGTTCTGGAATTGCTTTGCCTTCACGGAGCTAACCGCAACATTCTGTATGAGGCTCATCCTCATTTAGGAACAGACAAATTACCGGGAATAATTTCTGCAATCAGAAAGACCATAATTGACGCAGGCGGCTTATTCCTGCTTGAGAAAAGAGTGACTGGCCTGCTTATTAACGGCAATCAGATAAATGGTGTTAAAACTTTTGGAAATGAATCATTTCTTTCACCCTGTGTAATACTTGCGACAGGTCATTCAGCAAGAGATATTTATGAACTGTGTCTTTCAGGAAATGTTGACCTTGAAATGAAATCTTTTGCAATGGGCGTGAGGGTTGAACATCCTCAGAGCCTTATCGACAGGATACAGTATCATGGCAATGAAAGAGGTAATTATCTCCCGGCTGCTTCCTACTCCCTTGTAAGACAGGTTGATGGCAGAGGAGTCTATTCATTCTGCATGTGTCCCGGTGGTTTTATAGTACCCTCAGCAACCTCACAGGAGGAACTTGTCGTTAACGGAATGTCGCCTTCAAACAGGAATTCACCTTATGCCAATTCGGGTATTGTAGTTGAGATCAGACCGGAAGACCTTGGCAAATACAGCGCTGCCGGAGTTTTGGCAGGAATAGAACTTCAGAAGGAACTTGAAAGAGATGCCTGGATAAACGGAGGCAGTACCCAGAGAGCGCCTGCCCAGAGACTTGCTGATTTTGTTGCAGGAAAAGCCTCAGTCTCTCTTCCCAGGGTATCATACTTTCCGGGGGTTACAGCTTCGTCGCTTCATGAATGGCTTCCTCAGGAAATAGGTAAAAGACTCATGGAGGGTTTCTCCCTGTTCGGAAAACTGATGACAGGTTATCTTACAAATGAAGCAGTTATACTTGGTGTAGAATCAAGAACCTCTTCTCCAGTGAGAATTCCAAGGGATCCGGAAAAGCTGAATCACATCAGAATAAGTGGACTATATCCATGCGGCGAGGGATCGGGTTATTCAGGCGGAATAGTTTCTTCGGCAGTTGATGGAACTAATGCAGCTGAAGCTGTTGCAAGGTATCTGAAGTAAATTGAAGGTAAAATATCAGAGATCAATATATTAACCACCAAAACTATGAATCCTGCAAGAAAAAATTATGTCCTTCTGATAAGTTCCATTGCTGCCCTGGGAGGGTTGCTCTTCGGTTTCGATACAGCCGTAATTTCAGGAACAACTCCTTTTATCAAACCTTACTTCAGCCTCGATGATTTCTGGCTTGGATGGACGGTTAGCAGTCTTTTATTCGGATGTATAATCGGAGTGATATCTGCCGGCAAACCGGGTGATATTTTCGGCAGGAAGAAGACTCTTATGGCAGCGGCTTTTCTTTTTGTAGTTTCAGCTGCAGGTTCAGCCCTTGCATCAAGCCTGGTTGTTTTCATTATTTACAGGATTATCGGAGGACTCGGAGTAGGTATAGCATCGATGCTCTCTCCAATGTACATATCAGAGATATCGCCTGCTGCACAAAGGGGCAGGCTTGTATCCTTCAACCAGCTGGCAATAGTAATAGGCATACTCCTTGCTTTTGTATCAAATGCATTGCTTGTCGATACAGGCGAAAATAACTGGCGATGGATGCTGGCTGTCATGGGAATGCCAGCTATTCTTTTCCTTGTTTTTCTGTTCTTTGCTCCCGAAAGTCCCAGATGGCTTGTTCAGAAAGGATTTTCAGAGCAGGCATTAGTAATTCTCGGCAAAATAAATGGCAGTTCTGCTGCAGGTGAGGAGCTGAAAACAATTGAAGCATCAATAGCTGAAGAAAAGGATAGCGGAAGCTTCAGAGAGGTGTTTTCTCCCTCAATGCGTCCTGTGCTCCTGATCGGAGTATTTCTTTGTGTATTCAGCCAGATAACAGGTATCAATTCAATTATGTATTATGCACCTGTTATTTTTCAGAGCATTGGCGCAGGGGCAGACAATGCGGTGTTTCAGACTGCAATTATCGGAGGAGGTAATCTGATTTTTACCTTCGTGGCGATTGCACTTGTTGACAGATTGGGAAGAAAACCTTTGCTTATAGGCGGGGTAACTGGTATGATAGTATCTCTTACATCAATTGCAGCGGCTTTTTACATGAAGAGAACTGAAGGCTATATCCTCCTCGTTCTCATTCTTATGTATATTGCTTCCTTCTCGGCTTCGGTCGGAGCTGTCACCTGGGTAATTGTATCGGAGATCTTCCCTAACAAGCTTCGTAGCAAAGCCATGTCAGTATCGATTGTCTCCCTATGGCTGGCAAATTTTGCACTGATCCTTGTATTTCCCATGATGCTGAACAGATTAGGAGGTGCAACTTCATTTCTTTTTTTCGATGTAATGTGCGTTTTGCTTCTTCTCTTTGTTATAATTAAGCTTCCTGAAACAAAAGGAAAAAGTCTTGAGGAGCTGGAGAAGATTTTATTGGGAAAGAATGCTGGATAAATTTACCAAAGGCATTTTGTTTAGAGATATCTATTAACTTATTAATATTGCATGATATTATCTCTCTGATGTGATATGTTTAGTCTATTTACAAAACGATACAGGGAAGATGGTAATACACGGGACAGACTTGTGACTATTATTATTTTCAGTCTGTTTATTTTCATCTTCCTTTTCATATTTAAACCTTTTGGACTCAGTCAGTTTAAATCGCTGCAACAACTTTTCCTTACATTCGGTTTTGGTGTGGTTACTGCTTTTATGCTGATTGTTTTTATGTTTTTTTTTTGAGCCACATATAAAAAAAGATAACTGGACTATTGGAAAAGAGATTCTTTGGTCATTGCTCATTGCATCTTCAATCGGAGTGGCCAATTATTTTTACATCTCATTGATTTTTCATCAGGTATTTAATCTGAAATATCTCTTTTTATCTGTCTGGACTGCAATACTTGTTGGAATTTTGCCCGTCACCTTAAGCATTGTAATCAGCCTTAACAGAAAATACAGGTCTGCCTTACAATCTGCTGAGATTGTACCCGAGGAGATATTATGGACAAATGAAACGATAATCCGTGCAGGAAATCCGAAAAATGAAGTAAGTGTAAATCCTAAACATATTGTATATATCTGTTCTAATGATAATTATGTAACAGTTGTTACAAATAAAGAAGGAGTTCAGAGCAAAACAACTATCAGGGGCACTCTTAAGGAAGTTGAGTCTGACCTGAAGGATAACAGTCGTTTCCTGCGATGTCATAAATGCTATATTGTAAACCTGGATTTTGCAGAACGTGTAGCAGGACATAGTCAGAATATGAGAATCAGGTTAGTAGACTCAGGAACAGAGATCCCTGTCTCAAGGTCAAAGGCTCAGGAGGTAGTAAAGAAAATGAGGATTTCCTGATTCTATTTGTTGTCACCCCTCTGCTTATATCCGTTCATCCCTGGTTTTAGCAGTTCATCCCTGATGCCATTCCTCCGGCCACAAATTAAGTCCTTTGGCCACTTTCATCTTGTGGATGCTTCCATGCAGTCATAGATTTGCAGAAAAAGTTATGACAGACTCTCTTATACTTGGTCTTGGGAGTGGTTCCGCCTGCCTGGCTACATGCGGAATAGTAATGTTCCCTTACCTGATGGCAGGATCAGCAGGTGCGGGAAGGATTGCTGCTGACCTTTCCCTGTTCCTGCTTACACGACTAATAGTATATATGATACTTGCTACTGTTTCATGGTACTTCGGGCAGGTTGTTTTAACCAATACGTTCATCCGCAATATTTTACCTGGTTTCCTGTATGTTTTTTTTGCTGCAATGCTTATCTGGTACAGCATAGCAAACAAACGCACTGGAGCTTGCCCTGCGGGAATTGTCTCAACTGTCAACAACCGGAAACTTGTTCCTGTATTACTTGGAGTAATTAACAGCCTTGGATTCTGTCCCTCATTGTATATCATGTTAACCAAAGGAGCAACCCAGGGAACACTTGCCGGGAGCTATTTAACCTTTTTTGCATTCTTCATCGGTTCATCAGCATGGTTTATTCCTCTTCCACTGGCTGGTAAAATCAGGAAAAAGGAGGTTCTCGGAACTGTTGGCATAATGGCTACAGGATTGGCTGGGATGATTTTTATGATAAAAGGTATTACTAATTTAATCGGAGGATTTATAAATGGATAGCACTTTAAAAAATGTCAGCATGAGGAAGTCATTGCCGAAAGCAATTCTTTTTGCTCTACCTATGCTACTGATTACCTTTCTGTTTATATCAGGAGGAAAGCCTGATTTTACAGATCCGGTATCTTTATTATCCCTGCTTATCACTTTCCTGTTAGTGAATTTTCTCTATTTCATGATGCACTATACTGGCAAGACCGACAAATACAGGGCAGTACTTTTTATCATTTTCGCCTTATGTCTGTCTTTTACGCTGATAAGCAATATGATAGCAATGAGAAATTCAATGTCGTTTTCCCAGGCTGACTTACTTGAGTGCAAGATCCCTTTCTGCCATCTTGTGATCCCGATGATGATACTTCCGGCAGCTTTTACGCAATCAATTATTTTTCCCGGATCAATTATCGGAGGCTTTGCCGACATATCATCAATGGTAGTTTTGTGGGTTGTGGCCACACTGGTTCTGGGCAGAGGTTTCTGTAGCTGGGGATGCTTTTACGGAGGGTGGGATGACGGATTCTCTAGACTGAAAAAGAAAAGTACAATCCGGAAAATCAGTGAAATATGGAAATGGATGCCATTTGCTGTTCTGATAATGGTTGCCCTGACTGCCGCATTAACTCTTGTGCCAACATACTGCTACTGGATTTGCCCCTTCAAGGCTGTTACTGAATTTGAACAGGTTACATCTGTAGAATCAGCAGCAAAAGCAGTGGTATTTGTATCTCTCTTCGGAGGACTTGTTGTATTTCTTCCCGTAATGACGAAAAAAAGAACGCAATGCAGCTTTCTTTGCCCCTTAGGTGCGATCAGTACTGTTTCAAATAAAGTCACTCCCTTTGTTGTTAAGATTGACAAATCTCTATGTACGGAATGCTTCAAATGTGTTGATGCATGTCCTTTATATGCCTTGTCAAAGGAAGATATTGTTGCAGGTAAAGTATCTGTATTCTGTAGTAAATGCGGAAAGTGCATTGATGCATGTTCAAAAAAATCAATCCATTACGGAATAAAAGGTGTACCTGCCGGAACTATGAAGAATTTTTCCCGTAACCTGTTCCTGTTTGTATCATTCCTTTTTATGGCAGTATTTTCTTCGGGGTCAATTGTAAACAGCCTTAAAAGCATTCTGAACCTGTTTTTTTAATATATCTAAGATGAAATCCGACTGTACTACTTGTTTTAATATGTCAAAATGAAAAAAATAAAAATTATTGCCGGCATTACCTGGGCGCTGATCGGTCTCCTTATTATACTAGGGTTATTTCCAGGTCTGAATCATTTATCTTCATCAGCAGCAAAACTTCCGTTTATGAAAATAAATCCAAACTTTTCAGGAGGAGAAATAGTCAGTCAGATGATTACCGATAATTGTACTCTCAATATAAGGAGACCCGTTTTTGATGGTTTAATAAAAGAGCGTGAAAAGGGTTTCGTACAGCTGGACTGGCGTGGGATTGTTCCTGAAAATATAGACGATACAATTGATTATAACTCAGATGGTATCGCAGATTTCCACATCGCCGTTGACCGGAACAAACTTCTCTCTGATCTAGATCCAGTCAACCCAGGTGTGACTAAAATTGTGTTATCGACTCCGACTTCTTATGGATGGTCAGTCAGAATCGGGCTGAAAAAGTAGTTCAGCTCTTTTTCCCTTGTCTCCTCATGAACTCAGAAAAAATCACTGAAGCAGCCATTCCCACGTTCAGGGATTCAATGCCAGGTCTGGATTTGCCTGCTGCCGGAATAAAAATGCGGTCAGTTACAAAAGAATTAATGTCATCGGAAATGCCCTTCGATTCATTTCCCAACAGAATAATACCTGCAGATGCCAGCTTGTGTTCATATATAGAATCGCCTTCGAGAAAAGTACCGAAAATCTGCACTTTTGCTTCGTTTGATGATTTTAAAAATTCTCTCAGGTCAGTATAAAATGTGTTTACATGAATGAGAGCTCCCATACTTGCCTGAATAACCTTTGGATTGAATGAATCCACGGAGTCTTCGGAACAGACTATTGATTTTATTCCAAACCAGGCTGCAGCCCTGATAATGGTCCCGAGGTTCCCCGGATCCTGAACGCAATCAAGAGCAACACATATCTGATCAGCCATACTTTTGGTGTTGAAAGGAATATCGGGTTTTTCAATAACTGCCAGTGCATTATGAGGTGTTTTAAGAGAACTCATCTGTTTCAGTTCCTCATAACTCACACTATCTGCTTCATCAGCCAGCTTAAGCTTATCAGGAGGAAGTGAATCAAGAAATTCAGCTTTGGCTGCAAGAATTTTAAAGCTAATGCCTGCATTCAGGAATTCCCTTACAATTTTTTCACCCTCAATTACATACAGGTTTTCTTCATCCCTTGCTTTCTTTGTTTTGAGGGAGCTGATAAAGCGGATTTTGTTTTTACTTAGCATTTGCTGCATCCTGATTTTTTGAAGCAGAATAAAGGCTTAAAAATAAGTAAAGTTTGCGTACCCGGTGAATGTTACTGCATTCAGTTTTAAAAAGGATAATTTTTTATTGATATATTTGGAGACAATTCCGGGTAAGGATTTTGGCGATTTCTGGATAATTATGAGAAGGTTTCAATGCTGGACGTTTCTGTTTCTGATAATAATCTCGTTGTTTTTATTTTCATGCAACCCGACAAAATATGTTCCTGAAGGTGATACCCTCCTTGAAGAGAACCGCATCAGGATAAATACAGAAGGAGTAAAGGTTGCCGACCTGGAACCCTACATCAAGCAGAAACCCAATAAAAGGATTTTCGGTACAAGGTTTCATCTGGGGCTTTACAATATCTCAAATCTTGAAAAAGAGAAAGGCTTGAATAAATGGCTCAGGGATATTGGAGAGGAACCTGTGATTTTCGACCCTTATGCAGCATCAAAATCTGCCGGTCAGATAAAGTCTTATGTGGCATCAAAAGGCTACTTTGACGGAAGAGTGGCTGATACTGTAGTTACTGAAAAGCAACGTTCAAAAGTTCTTTATAATGTTGATATTACAACTCCTTATACCATAAGGGATGTTAAGTATGAAATTGCCGATTCTAACCTGCTTTCACTGTACAGGTTCGATTCTTTAAACAGTGCAATTGAACGTGGAAAACCTTATGATGTGGATGTGCTTCAGCAGGAACGGTTGAGGTTCGAGAGACTTGTGCGGGATCATGGCTTTTATGAATTTTCAAGTGATTTTATTTCATTTGAAGTTGACAGCACCGTGGGCAGAAGGCAGGTTGATATCACTTTCATTGTAAAGAATTTTCCATGGGCTGATGCCAACAACAACATCAGGATTGTACCGCACTCCTTGTTCAAAGTTAGGGATATTTACATATATCCCGATTTTGATCCTAAAGCTGCACTTGAAAAGGAAAATGAATACTTCACCGGTCTTGATACCACCTTTTACAACGGTTATTACTTCATCAGCAATGAAAGGAAACCTGCTGTAAGCTATGATTTTATAATCCGGACACTTTACCTGCGACCAGGTTTTACTTATAACCTGACAAACACCGAACAGTCGCAGGCGCATCTCATGGGATCAAAAGTTTACAGGCTTGTAAATATTTCTTTCAGTGAACCGGGGGATGTTGAAAGAAAGCCTGACAGTACAAGACTGATTGACTGTGTGATTCAGCTTACCCTGCTGAGCAAGCAGTCATACAAGGTTGAACTTGAAGGAACACATTCAGGAGGAAACCTCGGTGGAGCACTTAACCTTATTTATCAGAATAAGAACTTGTTCCATGGGGCTGAGCTCTTCAGCATGAAGCTTAAGGGAGCCTATGAAGCAATGCGGCAGGAAGGCATACAACTTCAACCAACCCAGGAATATGGTGTTGAGACTAGTCTCAGGCTGCCTGATTTTCTTCTGCCATTCATCAAGAGTGATGAATTTGTAAAGAAATACAATCCAACAACTAACATTGTTGCAGCATACAACTATCAGAATATGCCCTTCTATATACGCAAGATGGCGAACTCATCTTTCGGATATAACTGGAAGGCAGGGAGATACAATGAACATTTTGTGAATCCTGTTCAGTTCAACCTTGTTAAGCTCGATACAATTGATCTTGCATTCCGCGAGCAGGTCAACAAGTCGTCATATCTTGCTTATGCCTACAGGGATGTGCTTATCCTTGGCGGCAACTATTCATTTATATTCAATAACCAGTCAATAAAACGATCACGGGATTACTGGTTCCTGCGCTGGAATGTTGAATCAGCCGGAAACCTGCTGGGGGCATATAACAATGCATTTTCTGAAGCAAGGCCCGACACAGTCCCGTATAAGTTCCTGAATCAGCCTTATGCACAGTATGTTAAATCAGATATTGATATACGATATAATTATATAATAAATGAAGCTTCCTCAATAGTTTACAGGGGCTTTTTCGGCATCGGCGTCCCCTATGGCAATTCACGGGCTGTTCCCTTTGAAAAACAGTATTTCGGTGGTGGTTCAAACGGTCTGCGGGGCTGGCAGGTAAGAACACTCGGGCCGGGATCATACAGGCCCGATACAACAGTTACTTCATTCCTTAACCAGACTGCCGATATGAAACTTGAGCTGAACGCAGAATACAGGTTCAAGCTCTTCTGGATACTTGAAGGAGCATTATTCGTTGATGCAGGTAATATATGGAACTACAGGGATGATCCCTCGAGGCCCGGTTCACAGTTCAAACTGGAGACTTTCTACAAGGATATTGCTGTGGGTACCGGAACAGGTTTGCGCTTTGACCTCAGCTTCTTCCTTGGCAGGATCGACCTGGGAATGAAACTGCGTGATCCTTCGATAGATGAAGGCAACAAGTGGATCCTTGCAAACAGGGGGCTCAGAAAAAGTGACTTTGCTGTGGTACTCGGTATTGGTTATCCATTCTGACGGGCACATTCTGTTTATTTCAGCTTCAAAGGTTTTTTTCCCGGAATTTATTATCTTGCACTGTTCTCGTTGCAAAAATTCTGCTGTATGAAAATTAATACTGATTCCTTCAGGGAATGGTTTGGCTTTTCGCGGAGGGAGCGCAGGGCATCCGCAATTCTTCTTATGATAATTGCCTGTGTTGTGTCAGTCAGGTTTCTTGTTCCTGACAGGAACGAACCTCTTGAACTTGTTTTGCTTGCTGCAGAGCCGGATACACTAGTGACTGTTGTAAAACAGGATGTCAGAGTCAGCAGGGAGGCCCGGAAAGGAAAATTACCTGTCAGGGCAGCCGTGGCCAGACCGATAGAACTTAATAAATGTGATACTTCAGAGCTTGTAAACTTACCGGGTATTGGTCCGGTTTTATCGGCAAGGATAATAAAATACAGGGGGCTGCTCGGCGGCTATGCCAGTGTTGAACAGTTAAAGGAGGTTTACGGGCTGCCTCCGGAAACCTTTGAAAAGATATCTTCACTTGTATCTGCCGATACCCTGCTGATTGAGTTGATTTATATTAATTCAGCTGATTACAAGAGGCTTTCGCGCATGCCATATTTTGACAGGGAAGAGATCAATTCTATTCTGAAATACAGACAGTTGCAGGGCAGGATAAATAGTCTTGACGAGATGATAAGAAACAGTCTTGTTGATGAAGAGACAGCTGTAAAGGTTAAACATTACCTCCGGTATGAATAACAAGTACCAAGCAACCAGTAACCTGCAACAATTTATCCTTCTTCACCTCAATTTAAATTTCTTTTTTCTTGTTTTTATACGGTAAAATTCTTACTTTTATTAAGAAACTTTAAGTGTGCGAAAATCAGTAAAATATCTCAATATCAATTAAAAAACAGGAATTATGAGAAAAATTAGTCCATAAAAGTTTTGAAATAATTAATTCTATTGTTAACTTTGCGCCTCATTTAAAATGAATAATTCTGAATTATGATCATTGTACCATTAAAAGAAGGCGAAAACATTGAAAGAGCTTTAAAAAAGTTCAAAAGGAAATTTGAAAAGACGGGTGTTATACGTGAATTGCGTTCCCGTCAGGCTTTTGTTAAACCTTCAGTACGCCGCAGAGAAGA
>CAZEYY010000011.1:0-9031 GCA_964516485.1 uncultured Rikenellaceae bacterium
GGTCTGATCACCCTTCAGCACTCTTATCCCAACCCCGAAGGTTATATCGGAATAAGCGCTGTTGACCTTCTTGTCCTGAAGTGATGTGGCATTGCTTACAGTATGCTCAAAGTAGAGGTCCGCATAATCAGCCCCCCTTTCAAGCGCGGTGGATAAAACCTTCTGCAATTGTTCCGGTGTTACTTCAAAATGATCCATGTAACCGGCAGCAGTGTCCGAAACAGGGATGCCTTTGCATGAAGTGATTAATGAAGGTATTACCATAGAGCCTGCAACTGTTATACCACCTAACCTGATGAATTCTCTACGTTTAAGATTCATTTTGATTATGTGAATTAGTGACTTGATTTGATTTTTGAGATTCAAAAGTACAAAAAATTAAATTTCTGAATGTTAACCCTGTGTTAATTCCTGTATTTTAATAAATTCACGATACTGTAAACCTAATCTTATGAAACGGATCATATCAGTTCTTATATTGTTCAATATCACTCTGGTATTATGTGCCCAGGGTAAACCATTCCTGTCTGATATTTATTCATATCTTGAAAATACAAAGGTCTTTGAACTGAACCAGACTGAAGGACATGTTCCGCTCATGCCCTTCAGAACTTTATCTGAAGCTCTTGGTAACAAGGTCTCTGAGTCTTCCGATTACCTGTCGCTGAATGGAATATGGAAGTTCCATTATGCTGACACTCCTGACGGAACTCCTTCCGGTTTCTTCAGCGAAAACTATAATGATAAGTCCTGGGATACAATAAGTGTACCCTCAAACTGGGAGATGAAAGGCTTTGGCGATCCTCTTTTCAGGAATGTATCAACTCCTTTCAAGGCTGATCCTCCCCGTATACCCCATGAATACAATCCAACAGGCTCATACCGCAGAACATTTTCTGTGCCTTCCGGCTGGAAGAGCAAAGAGGTCTTCCTCAGACTTGAAAAATGTGCTTCAGCTTCGTTTATCTGGATCAACGGGCATGAAGTGGGATATAACGAGGGGGGACAGGAGCCTGCTGAATATAACGTCACTAAATATCTCAGGCCTGGAAGAAACACAATTGCAGTGAATGTTTATAAATACTCCGACGGCTACTATCTTGAAGACCAGGATTACTGGCGGCTTGCCGGCATCTTTGACGATATCTGGATGTTCGCCACACCAAAGGTCCATATCTTCGACTGGCATGCAATAACCGACCTTGATGAAAACTACATCGATGCAAGGCTTGACCTGGATCTCGATATCAGGAATTTCACCGGATCATCTGTTAATAATTTCACAGTACTTGCCACATTGTATGACAGCCGCAAGACTAAGGTATCCCAGATAAGTTCCCAGCCTTTTTCTGTAAATGAAGGCCAGGCTTTGGTGCAACTTTCTCAACAGATTGAAAATCCGGCCAAATGGTCAGCAGAACACCCGGATCTTTATCAGCTGACTCTTGAACTTAAGAACAGTCAGGGTGCTGTAACAGAGGTAATTTACGGAAGGATAGGGTTTAAGGAAACCGAAATTCGGGACCAGGTTTTTTACCTCAATGGAATGCCTGTCAAGCTGAACGCAATTAACAGCCACATGCAGCATCCCGTGCTCGGACATACAATGAATGAAGCTACAATACGAAAAGATATGGAGCTGCTTAAGAGGTTTAACATCAATTGTGTAAGAACTTCTCATTATCCTCCTGTAAGAAAATATCTTGAACTGGCTGATGAATATGGTATTTATATAGTTGATGAAACCGGCGATGAATCTCATGCAACCGAATATGTATCTGCCGACAGTGAATGGGAGGCGATTTACAGGGAAAGGGCCAGGAAGATGGTACTTCGCGACAGGAATCATCCGAGTGTTTTGTTCTGGAGCGCGGGAAATGAAAGCGGGGAAGGGGATAATATCTGTGCGGTGATTGACGAGGGAAAAAAATACGATAAGACACGTTACTGGATGTACGGTGGAAATGCCTTTTCACATAAGTGTGAAGACATTATCGGTCCCCGGTACCCTGCGCTTAATGAGTTGATATCGAAGGTTATGCTCGTTCCTCCTCAGTCTGATCCGCGGCCTTCATTCCTCGATGAATATCTTGCAGTAACAGGCAACGGAGGCGGCGCTCTCGACGACTACTGGGAGATATTCAGGAACCATTCACGGAGCATGGGAGGCGCAATATGGGATTTTGTAAGCACGGGAATAACCGAAAAGGTGAGACTTCTCAGTGATTCCTCCGGCAATAATTCACTTGTGAGCTTTATGGGCAGGGCTAAGCTTGTTCCCGGCGCCGATGGGATGGGAGCAGACCTGAATGGCCACGATCAGTGGGTTGAGATTTATCGTGAAAAGACTCTTGAGGTCTCTGGTAACAGTCTGACAATCACAATGAAAGTATTCCCCAGGTCGCTAAGCTATTCTGCAGGTACCTATATTACAAAGGGCAGCTGGCAGTTTGGCATTGTCCAGGTGAGAAATGATTCACTCGAATTCTATATTACCACAGACCGGAAGTACAGGGTGCAGAAGGCGCTTCGGTCTGACTGGCTTAATAAATGGCATCATATTGCAGCATGGTACAACGGCAGGGAAATAGTCCTGTCTGTTGACGGGCAGAATTCATCTTCTGTTGCAGCTTCCGGCAATATCCGCAATACTCCCTTCCCTGTAAATATCGGACGAAATGCAGAGCTTCACGGCCAGGAGACTGATGTATATATATGTGATGCTGTTATTGATCAGGCAGCCATCTTCACAGAGTATATACCGCTTGGTGAATTGCTCTCGCCAACACAAGCCTTAAAGAAAAGATCTTCATTATGGCTCGATTTCGAGAATGTAAGGGAAGAAGGAGAGTTTTTCAGCTACGGTATTGGCGCCAGAACTTACGGTTCGATATGGCCCGACAGACGCCCTCAGCCTGAGATGTGGCAGATTAAAAAGTCCGGACAGCCAGTCTCTGCAAAGCTCGTTTCTGCCTCCGGAGGAAAGGTGGAAATAACAAATAATCACCTGTTTACAAACCTTAGTGACCTTAATGCGGAATGGATGATCAAGGCTGATAATGAGCTTGTTGAGAAAGGCAAGCTGACACTGGACCTTGCTCCCGGGCAGAAAGGCCTTTTCACAATACCTTACAGGAAACCTGTTATTAAAGAGGGCAGGGAGTACCGCCTCTTCCTGAGTTTCAGGCTGAAAGAAAAAACTATTTGGGCAGATCAGGGTCACGAAATTGCCTGGGAGCAGCTTGAACTTCCATGGTATGAGCCTGTTAAAAGTCAGCCTGATCCGGTGATTGCCGAACTGGAGCTTAAGGACGACTGGGAAAGAGTTATTATTAATGGTACTGATTTCACTTATGTTTTCAGTAAAGATCCCGGATCTCTTGTTTCATTCTCACTCAAAGGCAAAGAGCTTATTCACAGTGGCGCTGATTTATGTGTATGGCGTGCACCGCTGGCAAACGAAACAGATGAGTGGGGCTATTGGCAGGCAAACAAGAAGCATAGAACAGACGGTTACGGAAGATTTGTAGCAACTGAATGGTATTCTGCAGGACTCGACAAGCTTGATAAAATGACTGAAAAATTCTCTGTCAGAAAGGAAAGTGACGGGAGTGTTACTGTTGATATTCAGAACTTATATTTGCTCGGCACAGGTCGTGGCGGATTTCTTAATCACTTCATATACAATATTAAGGGAGACGGCAGTTTGACTCTTGATCACACTGTTACACCTGATGGCGACATGCCGGCCTTCCTCCCCAGGACAGGAACAGAATGGATGCTTGATAAATCACTCGACAGGGTAGACTGGTATGGCCGCGGACCTCAGGAAAACTATCCCGACAGGAAGAGTGGCTATAAAACAGATGTATATTCTTCAACTGTTAAGGATATGTTTGAGCCCTATCTTATTCCGCAGGATTACGGACTCAGGTGCGATACAAGGTGGGTAAGGCTGACTGCCGGTGATGGCGCAGGGCTCGAATTCAGGGGAGATAAGCTGTTTAATTTCAGCGCACATTCCTATTCTGACGATAACCTTACAAAAGCACTTTATACTTATCAGCTGAAACCTTCAGATTCAGTAGTGTTTAACCTCGACTATGCCACGAGCGGTGTCGGATGTACTGCTCTGTCGGTCTTCACACAGTACCAGGTGATGCCTCAGAAATTTGAATTCCGTACTCAGATAAGACCTGTCAGATAATTTTTTTTCCGGTCTTGCAGCGTTTTGCTTTCTTCTTTCGTATCAGCTGAAAAACATATTCAGCTATGAAGAAAGTATTCTATCTTACAATATCATTATTGATAGCCTCAGCTTCTTGTACAAAGGATCAGGATGATAATGCACAGGACCTGACTCCGGGTACAATTGAACTGACTGTAGGAGGTGCCGGAGTAATTACAGCAAATAATGACTTCGGCATTGATCTTTTCGCCCGTACCGCTTCAGAAGAGAATAAAAATTTCATGATTTCCCCGCTCAGCGCCGGGGTGGCTCTTACAATGCTGCTTAATGGCTGTGAAGGTGCAACTTATGATCAGCTGAAAAGCACCCTGAAGTACCCTTCATCCATGACAAAAACTGAAGTTAATGAAGCATATAAAAGTCTTGTAAAACAATTGCTTAGTGTTGATACAAAGGTTGAATTGTCACTTGCAAACGCATTATTCTACCGGAACGGATTCATTGTAAAGCCGACCTATATGACTGCTATGGAAAGTGTATTCGGATCAAAGATTCAGGGACTCGACTTTTCCCTTCCTTCAGCGCTAACAACAATAAACAAATGGGCCAGCGATAATACAAAGGGTAAAGTCCCAAAGGTACTTGACCTGATAGATCCGGATGCCGTGATGTTCCTTATGAATGCTCTTTATTTCAAGGGAGGCTGGAGCAGCAGGTTCGATAAAGCGCTGACATCCGACAGGCCTTTTTATGCAGAAGGAGGCAATACATTGAATGTCAGTACTATGAATGGAGACGTTAATGTCAAAACCTGCAAGGGTAATGGATATTCTGCAATTGAACTTCCGTATGGCCGCACTAATTTTACGATGGTGATTATAGTGCCTGATGGCTCACTGCCGGCTTTCATTTCTTCTTTAAATGCAGGTACCTGGGAAACACTCACAGGCATTCTCGACAGCCGGACTGAATTTGGAAAGGTTAATGTTTATATGCCTGAATTCAGCTTTTCATACGAGAAGTACCTTAATGATCAGCTCAGGAGCATGGGCATGATCGATGCATTTGAGAGCCATCTGGCTGACCTGTCAGGAATTTCTGATAAACAGATATATGTAAGTTTTGTAAAGCAAAACACCTTTGTGGAGGTTAATGAAGAAGGAACAGAGGCTGCAGCGGTAACAACTATCGGTATGTATGCTACCAGTTTACCGCAGCAGCCACCTGTTTTCGAAGTTAACAGGCCTTTCATCTTTGCAATAAGGGAAAGAACAACAAACAGCCTTCTGTTTATCGGCCAGGTTGTTAATCCTCTGAATAATTGATTTTAATAAATAAAATATTAGTAAGTATTTATAAATAAACTCTTTATGAAAAGATCAGCCATTCTGTTTATCGCCTTCTTCATGCTTGCAGCAATATTCTCTGCCTGCCGTGATACTACAAAGGAACTTGTTTCATATAAGGCAAATGTACCTGTTTACATGTCCTTCAGCGATTTCAGGACAAGTTTTGCAAAAACATCTCCTGCTGAGATTACAAATCCGGGTAAAATGTATTTCAAGGATGATTATCTGTTTGTAAATGAATATGAAAAGGGTATTCACGTTATTGATAATTCCGATCCTTCAAAACCTAAAAAGGTGGCTTTTTATAAAATTCTTGGTAACGTGGATATGGCAATAAAGGGTAATATTCTTTTTGCCGACAGTTATATCGACCTTGTTTCAATCGACATAACAGATGTAGAAAATCCCGTTGAGAAGAGCAGGCTCCAGAATGTTTTTCCTGAAATAAAGCCTGTTGGTGATGTATATTATCCTTATTCATCGGTTGACAAATCAAAAGGAGTCATTGTTGACTGGCAGGTGAAGACAATTACGGAGGAACATGAGGCAGGATGGTACCGACATGAAAAATTCTATGGTGATATTATGCTGATGAATTCAGCTGCGTCAACCGGGGGAACATGGAGCTCCGGATCAGGGATTGCAGGCTCTATGGCCCGCTTCATGATAAATGATAACTATTTGTATATGATTTCATTGCCCTGGCGATTGAAAACTGCTGATATATCCGACGCTTCAAAAATTGAGATAAAGGACAGTACCGATATCCCGCGGAACATGGAAACCCTTTTCAAACTCGGTAGTAAAATGTTCATCGGAACAACAACCGGCATGTTGATCTATGATATTGCAAATCCCATAAAACCTGTCCAGGTATCCTCATACGATCATATCAAAGCCTGTGATCCGGTAGTTGCCGATGGGAAATATGCCTATGTCACACTGCGCAGCGGAACAACATGTCAGAACAACAGTAACCTTCTAGAAGTAATTGATATATCGTCTGTTGCAAATCCATATCTGGTGAAGTCATATCCAATGTTCAATCCTCATGGTCTTGGAGTCGATGGTGATCTGCTCTTTGTTTGTGATGGCTCAGCCGGACTGAAGATCTATGACAAGTCTGATCCCCTTATGTTACTTAACAATCAGATTGCCCATTATCCTGATTTCAGTACCTATGATGTCATTCCTTATAAACATGTCCTGATGCTGGTGGGTAAGGATGGTATTTACCAGTACGATTACAGCAATCCAAAAAACATTAGGCAGGTCAGCTATCTGAAAATAACTGAGAAGTAATAAGTGTATTTAAGAAGAAAATGACTCATAATTTAAGATTTGCATTTCTGATGATTTGTCTGCTTATTCCGGTTCTTGCTATACCACAAAGATCCGGAAAGCAGACATTCATTATGAATAACGGCACAATTATTTCCGGTGTAGTTCTGAGTGATTCAGCTGATACTTATACAGTTAAGATAAGCTCTCCGCAGATTGTACATCTGCCTGTAAGTTCAGTCAGTTCAGTTGAAGAATTCCGGAAAGGCAACAGTAATTCAGGGTACAGGGGAGGATATTACATACATATATCGGCCAACATACTTACCGGAAAGACCGCTGGTGACAAGTCAGTGAAAGAAGGTCTGCACCTTTCAAACGGCTATCAGTTCTGCAACGGTCTGGGTGCCGGCATAGGAACAGGGATTGAAGATATGAATATAACACTGCTCCCTGTATATGCTGATCTGACATATCATCCTTTCGATTCAAGGGTTTCACCCTTTCTTTTTCTTAAAAGTGGTTATGCCTTCTCACTCCTGGATGATAAGGCTGACGATGACTGGTACGGACTGAAACGTACTGGTAAGGGAGGATTTATGATTAATGCCGGTGGAGGAATACTGTTATATACCGGTGAGAGATTCGGAGTCAACCTTGGTGTCGGGTACCGTTACCAGAAAGTAACTGTTACAGAGACTGCTATTAACATCTGGTCAAACTATGCAACACATTATGTAACAAACTTCAACAGGTTTGAAATGCAGCTGGGTTTTGTTTTCAGATGAAAATATTTTAATGGGAGAAACATAAATTCAGTTTAAATAAGTTATATTATGGAGGTCAAGAAGAATTGATTAAATGAACAAAAGGCGTTTGGAGTATCAGGATTATTCTGATCCGGAGCTGATTGCAGGATGCCTGAACGGTAAGGAACTCTGTCAGGAGGTCCTTTACAAACGCTACTTCTCATACGCCATGTCAATAAGCTTAAGATATACCAGAAACCGTGATGATGCAATGGAAGTCGTGAATGACAGCTATATGAAAGTTCTTGACAAGCTGGCTGATTTTGATCCCTCAAAGTCATTCAGGGCATGGTATTCAAAAATACTTGTAAATACTTCAATAGACTACTACAGAAGAAACCTGAAAAGGAAGGATGATATATCAGTTGACATGATAAGTGACATGTCTGATGAGGAACCTGTGATTGATGTGGAACTGTCAGTAGATGATATACTCGCAATCTTCAGCAGGTTGCCTGAAAATTATAAACTTACATTTAACCTATATGAGATTGAAGGTTACTCGCATGAGGAAATAGCTGAAATGCTGGGAATTTCAGTGTCGACTTCCAGATCAAATCTGGCCAGGGCAAAGAAAACTGTAAGGGAAATTTATTTTAAGGAATTCAAAAGCAATCCGGCAAGGAATGAAGCAGTTTGATGATATATTCAAAGAAAAGGTCAGCTCATCCTTCAGTAACGCTGATTACAGTCAGCTGGCAGATGACGGATGGAAAGCCTTTGTAAGGAAACAGAAAGGAGGAAGAAAGCTTGCTCTTGCTTTTCCTTTCTGGGCCAAGGCCGCTTCTGTTGCTGTTTTGCTGTCTGTCGGAGGTCTTTTTGTATATAAATCATTCAATGAAAAACCTTTAGCTGTTTCTGAAAATGCTGCTCCTTACAAGGAATCTGTAAATACAGCTCCTGAGCCAATAAGTGAATCGGTTAAAACTGCTGTGCTATTTAAAAATTGTCAGCTAAGCCCCGAATCGTATAAAGCTGCAGAGGAAAAACCTGCTGTTAATTTATTAACAGTGAGTGATGCCGTGCCTGAAACTGATTCAATTGCATCGGTTTATATCAGTCAGGACATTACTTTCCAGGCTGATACTGTCAGAAATAATGCAAGTGTGCAGGAAGAGAATATTGCTGAAAACCAGATTGCCGGCGAAACAAATAAGCAAGATTTACCGGCAGAAGTTGCAGTTGAGGAGGTCTCCGGAAGCAGAAGGACAAGCCTGATTGCAGGTTTTGCAGGCATCATGTCTGAAGCCGGAAGCAAATCTGCATCAACACCTGGTGTTTCTGTCGGATTTTTTATTGACCAGAAGCTTGGCAAACGCATCTCATTCAGGCCGGGTATTGCACTTTCCAAATTTGCCTATGCCTCAGTGCCTGTGGCTTCTGCAAAGGTTATTGATAGGATG
>CAZEYY010000011.1:9131-43374 GCA_964516485.1 uncultured Rikenellaceae bacterium
CCTTTAATGTAAAAAGTGAAGATAAAGCTTTCAGCCATACAGATTACTTCGGCCTTGCAAACCTTTCAGCCGGATATTCAATGTCTCTGGGCAAAAGCAGTATGCTTTTAGAACCATTCATTCAGCTGCCCGTCAGTGATCTTACAAGCTTCGATCTCAAGATAAAATATGGCGGGCTCTCAGTGAAGTACCGTTTTGGCAGGTGAGACTTTGATCATTGATCTTTTCTGCTAAATCCACCTCTCCCCATTCCTATAGCTATCGGAATTCTCCCCCGAAGTGTGAGGGGCTGTTACGTAAATAGTCATCCCCCTCTCACCTCGGGAGAGGGGGACCGAGGGGGTGAGGTCACTTCAGTTCCACACCTGCATAAAGGTTGCTGGCTGATAATTCAATGGCTTTTTTAAGGTTTTCAGCTGCTGAAGTCTCATTGCCCAGTCCCTTGTATCCAAGGCCTTTAAGCAGGTATGCGTTCGACTGCTGAACATTTGCCGCTTCACGTTCCCCGAACTTTGCAAAGAAATCAACATCAGCGCCTTTCTTAATCCTGTTTTCACCCTCAGCTACCATTGCATTGAAGCAGGCTGTTGCCTTTTCTTTATTGCCAAGCTTCTGCAGACTTAGTCCTTTATAATAGCTTATGAAATCAGATGCTTCTGTTTCTTCTCCTGCTGAAAGACTGAAATATGACTTTGCTTCTTTTTTCTTTCCAAGCGCCTCGTATGCAAGTCCGACATAGTAATTAATCTGCGGGTTTCTTTTATCACCCATCAGTCCCGACATCTGTTTGTCAATTGTTGAAAGGAACTGGTTAAGCGCTTCCTGGTATTTTTTTTCTGACATCAGCTTTTTGCCGTAGAGCAGTTTGGCATCGACCGAGATATCCCTGACTCTCGAACTGCCCTCCCTGAAATGGAAAGTAGCTCCTTCGAGATATTCAACTGCTTTTTCATACTGGCCTGATAGGTTAAGTACAATTATCTGTCTTACAAATGAATCATCTCTTTTTCTGGCGATCTCATTTCTGCCTTCAAACAATTTTGCCCTTGTTTCTATCGGCGTGTTGCTCCTCTCATACAAAGGATCAAGCTCTGCATAGTAAACAGGATCATCATTCTTGTTTGCAACAGCTTTTTCATAGGCTGCTATGGCTTTTTTCAGGTCCCTGTAGTGCTGATAATAGCCAAAACCGATGTTTCTCCATGCTATTGCAAGAGAGGGATCGAGCTCTACAGCTTTCTCCCAGCATTTTATTGCTCTTACAGGCTGTTTGTCATAAAGCAGGTTACCCATGTAATAGTGAGGTTTTGCATCTCCGGGCATGTATTCTGAAGCCTTCTGGAGTACTTTTTCTGTTTCGAGCCTGAATGGGAAACCATAATCAACAGATTGTGCCGATCCGTCCTTAAAGAATTTAGCAGCTTCATTTTTATCGCCCTTAAGGTCATATAGGAAACCAAGGTAATAGCTTATCTCCTGGTTGCGCCCTTTGAACCTTTTGAATATTTCTTCAGCTTCATCCCTCATGCCATCATTCATATATCCAATTGCAAGCTCAAGATAGTTCTGGTCGAAATCCCTCATTTTTCTGTCCAGATCACTAAGAAGCAGATCACTTTCTGTCTTTTTACCGGCTGCTTTGGCTATCAGGTACATTTCATTTCCTATTCTGAAATCGAGCGGATCATTTTTTGCAAGTGTTGATATTGTGGCCAGGGCTTCGTCTGTTTCTCCAAGTTTTCTGAGAATTCCGGCTTTAAGTGCAAGAGCGCTGTTATTCCTTGCATTTGTTGAAAGTGATTCATTTATTTCATTAAGTGCTCTCAGGAGGTCGCCCCTGATACAGGAGATCCTCGCAAGCTCGAGGTAGGCAGCTGCATGCCAGGCATAATCCCATGTAGCCCTGTAGAGTGTGTCTGCAGCTTCATCATACAAGCCAAGAGCTTTAAGCGTAAGTCCTTCAAGATAAAGAGCTTCGCAATTTTCAGGTCTTGTGTAATCCTTTGTGAGTCTTTTTATTGCTTTGCTGAATGAACTTCTGGCAGCTTCATATTCACCGTTTTTCAGTTGCACAGTACCTACTGCGATATTTGTCCTGATGTCTGAAGGATCACGTCTGAGAGCTTCATTGAAGTAATCCATGGCATTCAGAGTGGGATTGTAGAACTGGAGTATCCTGTTTCCTGTCAGGAAAAGTTCCTCCACAGTTGTCATTTTCTCTGCTGCTTCAGGCCTTTTTACCTCTTCAGGAAGTTCTCCTGCAGGTTTCTGTTCAACAGGCTGGTATGACACAAGAACCTGTTTAGTATCTGTATCAACAAGCTCAGTATAGAGATCTGTAAGCTTATACTGACCTTCTACCTTTATTGTTCCGGTGAAGGTTACAGCCGGTGATATTTCCATTGTCTTTTCAAAGATCACTTTCTCCCTGTTTCTGAGAATCACTTTTGCCTTGCTGACCTTTTGTGTAGAATAATAACCCAGGAAAATATTGTTGCCTTCTTTCTGCTCGAGGTTTACTGCCCCGTTAAGATTGGCATATTTGAAACCTTTGATATCCTTAATCGGGTACCAGTACTGTTTCCAGGTTTTTACTTCATAGGGCTTTATCCAGCTGTAATCGGGCTGGTTGTCAGAGAAAGCGCCGACCATTATCTCAACGTATGGTCCGTCATTTTCTGTCAGCACTGCTTCTGTTGCCTGTCCCTTGGGCCCCGAACCCCATTCCCAGAGTTTAGATCCCTTTACAATATTATGGTCGCCTATATGAACCGTTCCTGTCTCCCTGCCATGATCATAACCTCCCATGAAATCTTCCTTCAGATCGTATGCAAAGAATGAGTTGTTCCTCTCTGCATTTTTCCACCAGCTGATGTCAACGCCTTTTGTAAAATCCTGACCATCATATATCTGTGTGGAGTACGGCCAGTTTGTGAAGCTGTTCTTTGCATGGTAGGTAGCCACCTGTACACTCGGTGGAAATATTACCTGGTAATCCTTGTTGGTGTGTGCAGCAACATTTGCCCAGAAAAGCATTGAATTTGTGACTGAGGTCGGGTTGATGATTTTTACTTCAGCAGAGAAGTAAGATTTTCCGGGATAGGAGGTGACTCCTATTGTCCACCTCATCCTGTGCCTTGGTTCAGTTTCGCCTATCCATACAGTCTTACTCCCGTCCTTGTTCTCGGCAAGGCTGTAGTCCATTGGCTGGAAGGTAGAGGCTCTGTGATGATGAATGACGCACCATTCAATTCCCCCCGATACCCATGCTCCAAGCATGCCAATGTTTGATGGTCTGACAACATTGTTTTTATATATGAAATTATAATTATTTGTCTTGTCGGTACCGTAATATAATTTGCCACCTATTTCAGGAGTAACACAGAGCTTAATATATTCATTTTCAAGAACTAAGGCTTTCCAGGCATGATCTGCTTTCTCATTGGCAATCACATCATTCATGCCATAGGGATAGATGTATTTTGAAGCTCCCTGGTATGATTCTCCCTTGAAAAACATCGGGTTCTTGTCAGCAGGACTCACCATATAAGTGGGCAGGACCCACTTTTCTTCTGTAAGTTTAACCTGGGCTGCTGCCTGCAGAGTTATTGTGATTAATAATGCAAGAGTTGTAATAACTCTCTTTCCGGAGTAAGCTGATATTTTCATTGTTTTATATTTAGTTTTCAGGCTTTTCAATTTTTCATAAATATAAAAAAGATAGTGATAGACAGGAAACTGTCAGTTTTGAAAATATGTTAAAAAAATCATACGTATTTAAACAGGCTTCAGATATTGCCGCTTTTCTTTCGGAGAAATACAATGAGAGTCATTGCTATCATCACAGCAACGGCTGCTGAGGCGGTAATAACTATTGATCTGTAATCATGAATGCGTTTAAGGATTATACCTGCAAAGGCCCAGATCACCACCAGTCCGATATAGGGATTATCAACCCTGTAAAGGGCAAGAGCAGTTATTAAAGTACCGGCTGCTATCATTATTATTGTCCATGCTTCATGCGAAATACCCGCTCCGTTCCAGTTATATCCTACAAGCAGGGCAGTTATGTTTGCAATTGTGGCAATGCATATCCATCCGAGGTACACCCCGAATGCAGCCTTTATAAGTCCGAAGTCCAGGCCTGTGATAGTCATGTTTATATATATCAGACTTATAAGAAGGCCTGTCATTACAAGTACTGAATAGGGGAGCAGGCCATAATGCCAGCATACTATCCATAATGAATTCAGGATGCAGGATATTGCAAAAGCAAGGCTGATCTTTTCAATAATATCCTGCCTCGGTGATGTAAATTGAAGTACACAGTAAACTGCAAGCATGATATATATAGGCCCCCAGATTGAAAATGTTATTCCTGATGGAACAAACAGATTAGGGTATGAATCTGAAATTGCCCCTGTTGTTTTATTATTAAGGGGAAGTGCATTTGCCAGGTAGTTCATTACTATCATGCCTGCAAATAAGATGATATTCAGATACTTAATCATAGCTCAGCAGTTTTAATACTATCTATATCAAAATTAAACAATTTCAGAAGAATCATGCAAACAGCACAATCAGCAGTTGTGCAACAAAAATGCGCAGGAACATTACAAGCGGATATACAGTGGCATAAGCAACTGCCGGAGCTTCTGACTGACTGATGCTGTTTGCATAAGCCAGGGCAGGAGGGTCGGTCATGCTGCCTGACAGAAGTCCGCAGATCTCAAGGTAATTTCTTTTCATAAAAATCCTCGAATATATTCCAGCAAGAAGTATGGGCAGCATAGTAATTACCATTCCATAACCCATCCATACAAGTCCGTCTCCTGAGACAAGGGCTGAAACGAATTTCTCTCCTGAGCTCAATCCTACGCTGGCCAGGAAAAGCACAATCCCTATTTCCCGAATCATGAGGTTTGCACTTGCAGTGGTATATGAAACAAGCGAAAACTTGTAGCCATACCTGCTTAACAGGATTGAAACTATAAGAGGACCGCCTGCCAGTCCCAGTTTCAGGGGATTTCCCATTCCCGGAATATGGATCGGGATGCTGCCAAGGATCACACCAAATAATATCCCGAGGAAGATTGGTATGAGGTTTGGTTCATTAAGCCTTTTAAGTGAGTTGCCCAGCTGTTCTGTTACTTTTTCCATCGACTGTTCATCACCGACTACAGTCAACCTGTCACCCAGCTGAAGCCTTAGTCCCGGAGATGCAAGCAGTTCAATACCGGCACGGTACACTCTTGTAATATTAATGTTAAACCTTGTTCTGAGCTTCAGTGCTCCGAGTTTTTTGCCTGAGACCTCATGGTTGGTAACAAGTATCCTTCGTGTAACAAGTGATCCCGATCTCGATGTCAGATCCATTTCACTGGCAGTACCAATTTCATTTGTAATCTTTTCAATGAAACCCTTTCGTGTGACCACGAGTATTATGTCATTCTCATTCAGTATAATTTCAGAAGATGCAGCTTTGAGTTCACCATTTTTCAGGATTCTTGATATTATAAGTGGTGTGTCGAACATCCTTGAAAGTTCGCCAATGCTTTTATTGAACACTTCGGGCCTTGTAACCTTTATGCTCACTTTCTCCGGCAGATTTTCTGCAGGATTCTGCAACTGTCTGAAACTTGCTGCCTCTTCATTGATGTTTACTGAGAATAACTTTCTGGTTATTATCATAGTCAGGATAATTCCAAGCACTCCAAAGGGATAGGCGACCGCGTAACCGATAGCTATATCGGGAATTTCAGATGATCCGGTGTTCGCAGCAAGCTGATTCAGAGCCTGTTGTGCAGCGCCAAGTCCGGGTGTATTTGTAACGGCTCCCGACATTATTCCTGCAAGTATCGGTACTGATGTTCCGGTAAGGTAATGCAGCAGAAGTGTTGTCAGGCCTCCTCCCAGCACTATCGCCATTGCCATAATATTGAGGAAAATACCTCCTTTCCTGAATGATGAAAAAAAACCAGGGCCAACCTGAAGGCCTATTGAAAAAACAAAAAGTATCAGACCGAAATCCTTGACAAAATCAACTACCTTATGATCTGCATGCAGACCATAATAATTAGCTGCAAGACCGGCAAAAAGAACAAAGGTAATTCCAAGTGAGACGCCTGCAATTTTTATCCTGCCAAGCGCAACTCCTATTGCAATAATAAGTGAATATGCCAGTACCGTATGAGCAACAGTATCTTTTGTAATCAGGTCAATGAACCAGTTCATCACACAAATAAATTACCTTTCCTTCAGTCTTCTATTTTCCTTATCCTCAATTCTTTCTCACACTCACTCTCACTCTCACTCTCACTCTTTATCAGTATGTTCTGAATGAGGGTCCGCTTTCAACAAAAGTGATTGGAATATCTTTTATAAAACCTTTCAGCCACTTAGCGCAATAATCCATTCCGGCTTCCTCGGAATTGATATGCCCGATAAAAATCACTGCTTTGTTCCTGCCCTGCGAAACAGCATCGCGGGCATATTCGTAAGTTTCCCATTCAGGTGATTCTCCGGCAATTACAACATCTGTTCCCGGATCCTGCAGATCTCTGATATGCGTCATGCTTCCGGGTGCGCCACAATCGAAGGCCACTCCTTTGACTTTCAAATCAGGCTTCCCGATAACCTGGAATGAACTTCCGGGAAATTTGTTTTTAAGTTCCCTGATAAGATTTTCAAGGCTTGTTTCAGGAATTATGAACTTGTCAGAAGGACTGTCAACCTGGTAGTTTTTCCATCCGAGTTTGTCAATCATCCCTGTGCTTATGCCGTCAGGCTTCATCATGTGAATGTAATCATGAAACCTCCATATTACAAGTCCGTTGTCCTTTATGTATTTCTGTTTCTCAATGAAAACCGGATCATTCTGAAAGTTTTTTGTATCGTCGAGGTGATTGTAGTACAGCGGTTCGTGAACAATTACCAGGTTGCACTTTTTTTCTACGGCTGTTTTCAATACTTCCATCGTTCCAAACATTGTTGTTACAATGCCTGTTACCTTCGTTTCAGGCTTGCCTTCCTTGATTACGTCAACTGTTTTTGGCAACACAGGAGCCCCGGTGTTTTTAATTATCTGTTCAATTAATGCAGCTGCAGTGTTGCCACCTTTTGAAGAATTCTGACACATTGATGATAATGGTATAAAGATGATTATCAATATTATAACTATTTTATTTCCTGATTTCATTTTACTTATTCTTAATTGGTTCGGACTTTAAATTTAGAATAAAAACAAACAGTTTGTTTCTCATTGTTTATATATTTACCAGGGATCATACGGAAATTCAGTAAAAACATATATACTTAATGACTGTTGTGTATTGGTTGGAGGCAGGAGGGGGTGAGGTCTTGAGATCTTGCGTTCTTATTGTCGTGCAGCCGTGCGGTCTTGCGGTCATGTTGTCGGAAATAGGATATTTTATATATACGGGATGAATCTTTCTTTTCATACAATGATAATGCTGGCATATACTGTTCCTAACATATATGTCTTTTTCAGGATCATGTTCCTGTTTATCGGAAAAAAATACCGTCTGAGATATTCCCTGATATATCTGCTAATTGCTTTAATCTATCCTCTCAGTGGCTTTACCGGTGGCCTTTTGGGTGAAATACTTGTACTTGTTTCCGATTACCTTTTGCCCTTTTACCTCTACCTTTTTCTTCTTGTCCTTCTTGCCGATATCTTTTTGCTTCTCAACTTGTTATTAAGGGTGCTTCCTGCTTATAAAATAAAGGAAGCCAGGTTCAGAAAATACTGCCTTACAACCATTGTTTCTCTGGTAGTTCTGATTGTTGTTGCCGGGGCTGTTAACTTCAGGACTATCAGG
This sequence comes from uncultured Rikenellaceae bacterium, assembly GCA_964516485.1. Taxonomy (GTDB): domain Bacteria; phylum Bacteroidota; class Bacteroidia; order Bacteroidales; family VadinHA17; genus LD21. The sequence continues at coordinate 16,973 of CAZEYY010000011.1, forward strand.
ATGACGGACTACAGGATAACTGTACCAGCACGCTCCTCGGAACTGAAAACCCTGCGTATAGCTTTTGTCGCTGATTTTCATATCGACAGCAAAACTCCTACCGGCTTTGTCAGGCGATTCACAGAGAAGATTGCTGATCTTAAACCCGATATTATGCTTTTCGGCGGAGATATTGTTGAAGGTCACGACGGAGAAAAAATGGAGGAACAGGAGAGGCTGTTAAATCAGATCACCACAGGGTATGGCGTTTATGGCGTTCTTGGTAATCATGAATATTACAGGGGGCAGGACAGGGGCAGTTTTTTTAATAGATCCGGTATTTCAATTCTGAGGGATACCTGTATAATTTTCGACAAGGCTTTCACACTGGCCGGACGGCTCGACAGTCATTACCAAAACAGGAAGTCCGCGCAGGAGCTGATAAACGAGCTGCCTGATTCCCTTCCTGTAATTTTACTTGATCATCGTCCGACTGAACTTGTTGAAGTGAGTGAAACAGGAACAGATATTCAGCTTTCTGGCCATACCCATGACGGCCAGATGTTCCCGATAAATTTGATTACCAGGAAGATATATCTGCTGAGCAAGGGCTACAGGAAAATTGGAAATACTCATTTTTTTGTAACAAGCGGGATACGGCAATGGAGATTTCCGGTGCGTACGAGCGGTAAATCGGAAATAGTTGTAATTGATATTACATTTACCAGGTAAGAAAACAATAAATGGATAAGGATAAAATTATTGCAGGTTTCATAGGTGCAGGGGGCATTGCAAGGTCACATGCCTATTCCCTGAACGCGCTGAAGTATTATTATAACGATGTTCCTGATATTGAACTCTATTCAGTCTGTTCTTCCCGGAAAGAAAGCCGGGACTCATTCAGCAGACTTTACGGATTTAAACATTCGTTTGATCTTGATGAATTTGTGGCTGATGAAAAAATCAATACTGCGTTTGTTCTTGGCCCCAATAAGGTTCATTTTGAGCATCTTAAGGCAGCGCTTGGAATGAAGGCTGTGAAAAGGATCTATCTTGAAAAGCCGGTCTGTTCAGGTGTTGAGGAGGAGGAAGCTATCCGTATGCTGGCTGCAGCTAATCCGGATGTAAGGATACAAGTCGGGTTCCAGTATCTTTATTCGTCTTCTGTAAGGGAGGCGCTTAAGCTCTGGAAATCAGGTGTTTTTTGCAAGGCTCTCCATTTTGATGTCAAATATTATCATAGTGATTACCTTAAAAAAGAATACCGTGATAAAAGACAGAACAGGCTTACACCGGCTCCTGATGGAGGTGCAATGGCCGATCTGGGTTCTCACATAATAAGCATGATAATTGCTTTTCTGGGAGAGGAACTTGAAATTACCGGAGCATTGCAGTCCGGCAGCTTTCAGGATGTTCCAGGCGGATCAGACCTTTACAGTTCAATTTCACTTTACGATAAACAGTCAGGAGCAGTTGGTTCACTGTCAGCCAGCCGGATCAGTTCAGGCACCGCAGATGACATAACACTCGAAGTATATGCTGAGAAAGGTGCACTGAGGTATTCATCTGCAACAGCAGATTATTTTGAGTATTACACTGATGAGACTGGAACCTGGAACAGGAAGATGGTTGGCAGCAATTACAAACCGGTGACTTCCTTTCCGTCAGGTCATGTACCTCCCGGATGGCTCAGGGCCATGGTACATGCTCACTATGTTTTTCTGAAGGGCAGCTATTCTGAGGTCATTGTTCCGGATATCACACACGGGCTTGCTGTTCAGAAGTTTATACGTGAGACTGCCCGGTATCTTGAGATCTTCAGAAAGTCAAGGAACATTCCCTGAAAGTTCATTTTAGTATAAAGGACAAAGGTTTGTTTCTGCCTGCTTCCGTACTGAAGCTGTTGTCTTTTATTCCCATGCACTTTTCATTAAGCGGAACACCTCTAAGATTGATTCTTGTTAATTCCGAAAACACTGATCCTTCCGGCATTGTAACTGTGCAGTTGCCTCCTGTGCCAGACTGGTCCCAAATTCTTAAGACTGTACCTTCGCCATCTCTGTTATTGCCGAAAGCAGTTACAAGTATGCCTTTACGACTGAGCCTGATACCTGCTTTGGAGCTTGCAAGTTTGCCTGCCGGACCGTCGGCAAATGCACCATAGAGCGGAGTTCTTGTTTCTTCACCGGGTGTAATTATGCATTTTTCAGGATCGTACGAAGAGAAACTCCAGATATAAAGCTTATGTGAAAAGGAACCTTCTGTCCATTCGGCAAAATTGGTGCCCCACTGGGTGTTAAACATGTTTACCCAGACAGTGGAACCTGAAATTTCTTTATTACCTGAGAATTTGTAAAGCCCTCTTTCTCCGATGCTTATGCCCGGAGCTGAAGGTGTGTTAATTGCATATCCTGTTCCTGAAGCTTCATACAGCGACATTGAGGTGTTAAGAAAGCAGTAATCAAGATTTGAACGCGGAATAAAATCCTTTTTTGGATCAACTATTCCTCCTGTCCTTAACAACCTGTATTCCGGATCATCGAGGTTAAACGGAAAGGCAAGCCATCCAGCTTCAGGCATCGGATCAGGCTTTTTACCGTTTATTCCCCAGTTAATCTCAATATAGGGCTGGTTCTCATAAAGGGTATAGCTCAGAAGGTACTCCTGGCCTGCAAGATCGCCAGTATATCCGAATACTGTTGCCCTGACTGCATTTGTCAGATTGCTGTAAACTATCTTTCTGCACCTGCCATTATATACTTTCCGCTTCTTTTCAGGCACTGAAGGTCTTCCCATTTCCTGGTTAGCCCAGCTTTCCGATCCCAGCTTTACATAGGCTTTGTTGTACGCTGTAAGGTCATCCTGGCCGAACTGTTCATATACATAACTCCCGAATGCCTCATCTTTGCCATTTCCGGCCATCTCCCTGCGGCTGCTTTTGTCATAAACCGATTTCAATTCACCTGTTGATGCATTAAAAACAAGCCGGAAGAATTTATTCTCAACTGAGCCTTCCTTTTCACTTAGCTTGAGATCGGTATTTTTTTCATATTCAACATGTTCAAGAAGTGGTATATATGTTTTATAACCGCACGCAGGAATATTTTCCGTTTCAAATGTAACGAGGTTCTTGTCATTAAAAACTGGTATAATCTTCCCGTCCGACTGATCCTTTACTGCATATATGTTGAAATTCTTCTGGTAAACTCCTGCAAAGAACGACACAACACCGCTTCTTTCCCATGGCAGCGTGTTGTAAACAACAATTCTTTTTCCATCTGTTGCAACTGATGCGGCAAGCTGTCTTATTTGTCTGTTCATAACCGGAAGTATCAGTCGTTCCGCAGTATGCACGCGGTTTGCCTTCTCAAGCCATGAACCTTCTGCATAGGAATAATATCCGAGTGATTTATTTATCAGGAAGTCATCTCCGTATGCCCAACCCTGCTGGTCATTGTGAGTCATTGCAATGCCAAAGGTATGTTCATCGAACAGAAGCATGTTTTCCACTGCCTGGTCAACATATCTGTCTATGTTATCTGCTGTGCCGTTCCATAGCCTGAGTTGTGTATTAAGTACCTCTGCATCAAATGCTTCACGCTGTAGTTTTTTGTTCAGGCTGATCTCGCGGGGGGTTGAAAGATATCCGTGAATCCACGTATCGGGCATATTACCTTTAATTACAGGCAGGTCGGGATTTTCCTTAATGAGCTGATCGTAGAAATCAGATAATCTGCCAATACGGATCTTTGCATCAGGCATCTGTTCCCTTGCCGACTTAAGCAGGGCAGCAACCTCTTCAGGTGTTGGTCCCCCCGTATTTTCGTGGTTATGGATCATTGCAAGCCAGGTCTTGTGTTTCCAGTTCTCCGGAGGCATAATGCCCGAACCATAATATTCAGCCCAGTTGAAGGTCAGCAGCTTTGAGCCATCGGTGCCTTCCCACCAGAAAAGTGTCGGGACTTCCGGAGAGGCTGAACCGGGATTGCATCCTATATGAAGAATATCAATGCCTGCGTTTTTCAGAAGAGCCGGAAGAACATGCGAATGGCTGGGAACATCAGTGAGTTTGGCGTCTCTTGGCAAAGGCAATCCGTACTTCCTGTTTATGTCGGATGCAAAGCCCAGTCCCCTGACAAGAGGTTCAAGGTCACTTGCTTCAGTTTCAAAGGTAAAGGGAAGAGCATGTGTAATTATCCTTTGCTCCCTGATTGCCTTTTCAAGTTTTGGTTTGAGTTCCGCAGAGCAGTTTTCAAGCATATATTTCAGAGGCCAGGCGGGTACTGTCCATACAAATCTCTCAGCTTCAGGAAGATGTGCAGTTTTATCTATGGCCTGAAGTGTTTTCTCAAGCATGGGACCGGAATACTGCTGCAGAACACCTTCTGCCCATTGAGTATAACCGATATCGAAATGCATTTTAAATACAACAATTACCTCTTTTACAGGTCCGTCATATTTTGATCTGGTATTTACCTGTGACGTATTCTGCCCGCAGGAAGCCGCAAGCAGGAGAATTGATGCAAGCAATCCGGAAATTTTTTTCATATCAGTCCCTGATAAAGTAAACCCTGCATATTTTCTCGTTGCATATCCTGTAAACTGCTATTACCCTGACATCCTTCCCGTCAGCTCTTCCGGTAACATGTTCCTTATCAATCACAGTGTTGCCGTTCACAATTCTCTCCCTGACCTCAGCTTTCTGTTCCGGATTAAGCTTCCAGGCATTGACATATCGCTCCCGCATCTTTTCTTTCCCTTTTAGTACCAGTTCATCAGGGAAATTATAGATTTCAATATCATCCGAGTACCATTTGAGGAATCCTTCTATATCCTGCCTGTTATAGGCTTCAAGCTGAGCTGCCGCGGCTTTGACCGGATCATTTTGCTGGGCGTATATATTTGAAAATGAGCATATAAGGAATACAAGTATAAAGATTATATTCTTCATTTTAATATCTTTTAATAAAATGGATTCATAATAAGTGTAAATCATACACTTATAGAAATTTTTCAAAGCGGAACAGGCTTTTATTCTGCAGCAGCCTTTGGTCCTTCTTCAGCTTTCTTGTCCTTAGATCCCTTTTTCTGCGGATAAGTGCCCGGAAGTATTACGTTTATCAGTTTCTTGCCCCAGAGGCCAAGCTGCACACCGGCTGCCAGGCTCAGAACACTCAGTATTATTGTTGCCCATAAAAAGTCTTCCTTAGGTGCAATAATGAATAAAGCTATTGACAGGGACAGAATAATTATGCTGAAAATAATTTTTACCCTGAGAAGAGGAGTTTTTAAGGTTTTGAAACGTGTCAGTCCGTCAATGATTCCGGTAATAATTGCTCCAACAAGTGTAAACGGGAAAAGAAATACTGAAAAGACAAGTACATGGTGGACCATATCACTCTGGAAATCAGGGAAAAAATTCTTCAGTATTGCCAGGATTGGTATTGCAATTACAAAAGACTGTGAGAGGTGGATAACGATTGGATGAAGGTCGAAGTTCAGTAGAAGCAGCCTGTTTGGCGATACTCTTTCCCTGTAAGGTTCAAATACTTTACGGGGCAGACCGCAGGCAGGGCATACATCTCCAAGCTTATCTGCTTCCATCACATAACCGCATGGCCGGCAGCGTACAAGTTCTTTCATACTTTCAGTTTAAAGGTTTGGCGTGCAAATTATTAAAATAAGTTGAATTACCACACTCTGATTTTTTGTTTTCCGGTTTCAGTAAACTCAAATGGTCCGGGTGAGGGATTTATCGGATTTCTTATGTTTCCTGTATAGTCGGCGTCTATTACAAAAGCTGAGCCATCAGTATTTTCAAAAGGCAGGTCATTAACAACAGCATTTTTCAGCGTGCCGGTTGAAACAAGAGTCCTCTTTAGTGCCAGCCACTCTTTGTCGAAGCTCATTTCAAGATATGCCGCATCATCCTGTTGTTCAAGTCTTACAGAAGCCTGAAAATCATTTTTTGTCAGTGCATTTACTTCATTAGCAGGCTGATAAGTGTATTTCATCATTTGTTCCTGTGCCTTATTGTTCATTTCACCATACTTGTCACCATCAACTTTCTGACCGGCCATAACTGCTGATCCGGTATATACATTGCCGTCGAATACTACCGGCAGAAGCGCTTTGCTGTACTGGCTTGCATCAGCACCATCGACAAAAATGTTGTTTATAAACTGTATATCTCCACCAGGATTGTCATGCAGGGCTGCAACAAAGGTGGAATGTGCTTTGTGGGATGGAGTAAGCCTTGAATCATAATTTATTACATCTATTTTTCCGGAGAACAGGTTATGTACAAATGCAGCTCCGCTTGAATTCATCAGGAGGCTTGTCTTTGAAAGCATAATATTATTACTTACAAGCATGGGGCCATGGTTCACCTCAAGAAAAATGTCGAGTGAATTATCGTGAAGCAGGTTATTCTGTACCTGTACACCCTGGGCCATCCAGTCGAGCCAGATGCCCATGTTTGCCCTGTAAATATGGTTGTTCCTTATCCTGACATCTACTGCTCCGTGGAATTTTATTCCGGCCATTTCGGCTCCTGTAAAAAGCCTCCTGATATGAATATCATGGATTACATTTCCTTCCACAACACTGAAGGCACAGCCCATGCTTCCAACAATACCTGTCTGTTCGCAATATGCTATTTTATTATTCCTTACTATATGCCCGCCTATTGTTCCCTTGTTCCAGCCGAATGCAAGAGCACGTTTTATTGTACCTACATAGCCTTCAGCCGATTCAGTGTCCCTGTTGTCAAATTCATCTCCGTATTTTCCAAGAGCTATTCCAACACATTTTGAATATTGTATTGTGTTGTTCTCAATTATCCAGCCACGACTCCAGTGAGTACCTATAAGACCTGTCTGTTCTGCTGTCGGGGGAGCCCAGTTTGTGGCAGCGTGCTGCATTGTAAAACCGCTTATTGTAAGGTAGTTGATGAATGGTTTGTCGGGATAAAAAATTACCGGTCTGACATTTATTTCAACAGTCTGCTGATTTGGATCAGTGTTTTTGAACTGAGCCCAGATTGTTGTGTTTGTAGCATCTGCTTCAGCCCACCAGAGCGGATTCTTGTCATCAGCAGGCGCAAAGACTTCCTTTTTTTCTGCAGCTTCCATAAGCCAGTCGCCATTAAGATACACTGCGCCCCTGTGGTATTTGCGACCTGCAGGTGTGGGAGTGAACCAGTCTCCCTTAATCAGTTCGGTATACGGATTGAAAGCTCCGAATAAGTTGTTCGGTATTTTTGCTTCCCATGTATCGCCCGATATTTTCTTCCAGTCTCTGACTATCTCAGAACCTCTTATTTCCACGTTTTCACCGGCAGCAGCCTGATATACAATTCTTTGTGTATCGGAATCACCTCCCCGCGGAGGAGTGATCTGCTCCCTGTATATGCCCGCATGGACAGTTATTATATCTCCAGGCATTGCCTCATCAGCTGCCTTCTGTATTGTCCTGAAAGGGAGGCCGGAGGATCCTTCATTAGTATCATTGCCTGTTAAAGCAACATGAAGTATCCTGCCTGCTGCAGGTTTCAGGCTGTCATTTGCTGTTTCCGGTTTTTTGCCTGAGCAACCTGCAATTGTCAGAATTACTGCGAGTAATACAGAAAGGCGTTTGATTATTTTCATAGGATATGATTTTACAATTTATCAAACTTATCGAAAATTTATATTAAATCAATATTCTTATATCTGAATTCAATTATATGCAATGTTCCCGGGCCTTACTGCATTCATATTGATTATATTTGTATAAATCAACCCCAAAAAATCATAAAATGGGAAATACTGCACTAATTACAGGAGCTTCAGGAGGTATTGGCTATGAGCTGGCAAAAATTCATGCAATGAACGGAGGAGACCTTGTCCTCGTAGCCAGGGCAATTGATAAGCTTGAAGAAATCAGGGCGGATCTTGAAACTAAATACAAGGTCAGGGTCTTTGTCATTCAGAAAGACCTGTCCCTTCATGGCTCTGCCTACGACATATATAATAAGGTAAACGATCTCGGACTGGAAATTGATTTCCTTATAAATAATGCCGGTTTCGGTGATTTCAGGCATTTTGCAGAAAGCGACTGGCCTAAGCAGGAAAAAATGATTAATCTTAACATAACCACTCTTACACATCTCACACGTCTCTACCTTCCGGATATGATCTCTCGGAAGAAAGGGAGGATACTTAATGTAGCCTCTGTTGCTTCTTTCTGTCCCGGACCCACTATGTCTGTGTATTTTGCTTCCAAGGCTTATGTGCTGAGCTTTTCTGAGGCTCTCGCACAGGAACTGAAAGGAACCGGCATTTCTGTTACTGCTTTATGTCCCGGTCCCACAGAAAGCAATTTCCATACTGTGGCAGTTGACGGCAGGAAGCCAAAGGAAAGGAAAATGCCAGCCGCACTCGATGTAGCCCTTTATGGTTATAAGGCTATGGTCAGGGGAAAGGTGGTGGCAATTCCGGGCGCAGACAACAGGTTTCTTGTTGCACTGATCAGGTTTCTTCCGCGGAGCTTCGCTGCTGCAGCCGTAAGAAAAGTACAGGAGAGCAAACACCTTTAGAATAAATTTGTAATTTAGAGCTGAGTTAATGAACACTGATAAACTCTGACTGAGCTGATCAGCAGGCAGTGATTTTTATATTAATTGTCTAATTGTCATTATAATGAAAAAAGTATTTGTATTAAGCTCCTTATTATTTATTGCATTGATATCAGGCTGCAAAACGGGAAGTAAGGAAGCCGTACAGGGACCTGATGCCCGTATTGACCAGCTTAAGAATGAGGTTGAAGCCAACCTGAAGGATAATCTCCTTTCATGGTGGTCGGCAAAAACTGTTGACTATGTAAATGGCGGATTTTATGGCAGGGTAAATTCAAAAGACTCAGTTATTACTGATGCCGATAAGGGAGGGATACTAAATGCAAGGATCTTATGGACATACTCTGCAGCTTACAGGGTAACCGGTGATACCTCATATCTCAGGCTTGCAACAAGAGCAAAGGATTATAACCTGAAATACTTCATCGATAAGGAATATGGAGGTGCTTATTTCAGCATTGATTCAAAAGGTCAGCCAAAAGTTGCTGTGAAACAGATATATACAAATGCTTTTTTTATTTATGGCTTTGCAGAATATGCAAGGGCTACTGGTGACAAAGAAGCGCTGGAGGCTGCTAAAGCAATATTTGAGCTCTTTGAAAAACATGCACTCGACAGGGAAGCAAACGGATATTTTGAGGTATTCAGCCGCGACTGGCAGAGAATACGGGAGAGGATGATAGGGGAATCGTCGGACAAGGATGAAAAAACAATGAACACTTCCCTGCATCTCATGGAAGCTTATGCAAACCTCTACAGGGTATGGCCCGATCCAAGGATGGAAGAACGCCTGAAGAATATGGTTGAGCTCTTCCTTGACAGAATTATTGATAAAAACACATATCACCTGATAAATTTCATGGACCGTGAATGGAACAGGACTTCAGATGTTGATTCATACGGCCACGACATTGAATGCTCCTGGCTTCTTCATGAGGCTGCTTCATTATTGGGTGATGAAGAACTTCTGAAGAAGGTTGAGGAAACCTCAGTCAAAATGGCTGAAACAGTTGAAGAAGCTATCCAGCCTGACGGGAGTATCTATTACGAAAAGGACCTGGCCTCGGGGCACATTAATAAAAACCGCAGCTGGTGGGCACAGGTTGAGACAATAGTCGGCTATTTCAATGCCTGGGAGATATCGGGAAACGAAAAATTCCTTGATAACTCAATCAACTGCTGGTCATATACCCGCGATCATTTTGTTGACAATGTGAACGGTGGATGGTTCCCTAATGTTACTGATGACGGTCAGGTCGGAAGGGGAGACAAGGCAGGCCACTGGATCTGTCCTTATCATAACGGAAGGATGTGCATGGAAATAATTGAAAGAGTGGAAAAGCTTCATAAGCAAAACGCGGATAAGTAGAATTTTAAAAATAGGGCCATGGCTAACTTCATAATCGCCTGGAACAGGCTGCATTATAAATATTTACTTCTTTTGTTCCTGTCAGCAGGAGTGTGCATGCAGTCTTTTTCCCAGATAAAATATGCTCCGCTTGATGAAAGGAAAGAGGCTGGGATAGGAGTTGAAAGAGTAGCAAGATATTTTACTCCTGTATATGAATCTCCTGTTGCACAGAAAGATACAGAGGTGAGATGGGTGCAGATCGACTTGGGGTCCAGGAGGAATATAACTGCGATAAAGCTTCTTCCCCGTGTTTCTCCATGGGGATATGTAGCTTCTATAGGATTTCCGGTGAGATTCAAAATTGAGATCTCCGATGATCCTGAATTTAAAACGTCAATCCTTTATGTTGATCAGATACGTGAGGACTTCAGGGATCCGGGTGATGAAGTTTGTACTTTTGCCGGAAAGGAGGCCAGTGGCAGGTTTGTGCGTCTCACTGCTCTAAGGTTGAGGCAGCAACGCCTTGCTTTGTCAAAGTTCGTTGTTCTGTCAGGTTCGGTTGATGTAGCGGAAGGCAGGCCTGCTTCAGATTCACAGACAGGAAACCTAGGCATTTCAGTGCTGACAAGAGCTCCAAGACCACAGGGTGAAGGAGTAAGGACAGACAATCCTTCTAATGTGATCCCGTTTGAAAAATGGAATCCGGTAAAATATAAGGCAAGTACACCAAAATCGGGAGTAAGGTTAAAGGATGGCGTTCTGTTAACGACAATGAAAAACAATATGGCCTACCTCATGAATTCTTTCACTGCCGACCAGCTTGTAAGAAATTTCAGGGTAAAAGCAGGTAAACCGGTGGCTCCACTTGAGGACAAGCTTAACAATTTCTGGTTTGTTGACCTTCCAGGACAGGAAGCCGGAAGATTTCTTATGGGAGCAGGGAATACCCTCCGGTGGATTGAGAATCAGCCTATGAGGGAAAGAATGAATTTTATAGTTGATGTGATAGATGAGTGCAGGGAACCTGACGGATACATAATGGCTTACCCGAAATACAAGATCTTTTCAGGTGAATTTGGCGCCTACACACGTTCGTGGGTGACACATGGCCTTCTGGAAGCCGGGTATGCTGGTAATGAAAAGGCTTTTCCGCTGCTGAGAGGATTCTATGACTGGTTCAATAATTCGGTTTATCTTCCTGAAATGCTGCGTAGGGCAGGTCAGGGAACACAGGGTATAATTCCAAGCACAAGGATGTATTTCTCTCCTGTTGGTGATCCGCAGGATATATACACGGTTCAGAGGTATTTCCAGGAAAATTACTGGATGGACCAGATGGCCAAAAAGGATGTTAAGGCTATATGGCTTTATCCCTACGACAGGCCTCATAACTATCTTCTGACAGGCATTGAACCCTACCTTGACCTGTACAGGGCAACCGGTGAAAAGAAATATCTGAGTGCTGCCACAGGCGCCTGGGAACTGTATCATGAAAACTGGGAGCACGTCGGAGGCTCAATTGCTATATGCGAGGGTACTGATCTCTATCCTCCCAAATCATATTACCTTCACCGTAATACAGGAGAATTATGCGGAAGTGTTTTCTGGTCTTATCTGAATCAGCGCTTTCACCTTCTTGATCCTGAAAACGAGAAATATGTGGCTGAAATTGAAAAGTCGATTTATAACAATCTGCTTGCCAATCAGGTAGATTCAACAGGTATCCGCTATCATTCAGTTCTTGTGGAGAGAAAGGACTGGAGCGATCGCCAACCATTCGCAATGAGCACCTGCTGCGAGGGCCAGGGTACACGGATGATGGGAGCTCTCCCTGAATTCATTTATTCAGTAGCTGATGACGGAGTTTATGTTGATCTTTATGCAGCTTCGGAGATAGACGTACAGACAGCAGCGGGAAAAATGACGCTTAAGATGGATACACAGTTTCCTTATAATCCGAAAGTAACTATTACTGTTAATGTCGATAAGCCTTTCGAATCAGCAGTGAGGATCAGAATCCCGTCATGGGCCTCAAAAGATGTGATTGTAGTGCATGGCAGGAAGAAGCTGACAGGTAAACCGGGAAGTTATGTAACATTCTTCGAGAAATGGAGGAATAATGACAAGATCACTTTTACTCTTCCTATGGAATTCAGGCTTACTAAATATACAGGTGAGGATAAATTTACTGACCGTGAAAGGTATGCTGTTGAGTACGGACCTGTTTTAATGGCTTACACTAATCTAAAGGGAGAAAAGGAAAATATAAACCTCCCGGTTGAAACACAGAAAGCTGTTAAGACACTAAAACCAGTGCCCGGAAAACCACTTCATTTTTCAGTTGAAGGGGTTGCAGACTGCGAATTCATGCCCTACTTTGAAGTGCAGAATGAGCCTTTTTCATGCTATCCCTGATACTTCAGATATGTTAACATGCTAATTAACTGATATATGAATAAAATGATTAACCTTCTGCCGGCACTTCTTCTTATTGGGACAATTGCCGTGGGAGCACAGGACAGTAAAAATATCCTGCTGAAGGATTATCGCCCGGTATCGATTTATAAAATACCTGTGACAAATGTTCAGAAAGCTAAATATCCTGCTATTGACATGCATACTCATGTTTATGCAAAGGATGAAGCAACGATCAGGAAGTGGATAAAGGCAATGGATGCCTGCGGAATTGAAAAGTCAATTGTTTTTACCGGTGCTACAGGTGCAAGGTTTGATTCCATATATGATTTGTATGCAAAATACAAAGACCGTTTTGAGATATGGTGCGGCTTTGATTATCGCGATTTTGAGAAACCGGGATACGGTCCGGCTGCAGTAAGTGAATTGGAGAGATGCGTCAGAAAAGGCGCCCGTGGTGCAGGGGAGATCATGTTCAAGGGAAAAGCACTGCCCCCAAATTCAAGGGATAAGACAATCAGACTACCTGATGATCCCAGGTTTGATGCCCTGTTTGAAAAATGCGCTGAGCTTAAGATACCTGTAAACATCCATATTTCGGAGGATAAATGGATGTATGAAAAGATTGATTCAACTAATGATGGACTGATGAATGCCGGATCCTGGCATATCAGGAATGATGATGGCAGTTACAGTCATGAGGAGATGCTTGAAAGATTTGGAAACACATTGAAGAAGCACCCGAAAACGGTCTTTTTAGCTGCACATCTGCTTAATTGCTGCGCTGATCTGACTTTCCTTAGCAATTATTTTGACAAATATCCGAACCTGTATGCTGATATATCAGCCCGCTTTGGCGAGATTGCGCCGATTCCTAAATTCACGGCTGAGTTTCTGGAGAAGTATAAGGACAGGATTGTTTACGGTACCGATATGACTTTCAGTGAGTATATATATAAGGTAACATTCAGGATACTTGAAACCAGGGATGAACATTTCTACGAGACTGATCTGTTCGGCTATCATTGGCCACTTTATGGACTGGGACTTAGTGATCAGACTTTGAAAAAGATCTACAGGGATAATTCACTGAAGATACTTGCGCACTGATTTTTAAAAAAATAACCACGGATTACACGGGATTCACGGAGTTTTAATCCGTTTCCGGTCATGTTATCCGTGGCGAAGTTTTAAATTGTTGTTATTTATGTTTATGCAGCCGGTGGTGCAGCAGGTGCCTGCGCCTTACCTGCAGGACCAACATATTTCGATTCTCCCAGTCCAAGAATAGGAATAAAGATAAAACCAAGGAAAATCAACCCGAGAGTAAAACCAACTTCGTGACCAAAGCTTTTTGAAAGCAGGTTAAGCACCCAGATTGCAAGTACCAGGTTGACTACCGGCACAAGCATAAGCAGAAGCCACCACCATGGTTTCCCAACAATTTCAAGAAGTACAATGATGTTGTAGATGGGTATAATGCATGCCCATCCCGGCTTTCCAGCTTTTGTGAATATTTTCCACAACGATACGATGATCAGCACGAACAGCGCCACATAAATAACAATAATTGTTCCCATAGGTCAGGTAATAATTTAGGCCCTACTCATCTGGCTTTTCGGTTACGCCCCGTTTTTGAAGTGGTCTCCGGACTCCACAATTAATGGAAATATAGGAAAAAAAATGATTAATGGGTTAGATATGTGATAAATAAGTTGCTGTAGATGTATCAGCTGATTATACTGAAACTTGTTTTACAGATCAAAATCACCTGCAGCTTCGGGCTGATAAATGATTTTTTCAATTTTTATACTGGTCAGACCTGAAGGTACTATCCATTCAATCTCATCACCAGCCTTATAACCTATCAATGCTGTAGCAACAGGAGAAAAGATTGATATCTTATTCTCCCTGAAGTTTGCCATATCAGGATATACCAGTTGAATCTGAATAGATTTATTAGTATTAAGGAAGCTCACACTTACAATTGAGTTCATAGTAACAACGTCACCCGGGATTTCTTCCGGTGCAACAACTTTCGCTTTTGATAATTCCGTAAGCAGGTTTGATACTTCCTCTGATCTTATTCTTTTCTGGCGTACAGCGTTATCAATTGCTTTCCTTATCCTGGAAACATCCAGATTGCTTAAAATTAATTCTTTCATCATCTTCGGTTTTAATTAATATAGTGGTATTTACATCGAAATTATATTCAAGGTTCTTTTCATTGAAACATAAATTTTCGGATAAAAAAAAGGGAAACTAAAAAGCTTCCCTTTGCGGTATCTCTTAATAGTTATTATCTAGTCACTGACAATAAACTTGTAATCGTCCAACTCTTTACGGGTTACTGGTTTCATTAAAAAAGTTTTCATCTATGGGAGGCAAGATAGGCCTTAATATACTATTAAACAAATAATAAGATATTTTAAAATGATTCTAAACAGAGTGTTGGGTTCAGGCAAGCCTGGTTCGGCTTTTCATATTTAGCATGACAAAGGACTTACGATTATTATTAACAAAGACAGAACATTTTTAATGATTACATAATTAGAAATAATGTTTTCAAAGGAATAATATATTCAATCATTATTGATATATTTGATCTACACATGGTGAAATGTCATAATTGAAACAACATTTTGCTTCTGATCAACGAAAAAATGTTAAAGTTTAGCTATAACTAAACTATTATGCATAAATTTGCGTTAAAGAAGATCGAACAAGTCAAAGGGAAAATCAATTTTTTTAAACTTGAAATTGATGGAAAATGTGATTTTGATGATTTCTGTGAGTCTTTTATAAGCCCGGAAGAAGAAAAAGTATTAGCGGTAATTTTTGCGACAATGGATTCTGTTGCTAACCTGAAATACCTGCCAAAGACAAAGTACAGGGAATTAAAGGGTAGGAGAAAGAGTGATAAAATCAAAGACTATGAGATAAAAAAAGATGATATACGAATCTATTTATTTAAGGATAAAACCGGACAAATTGTAGTTTTTGCTGGTTGCAAGAATGATCAGAAGGAAGATATAGCAAGATTAAGAAGAATTAAGTCAGAATACATAAATAGTTACTAGATTATGTTAAAAAGAGAAGATTTATTAAAAAGTAGTGATTATTGGACTGAGATAATTCAGAACAAAATATTCAATGATCTGATGGAATATATTGAGGATAGCAATATCTCAAATAAGCAACTAGGGGAAATATTGGGTTTATCCAAAGGAAGAATTTCACAAATTTTGAGCGGAAAGAACCTGAATTTCAAAATAGATTCCCTCGTAAAACTGTGCCTCACCATAAATAAAGTTCCTGATTTCCAGCTTGTGGACCTTATGACCTTTATTGAGAAAGACTTGTATAGCTCTGTTTCAACTGTTTTTCATGAGAGTAAATACATTCAGAGCGACCCTGATGTAATGCTGAAATATAATCCTGATAAATCTTATGAAAATGTCAACTTGCCATTAGATTCAATGACAACTATATTTGCTAAAATTTCGGGTGAAGAGAATATCAGATCTGGATTAAATGCTGCATGATATGGCTAAAAAGTTAATGCAATATTCTATTCAGAACATAAGAAAGACATCATCTTATCTTAATTCCCTGGAAGGGTTGAAGATCAGTACCCTCGATGGTGAAAAAATTGGAATACAGAAAGGATTCCAGATCGGATTCAATATTAATTCAGGGGTACTTACAATCATAGTTCTTACGGATTTCCTAATAAGAGCAGACGAAATTAATCCAGTTAAACTTTTTGGAGCAGTTATTAATTGCGAATTCATTCTCAAAGACTTTGAAGATATTATTAAGGAAGATGAAAAAAAACAGGTTAATTTTCCGGATGACTTCATACTAACGTTGCTAAGCGTCAGTTATTCGACTGCAAGAGGCATTCTTGTAAGCTTAACAGCAGGAACTGAATACCAGAATATTTTCCTTCCTCTTGTCAATATACAGGAATTCAAAGACATGCTTCAGAATCCTCCTGTTCAGACTGATAAATAAAACTTCTCAGAACTCAATGAAACAGAACGATCCTCAGAACGCCCGAATTGAGCATGATAAAGCCTTGAAGAGAGTGATCGTAGATATGCTGACAGACCACACAGAACTGTTTAAGCAGATTATGGATAATCATTACTTTAGGAAGTGGCTGTCGGATACAATATTTACGGAAACTTACAAGCATCCTTGAGAATATAGTCATGTCTGATATTGATTTGAAATTTAGGGCTATACGAGGTAATTTAAGACGTCATGGTCATGATATTAGCGAAGATGTTTTTGAAAGATTTCATCCTGCTACAAAAGATCAAGATCCTGAAATATGTGTTTTTTGTAACTCCACTATTGAGATTACTAAAGAGCATGTTATACCGAGATGGGTATTTGAAAATAACACCAAAGATTCATTAGTATCGAGTGTTAACAGACAGGTTCAGACCTTTAACAAGGCGGTCATTCCAACATGTGCTCATTGTAATAATTCTTTATTATCACCAATTGAAAACTATATTATCAAGCTGTTACCGCGTTTGGAAAGGAAAGAAGTCATTGACATGGCAGATGCTGATAATCTAATCAGCTGGCTTGAAATCTTAGATTACAAATGCCAGGTTTTCGACTGTCGAAAAAAATATATTAGGTACGTGAATTCTGAATATGATCCACAATTTGCTGAAATTCCTGTTTCATGGATGAGGCATATATTTGAAATGAACCCATTTAGAGCACTTAGTTATTTGCGAAACTCACAAAGGAGAATAATACGAAAGTCCAAAAATGGCAGATTCAATTCCCTTGTGGTAATGGATCCAAAACATGCTTCCTTTTATTTCTTTTTTCAACCCAATGAATATGTCTTTGTAAGCTTTCCGATGTTCAAAATAGCTTTATTTTACTTTCTCAGAAAGGAGTTCATTGACAATGATTTAGCATACAAGGAATCTATTTATATATTACATAATGTGTTAAAATCATAAATGCAAAGGATCACTAACAACTCTAATTAAATGGCTGAATGTGTAAAATGCGGAGCGTTCACGAAGTTCAATGGCGGGTTATGCTCGAAATGTTATTCTGAAAAGAATAAAAACAATGGTGGAGATGTTGAAGTTGAAGAAATATCTGGGTTGACAGACAAAGACTGGGCATACCGTTATGGAATGATCAAAGGAAGAATAGCTGAAACTTTAATTCAGGAGCTCTTTCTTAGCCTTGGATACAACGTCTTTCGGTATGGTATGGAGAACACCATCCCTGGGATTATGGAGCTTCTGAAAGGAGTTAGGTCAGATGTAGCGCAGGAGATCCGTCGAATGCCAGATTTCGTTATTCAGAATCCTAACTCAAAGGAAGTATATTTCATTGAAGTCAAATTCAGAGCCAGTGGTGAGTTCAGAGCAAAAGACCTGCCTAAAAATTATCCGTACATCAACGCTTATATAATTCTTGTTTCCAAGAAACATATTAAATGTCTCACGGTGGAAGAGTTAAACAATGGTAGCGAGATAACTCCTGAGACCAGGAATTATCTCGGCAACAGAAAGGAATTTGATCTGGATAAGGATGTAATTGTTGATTTCTGCAACTTTGCGATACAGTTTTTCGACAAGGTGTAATGTCCAATTCATATACATTTGTAGCTTTTCTGCAAACTGGTTCTTTTCTTTACTGATCGATGAATCAAGAATACGAGTATGCTTTTTTGTCATGAACAGATTTGGCTGACCAAACATTTTCGATACACTTTTCATTGAAATGTTATTCGCCAGCCTTAAAACAAAAAATCCTGTAAATCTTCATTTTTACAGGATTCTGCATTTATTTGCATTGTGCTTTAAATGAGTTCGTGGGATTATTCGCTTCGCTCATGATCGCTCAGGGGAGAGCTTCAAAGCAATCAGATCAATCCAGGCTGTCGCCTGGTTTTTATTTTATTCATAGCCTTCGCTCAGGCAAGCCTGGCTTGGATCTCATTTCATAGAAAAGAACACTTATGTTTCAGAGGAATTTGCACTATTCACGCTCCCCTCTTTGTGAAGCAGAGAGGGGAAGGGGGTGAGTTCATGGGATTATTCGCTTCGCTCATGATCCCTCAGGGGAGAGCTTCAAAGCAATCAGATCAATCCAGGCTGCACCTGGTTTTAATTTTATGCAAATCCTTCGCTCAGGCAAGCCTGGCTTTGAATAAAATAAAAATCCCTTCGTTGCTGCGAAGGGATTGGTCTGATTGCTTTGGCGGAGAAAGAGGGATTCGAACCCCCGGTCCCGTGGATACAGAACAACGGTTTTCAAGACCGCCGCATTCGACCACTCTGCCATTTCTCCGCCGCAAAGATAATCTTTTTTTGATTTTTTATAATTTTTTGAAAAAAAATTCTTAAAGCATTGATAAACAGTAGTATATGTACTTTATAAACATATTGTTAACAAAAAAACACTTCAATATGTTCTGATATTGACTATAGGTGAGCGAATGCGATATTTTATGTATTTTATTACGTTCATCCAAAAAAACAGCTGTTTTAACCTAAAAGTGGCATTATTTGTGGAAAAACGACAAAATTTATTTGCACAGTATCTTAAATAAGATAAATTTGTAATCAATTAGTAAGATTGGTCTAACTTTAAATCTCTACACAATGACAAAAAAAGAATTAGTAAATGCAATTGCTGCTGATGCAGGTCTTTCTATTAAAGATGCAGGTAAAGCCCTCAATTCATTTGTTACAGCTTTTGGAAAAGCTATGAAAAAAGGTCACAGGATCCAGCTCCCTGGCCTTGGCACATTCAATGTAACAAAGAGAAGCGCAAGAACAGTTCGTAATCCACGTACAGGCGCTAAACTCAATGTACCTGCTAAGAAAGTTGTAAAATTCAAAGCAGCTCCGGCACTTAACAAAGGTCTTTAATCTATTCTGATTGAGATTGCCAAAGGGGTGGTAAAACACCCCTTTTTGTTTTTATAATATTCAAGCTCTTCCGGAATATTTCTTCATCTTTTTTTCTAAATTAATGTAATCTCTAAAAATTTATTATTTTTACCTCACTGACCATTTTCAAGGATCGTGAAATGAACTGCATCATAATAGACGATGATAAATTGAGCTGTAAGGTAATCGGGGAGTTCGTAAGAAAAACTTCTTCCCTTACACTTATCGGTGCGTTCAGTGATTCTATTGAAGCGCGTAATATCCTTACAAAACGAAAGGATATTGACCTTCTTTTCCTCGATATTGAAATGCCTGAAATGGACGGATTCGAATTTATCCTGAGCCTTGAAAATCCTCCCAATATAATTATTATATCATCGGGAGAGAACTATGCAGCCAGGGCATTCGATTTTAATGTTGTCGATTACCTTGTTAAACCAATCACTTACTCAAGGTTTTGCAAGGCAATTGACAAAACTATGAGGTATTATTCCCGTAAGGAACCTGTTTCTACAGGCGACAAGGAAATATTTATCAAGAAGGGATCTTCTCTTGTTAAACTCAAGCTTAATGATATTATATTCATAGAGGCGCTCGAAAATTATGTTACCCTTACAACAATCGATGATAAATTCACTATTCATTTCACAATGAAGGCTATTGAAGATTATCTTCCTCCGGGTGTCTTCATTAGGGTCCACAGATCCTTCATAATTAATAAGAGCAACATTCAGACTATCAAGGAGAATACACTCGACCTGAATATCGGTGGTACAGTAAAAAGTATTCCTGTCGGAAAATCTTTCAGGGATTCTCTTTTAAATGATATCAATGTCATGGCCCGATAACGCAGCTTCTTCAGATGCTTACAAACCGTCAATTATTTCTTGAACACCTGGGGCAGACTTCGCCTTATCCCATGCTTCTCGAAATCGTTAAAGCTGAAGGTGTTTACCTTTATGGCGCCGATGGCAGAAAATACCTCGACCTTATAAGCGGTGTTTCTGTAAGTAATACAGGGCATGGTAATCCTCATATTGTGAGTGCGGTAAAAGCACAGGCTGATAACTATATGCACCTTATGGTCTATGGTGAGTATATCCAGAGCCCTCAGGTGCGTTATGCTGAAATGCTTGCCAGAGTGCTGCCTGAAAACCTTAATTCAGTCTTTTTTGTGAATTCCGGCAGCGAGGCTGTCGAGGGTGCCCTGAAACTTGTGAAACGATATACAGGCAGAACAGGTATAGTGTCATTCAGAAATGCTTATCACGGTAGTACACACGGGGCGATGAGCGTTCAGGGAAGTGAAGAGTTCAGATCAGCCTTTCGTCCCTTATTGCCTGATATTCATCAGATTGATTTTAATGACTTTTCAGCGCTGGACCGGATTGATAAACATATTGCAGGGGTAATAATTGAGCCTGTTCAGGCTGAGGGTGGCATTATTTATCCTGATGCCGGTTACCTTCAGGCTGTAAGGGAGCAATGTGATAAAACAGGCAGCCTGCTTATCTTCGACGAGATACAGACAGGCTTCGGAAGAACGGGAGATATGTTTGCCACAAACAAGTTCAATGTAATTCCTGATATAATCCTTCTTGCAAAAGCTCTTGGCGGAGGTATGCCTCTGGGTGCTTTCATATCTTCTTCAGAAATAATGTCTTCATTAGCTGATAAACCAGTTTTGGGACACATTACCACTTTCGGAGGGCATCCGGTATGCTGTGCCGCAGGACTGGCATCTCTTGAAGTGCTTGTTAATGATAAACTAACGGATAACTGCAAGGTGCAATCTGGCTTGTTCAGAAAATTACTGCAACACAGGCTTATACGAAATATCAGGGGAGAAGGTCTTCTGCTTGCTGTTCAGCTTATTGATGATAAGTATGTTAAGAAAGCCGTTGCCATGGCGCCAACTTATGGCCTGATTCTTGATTATTTCCTTTTCTGCAGCGATGCTTTCAGGATAGCTCCGCCTCTGATAATAAAAGATGAGGAGACCAAAGCAGCCTGCAGGCAAATAATTAATCTCCTTGATGACCTTGATAAATAAGACCATAATGCTCCGGAATACCCTGATATGCCTGTCAGCCTGTGCAATTCTGTCAGTAGCAGAGGCAAAAGGTCAGACGGATTCCGGTTCTGTTTCAGCTACGCTCGGGAGACTTTTCGACAGACTGCTTGTAGTTTCAGACGATTCTGTGAGAATAAGGATAAATGATTCAATTAAAGTCATTGTTGGAAATTATGCACGAACCGATACAGCATTTAATCACAGGTTTGACAATGTAAAATTTCTCGGACAGGTTACATCACCCGATTCAGTAATAAAATTACTTACATGGAACCTTAACCTCAGAAATTCTCCCGGCAGGTACTACCTATATATAATAAGGAGGAGTAAGGACGGACACCCGGACAAAGTTTATGAGATGACTTCAGAATATAAGTCTGCATTGATAAGCAGCGATACAGTATATTATTCCGAAAACTGGTATGGCGCTCTCTATTATGGCATTATGCCACAGGTAATAAACGGTGTGAAATGCTGGATTTTGCTCGGCATTGATTACGGAAATCCCGACATAACAAGAAAAATCATTGAAACACTGTACTTTGACAGGAATGAAAAGATTATTTTTGGGATAAAATCATTCACGGCTGAAGAATCGGTTAAATACAGAGCGCTATTTGAGTATTCTTCAGAAGCCACAATGACACTGAGGTTCGGAGGTGATGATTCGGTCATCTTCGATCACCTGGTTCCTTTTTCACCGGAGCTGGAGAATCAGAAAAGGTACTACGGACCTCATTATACAAATGATGCATATTTTCTTGAAAATGACAGATGGGTTTTGAAAATTAATGTTGATGCACGTAACAGGGAGAAAATAAAAACGAATATACCAGTAGAAGGTGAAGCCAGGTAAACATAAAACGCATATAATCTGTTACGACGATTTCAGATGGTTCTCGGAGGATATTAAAAATAACTTCGGGCCTGCAGAATACACTGTTTCTACTTTTATGAATGTTGATGAATTCATGCAGTACCTTGAGAAAGAGAAAGATCCGGACTTTTGCAGGATTGCAGTGCTTGGAGCCCATGATACAACTGAGAATTTTGTTATGATCGGAAGGCTGGCTTCCGAGATTAAAGCCCTGGACAACTCTACAGGATTAGTAATTATAGGTACAGCTGATAAGATTGAGGAAATAAAAAAGGTAATCCCTGCTGAAGGATGTTTCTGTATGCCAAAGAATTCAAACATGGCTCTGCGCCTTCTCAATATTGTGAAAAAACATGAGGGTGAATATGAAAGCGTAATTTACAAACGGAAAAGAAACAATGCTGTTTATTCCCTCATCGGCCTTGGTTCACTGGTTATTCTTCTTTCGGTGCTTGCCTGGATAATGCTTCCAAGGCTGTTTTAGCTTACTTCCTCCCGTTTTTGTGACTATTTGTCAGTTTTGACTGTACGGCACAGCTTTTGATTTCAGTCGGCAGTTTATTCTTGTATAACATAAAACTTAACGATATGCAAACCGGTAAAATTGGAGTTACAACAGAGAACATTTTCCCTATTATCAAGAAATTCCTTTATTCAGATCATGAGATTTTCCTTCGTGAACTTATTTCAAACGCTGTTGATGCAACACAGAAGCTTAAAACAATGGCTTCAGTTGGTGATTATATGGGAGAAGTCGGGAATACGACAATTTATGTAACCCTTGATAAGAAGAAGAAAACAATAAAAGTTTCTGATCAGGGAATTGGAATGACTGCTGTAGAGCTCGACAAATACCTGAATCAGATTGCTTTCTCCAGTGCAAATGACTTCCTCGACAAGTACAAAGATCAGGCTAATTCCATAATTGGTCATTTTGGTCTGGGTTTTTATTCATCATTCATGGTATCCGACAAGGTTGAGGTTGTAACGAAATCATGGCAGGAAGGTGCCAAAGCTGTTAAATGGACCTGTGACGGCAGTCCCGAATACTCTATTGAAGACAGCGAAAGAGAAGGCAGGGGAACGGATGTGATCCTGCATATTGACAAGGAATCGAAGGATTTCCTTGAAGAGGATAAAATTGAACAGTTGCTCAGGAAATACTGCAAATTCCTGCCTGTTGAGATTGCCTTTGGCAAGGAAAAGGAATGGAAGGACGGAAAAATGGTTGAGACAGGCAAGGATAAGATTATCAATAATACAAAACCTGCCTGGACATTAAAACCCTCAGATCTTAAGGATGAGGATTATCAGAAGTTTTACAGGGAGCTTTATCCTTCGGGAGATGAGCCACTTTTCAATATTCACCTGAATGTTGACTATCCCTTTAAACTTACCGGTATACTTTATTTCCCGAAGATCAAGAGCAATATTGAGATTCAGAAGAACAAGATACAGCTGTACTCCAACCAGGTATTTGTGACCGATTCTGTTGAAGGCATTGTGCCTGAATTCCTTACTCTGCTGCACGGTGTTCTGGATTCTCCCGATATTCCTCTTAATGTCTCCAGGAGCTATCTTCAGAGCGACTCAAATGTTAAAAAGATCTCAAGCCATATCACCAAAAAGGTGGCAGACAGGCTGAATGACATTTTCAAAAATAACCGTGAAGAATTTGAAAAGAAATGGGATAACCTGAAACTTTTCATTGAATACGGAATGATAACAGAAGAAAAATTCTATGAAAAGGTTTCAAAGTTTTCCTTGCTTAAAAACACTGATGATAAGTACTTTACATACGAAGAGTATGAAAAGCTCGTTAAGGAAAACCAGACCGACAAGCATAAGACGCTTATTTATCTTTATTCCACAAACAAAACTGACCAGTATGCTTATATTGAAAAGGCAAAGGCAAGAGGCTATGATGTTCTGAATCTTGACGGTCAGCTCGATGTTCATCTTATTAATCATCTTGAAACAAAGTTGAAGGAATGCAGATTTGTAAGAGTGGATTCAGATATAATTGATAAGCTTATTCAGAAAGACGAAACAAGAGAATCAAAGCTTGCGGCTGAAAAACAGGATGACCTGAAAAGTGTATTTACTGTAAAAACTAAAGGCAAGGACTTTTATAATGTCACTTTCGAGAGCCTTGATGAAAATGAATCCCCTGTAACTATTACCCAGTCTGAGTTTATGAGAAGAATGAAGGATATGTCGCAGATGGGCGGAGGAATGAACTTCTATGGCGAACTTCCCGACAGCTATAACCTTGTTCTTAATTCGAATCATAAGCTGATACACAAAATTTCCGAAGACCTTGGTACAGAAAAAGGCGCTGAACTATCAGCAAATGATAAAGAGAGGAAGCGTCTTAAGGAAGAGGTTGAGTTTATGGAGAAGGAGCATAGCAAAAAGAAGCCTGAGGAATTAAGCCAGATGGAAAAGGATGATCTTGAAAAGCTGCGTAAAGAACTTGAGAGCATTGAAAATTCCCGGAAGGACATCCTTGAAGCTTATGGTGCTGAAAACAGGACCGTAAGGCAGCTTGTAGACCTTGCCCTGCTTGCTAACAATATGCTTCGCGGAGAGGAACTGAGTGCCTTTGTGAAGAGGAGCGTGGAGTTGATGTAATCTAAATCATCCTCCCGATCTCGCCCTTGATGTAGTCAATTGCAACCCGGGTGGGTTCCTTTTCCATGTCCATTACATGCTGAAGAAGTTGCCTGCTGAGCATAAGTCCTGTGGCATTGGCAGGCATTTTTTCTGCTTCGCCGTTGATAATCCTGATCATCGACGACCTTGCATTTTTAACAACTTCCCAGGCCTGAGGGCTCATGTAGATCTGCTGGGAAAGATTATGCTCAAACTCACTCCTGATGGTATTGAGGAGTGTGCTATGAAGCTGGCCCGCAGTCATCTCAGCATTGCTCACACGGATAATCATCGACTCGAGTGAGATTCTTTCAAGGAACAGTACAATCCTTTCATAAGCCTGTAACTTTATGGGAGTCACGGTTTTGCTTGTCTGAAGTATTATTTCCTGGCGACGCTTTTCCTGATCATTCCTGATAAGGTTTCTGAGCACTAGCCAAGCCATCAGCATGACGAGCAGGGCAGGTATTGTTATTTTTAGAATATCTGCAAGTATTTCCATATTTCCTGTAAATTACTATTACAAACTTAATTCATTCTTTTGACATCTGATTAAATGAGATATTCTATCAAACCAGAAATTATTTTTACTTTTAAACTTTAAACACTAAACTCCAAACTCCGATTATGGAATACGTATCAGACAGGGTCAAATCGCTTGCAGTATCGCAGACACTTGCAATGGATCAGAAGAGCAGGGAACTTAAGGCTAAGGGAATTGATGTAATCAGTCTCAGCCTGGGAGAACCTGATTTCAACACTCCTGACTATATTAAGGAAGCAGCCAAAAAAGCTATAGATGACAATTATTCCAAATATCCCCCTGTGCCAGGTTATGAGGACCTCCGGAAGGCCATTTCGGCTAAATTCAAAAGGGAGAACAAGCTTGATTATGCACCCGATCAGGTAATAGTATCGGCAGGCGGGAAGCACTCACTGATTAATGTGATTTTGTCACTTGTCAATCCCGGCGATGAGGTTGTCATACTTGCTCCTTACTGGGTAAGTTACTATGATCAGGTTATACTCGCAGGAGGAAAGCCTGTAATTATCTCAACTACAATAGATAATGATTTTAAAATTAAACCTGAACAGCTCGAAAATGCCATTTCCGGAAAGACACGGCTAGTTATTTTCAACTCCCCGTCAAATCCTACCGGCATGGTCTATTCAAAGGCCGAAATGGAGAAGCTTGCTCGTATAATTGAAAAGCATGAAGGAGTATTTGCTATTTCAGATGAGATTTATGAGCACATTATTTTCGAAGGAGAACATGTAAGCCTTGCCTCCTTCAGTTTTATTTATGACCGGGTTATAACTGTAAACGGAGTGTCGAAGGGTTATGCCATGACAGGATGGAGGATTGGTTACATTGGGGCTCCGGTGTGGCTTGCAAAAGCCTGCAATAAACTGCAGGGACAGTTTACTTCAGGAGTATGTTCAATAGCGCAAAGGGCAGCCCTGGCAGCGCTGCAGGGAACAGGTGA
>CAZEYY010000011.1:43474-46653 GCA_964516485.1 uncultured Rikenellaceae bacterium
TTTTAATAATTGGAAGGAAGCAATTCGAAATAGCTTTCGGGATGCAGACAAGCCGGACAGTTTTTAAGCGGTTTGGTTCCGAAATGAATATATCCGCATTTCCTGCAATACCAGAATACCTTTTCATCCCTTTCGAACACCTTGTCTTTCATGACGTTCTCAAGAAGTTTCCTGTAACGGTCTTCATGCCCTTTTTCAGCTGCTGCTATAGCCTTGAATGCAGTTGCAACAGTTTTGAAACCTTCTTCCTCTGCAATCTTAGCAAATGCAGGATACAGATCGCTCCACTCCTCATGTTCACCTTCTGCTGCTGCAAGGAGGTTGCCTTTTGTAGTGTCTATTTTTCCTGCAGGATATGAAGCTGTTATTTCGAGCATCCCGCCTTCAAGGAATTTGAAGAAGCGCTTTGCATGCTGCTGTTCCTGGAGAGCTGTTTCAAGAAAGATCCCTGCAATCTGTTCATAGCCTTCTTCCTTTGCCACCTTTGCGGCAAATTCATACCTGTTTTTTGCCTGTGATTCACCTGCAAATGCTTTCAGGAGGTTTTTTTCTGTTTTTGTTCCTTTGATGCTTTTTTCCATAATAATCAGATTTTGAAAGGTTTATATTTTAATATTTAGTCTTGTCAAATATATTATTGTTCTAAAAATAGTAAAAATCATTATAACTCCTGATGTGTCTTTTTCCTGAAAGTAAAAAGCTTTTTCTCTTCACCCTTAAGGAGCCTTTCTATATTTTTCCGGTGTGTAAACAACAAGGCTACTGCAACAATAACGGTAAAAATCCTGAACAAAACTGAGGGCGTGCTGAATATGCTGAAAAGAAATACAGGAAATGAAATGCCGGCAATCATAGATGAAACTGAAACAATTCCAGTGACAAGCAGTACAGAAAGAAATACACCAACACTGCAAAGCGTCAGAAGAGGCTGAAGAGCAAGCAGCACTCCGAACATTGTGGCAACTCCTTTTCCGCCACTGAATCCTGCAAAAACCGGGAATATATGCCCTGCTATTGCAATTATACCGGCTATAATCTGAAGGTTTTTAAGCAATGCAGTGTCAGGTGCGGCGGCATTAAGAAAAACAGGCATCATCGCTGCAAGCCAGCCTTTGGCAAGGTCTGCCAGAAGAACAGGTATGCCTGTTTTCCAGCCAAGTACCCTTATTACATTTGTGGCTCCAGCATTTTTGCTTCCATGCTCCCTTACGTCAATACCGTGGAATTTTTTGCCAATCCAGACTGCATTTGGAACTGATCCGAGCAGGTAGGCAGTAATAAAGGATATAGTAACAGCAAGAAGGTTCATAAAGGTATGATAAAATTAATTGTTATATAAGATACTTATATATATAAGTATATTATATATTATATTTCAGGTCCGTGTTCTGCAAGCAGATCAGCGCCTTTGTTGCCGGCAAATTTTGTAAAGTTGCTCCTGAACTTGAGTCCAAGGTCAGTGGCAGCAATTCTCCATTTTTTCTCTGACTCCCAGGTTCTGGCCGGTTCCAGCATATTGTCGTCAACACCGTCAATATGTTTTGGGATACTCAGACCGAAAACAGGGATCTTTATGAATTCGGCATTATCCAGTGAGCCGTTCAGTATTGCATTTACAATCTTCCTTGTTACGGTAAGGTCTATTCTTTCACCGGTTCCATACGAACCTCCCATCCAGCCTGTATTAACGAGCCAGGCCTGGGCTTTGCTTCCTTTCATCTTCTTTGCCAGTTCTTCGGCATAAACAAGAGGATTAAGCATCAGAAAGGTTCCTCCGAAACATGTTGAGAATGAGGGGACAGGTTCAAGTATTCCTCTTTCAGTGCCAGCTACTTTTGCGGTGTAACCGCTCAGAAAGTAGTATTGAGTCTGCTCTTCGGTTAGCCTGCTTACAGGGGGAAGAACTCCAAAGGCATCTGCTGTGAGAAAAATCACTTTGGTAGCATGACCAGCCTTTGATACCGGTTTGACAATATTTTCTATATGATAAATAGGGTATGACACCCTTGTATTTTCTGTTTTTGAAGTATCGTTGAAGTCTATGCTGCCGTCATCGAGTATGACAAGATTTTCAAGCAGGGCGTCACGGCGTATTGCATTATAGATACCCGGCTCCTTTTCCTTGCTTAGCTTTACGCACTTGGCATAGCAGCCTCCTTCAAAATTGAATACGCCATCATCGTCCCAGCCATGTTCATCATCACCTATAAGTGCCCTTTCTGGATCTGTTGAAAGTGTTGTCTTGCCGGTACCTGATAATCCGAAGAAGATTGCAGTGTCCCCTTTCTTACCCACATTTGCAGCGCAATGCATTGAAGCGATGCCTTTCAGAGGAAGGTAATAATTCATAAGGCAGAAGATGCCTTTTTTCATTTCACCTCCATACCAGGTACCACCGATTATGAGCATGCGTTCGGTGAGGTTGAAGATTATAAAATTTTCAGAATTGAGTCCCTGTTCTTTCCAGTCGGGGTTTGTTGCCTTTGATGCATTAATAACTACAAAATCAGGTGTAAAGTTTTCAAGTTCAGCCTGTTCTGGCCTTATGAACATATTCTTTACAAAATGAGCCTGCCAGGCCACTTCGGTTAAGAACCTGACTTTCAGTCTTGTATTCTCATTTGCGCCACAGTAGGCATCTACAACAAACAGTCTTTTGCCCGACAGCTGAGTTACGGCTATATTCCTGCAATGTTTCCATATTTCCTGTGTAATTGGCTTATTGTCAGATACTTTAGACTTTTCGTTTCTCCACCATACAGTATCCTTTGTGGTTTCATCATATACAGCATACTTGTCCTTGGGAGATCTTCCGGTGAAGATGCCGGTATCAACTGCAACTGCTCCTGATTTTGTTATGATTCCTTTCTCAAGCTGGCTCAGTCCTGGTTTTGTTTCTTCTGCGAAAAGCGTGTTATATGACGGGTTATAGAGAATTTCCGTAACGTCATGAATACCGTATTTTTTCAGATCTTCAGATGTAATCATTGCTAATGTTTTGAGACTGCTTCAAATTTAAGATTTTAAAGCTTAACTGTAGTTCTAAATGACTAATATAAGGAAAAAAAAAGGGGCCTTTAACAGCCCCTTTTCATATTTAAGGCCTAATATTTCCCAAATTTAATTGAAGCCAGTGCTGCAGCCATTCAGGCAATCGGAAACATGAAAGGAGAGAAGCT
>CAZEYY010000012.1:0-46582 GCA_964516485.1 uncultured Rikenellaceae bacterium
AGGATCGATTACATGTCCTCCCTTTATTATGAGATCATAATTCTGGGCATTAATGAGAAATGGCAATGCCAGTAAAAGTGCTGAATATGATAATTTTTTTAAATTCATCTGTTAATTAATTAACAATAATACAATTAATTACTTAATACTTATGCTGAGGCCTTTTTAAGCTCCTCAGCAATACGTTTTGCAACAATTTTATCTTCACCGTCCTTCAGCATCCAGGAAGTGATAACAAGATTATCCTTGCTGCCCATCATTTCAATTGAGGGTTCGCCTTTTCTGAGCCTGTTGCGGAATTCATTGCAATCAACCTTAATTTTTGTAGTATCCCATGAAATTGACAGAGTGGGGGTAATGTTGGCAACCGGAGGAACAGTAACTGATGTTGTAACACCCGGAAATGCTTTAGCTGCGTTTTCCATAACAGCAATGCGGTTTTCCCATATTTTCCATTGTGCCTGGTGATCGCGGTTTATAAATTTCTCGAGAGCTACATACATTCCGATTATCTCTTCCTTATTGACTTTCATACCGCGACCGATATTTCCGCCTCGTGGAGGAGCATTAAGACGTGCTGCAGCAATATGCTCTTTTTTACCCATGAGGATACCTGCACTCTGCGGTCCCCTGAGGCCTTTTCCTCCTGATACGCACACAAGGTCAAAGCCCATTTTATTGAATTTGGAAAGATTTTCGACAGGTGTTGAATCTGCTGCCATATCAATCATTGTGGGAATACCATATTTTTTACCAAGGGCAACCCATTCCTTATCCTGTATTTTACCATTAGGTCCTGCATAGTTAAGGAACCACATCATTGCTGTTTTTTCGTTAACTGCTTTAGCTACATCTTCGGCGGTTTCCACAACAACAATTTTAGCTCCGGTATTTGTAAGTGCATGGACATATCCGTGATTATGTTCCTTCTGAACAAGAATCTCAGATTTCATATTTTCAAGGTGAGGAAGCTGAGCCACTTTCTGCTGATCTGTTCCGGTTAATACTCCGGCTGTGCCAAGAACAAGCGCCGACCAGCAGCCTGCTGTAACCATTGCAGCTTCAGCCTGACACAGTTCGGCAATTTTTTTCCCGACTGCATCCTGACAGTCATCAATGGCTGCGAATTTCTGGGATGAATACCTGATTGTCTCAACTACCTCCTCATGCATTATACATCCTGAAAGAGCGGTATAGGTACCGGCAGCATTAATAAATGTCCTGATTCCGAGTTCCTTGAATATATCTCTTTTCGGAGCTGCTGCAGCTGATGCACCAAATGTTGATTCAAACGGGATGGCACTGCCGAGGACAACACCTGATACAGGTATAATCGACAGATTCTTGATTACTTCTCTTCTTTTCATATATATTGATTATTATTAAACAGTTTTCAGGTCTTAGGTCAGTAAATTTAAGTATTTGATCCTTCTCAGGCAAAAAATTAATATGATCAGTTATATCTCCTGCGGGTAACAAAGATCGGGTTTGC
This sequence comes from uncultured Rikenellaceae bacterium, assembly GCA_964516485.1. Classification (GTDB taxonomy): domain Bacteria; phylum Bacteroidota; class Bacteroidia; order Bacteroidales; family VadinHA17; genus LD21. The sequence continues at coordinate 1,493 of CAZEYY010000012.1, forward strand.
TATTCCATTGAGGTCATAAACAATTCTTCCTGCTCTTATAGTCATTTCACACTCGAGCTTTTTATCTGTCTCCAGCTTATAACCAGTATAATCAAACAGTCCGAATTTTCCTGATCTCATGTTGAGTATGGCAACGTCTGCTTCTGAACCAACTGACAGATGTCCGAGTTCTTCACGCTTGATGATCTGGGCAGGTTTCCAGGTACTTGCATTTATCACACTCTGGAGATTCATGCCCATTGCAAGGAATTTGTTCATTGTTGTTATCATGTCCTTCATTGCACCGTTCATGCTTCCTATATGAAGATCTGTGCTGATTGCATCAGGGTAAAAGCCATTTTTCACTGCAGGAATAGCCTGGGAGTATGCAAAACTTATGCCTCCGTAACCTACATCAAAAATAATACCTCTCTTACGTGCCTCAAGGGTAAAGGGTTTTACTTTTCCTGCTTCTGCATCAATAATACAATCCCTGCTTCTGCCGAGCTGTCCGAAACAATGAGTGAATATGTCACCGGGACGGAAGACCTGCATGAAAAGTGTATCGAGAGAAAGCGCAGGATTTGCACCGCCAAGGTCAACCATGATAGGCATATTTGACAATTTTCCTGCTTCCTCAGTAAGTTTTACCGGATTCCAGTCGTGGCCATTATAATGCGCAAGCTTTATACCTACTATATCTTTTGAGTTCTTCAGAGCGAAGTCGGCAGTTACTTTAGGATCCATGTCCTTCTGGTTTTGTTCAAAGGGACCTCCTCTCATACCTTCTCCAACTATATTGAGAAAGGCCAGCACCCTTGTCTGTGATGCATCTATAGTTTGTCTTTTGAATGCAGGGAAGGTTCTCCAGCCTGCACAACCGGCATCTACAACAGTTGTAACACCAACTCTGAATGTAAAACCGTCAGGCGGAACAGGATTAGGTCCGTTCATATACTGCTGATCCATATTGGTCCCATTATACACATGAACATGAATATCAATAAGTCCCGGAGTTACATACATGCCTTTTGCATCCACAACCTGGGCAGCGCCCTCTGGATCTATATTTTTAGCAACAAGTGCAATTTTGCCATCGCGAATTGCAATATCCATAGGCTCATTGATGTTATTCTTCGGGTCAATAACATGCCCGCCCTTAATAACTATACTGTAGTTTTGTCCGAAAATATTCAGCGACAAAGCCGAGCATAAAAACAGCATTGAAAAAACTTTCTTTATCATATATATACAGGTTAAGTTGTTGTTATTATAATATCCAGCATTAACAGAATTCTCATGTTAAAAAATACAAATCTTGTAAATTGTTCATTTACAAGTATATAATTCCTGATTTTCTAAAAGAAATCCGGGAAAAACAAATTTAAGGAAATTCCTTTAATCCTGCCGGAAATTAAGAAAATTTAAGATATTGGAAATTTGCAGCTGTAAGCCGGAAAGGCCTATTTTACAATTCCTGTGAAACCCATAAAGGCCAGAGCAAGTATTCCGGCAGTTACAAGGGATATAGGTACTCCCTTCATTCCCTTTGGTATTTCAGCAAGTTCAAGCTGTTCCCTGATACCTGCCAGAATTATAAGTGCAAGACCGAAACCAATTGCAGTTGAAGCCCCGAAAATAACTCCCTCAAGCAGGTTATAATTCTTTTTGATAACAAGTATCGCCACACCAAGAACGGCACAGTTTGTTGTAATAAGAGGAAGAAAGATACCGAGGGCCTGGTATAGACCCTGGCTCACTTTTTTCAGAATTATCTCAACCATCTGTACAAGGGCAGCAATAACAAGAATAAATGTAATTGTCTGCATGAATGCAATGCCCAGGGGATTCAGGACAAAAATCTGAATAATGTAAGTTGCCATAGTGGCCAGCACAATTACGAATGTAACAGCACCTGCCATTCCAAGCGCAGTTCCAACCTTATTTGAAACTCCCAGGAAAGGACATATTCCCAGGAACTGAGCCAGTACAACATTGTTTATGAAAACTGCTGATATAATAAGAAGTATGTATTCCATGGTTGTTCAGGTTATTTCTTGATCTTGTTAACAATGGCAATCAGGTAACCCAGAGCTATAAACGCACCCGGGGCAAGAATAAATACAAGCACTCCGTCGCCGGGAATGAATTTATAGCCGAAAATAGAGCCGCTTCCGACAATTTCCCGGAATGCTCCAAGGATGCCAAGGGCGCATGTGAATCCAAGTCCCATGCCAAAACCATCAATGAACGACGACCATACTCCGTTCTTGCTTGCATAGGCTTCAGCTCTTCCAAGTACTATGCAGTTGACAACTATAAGCGGGATGAAAATCCCCAGCTTATCGTAAAGTGACGGAACATAAGCCTGCATGAGCAGATCAACAATTGTAACAAAAGAGGCTATAATTACAACAAAAGCAGGTATTCTCACCTTGTCGGGTATAACGTTAGCAAGAAGCGAGACAACAGCATTTGAGCCTATCAGTACAAATGTTGTTGCAATTCCCATTCCAAGTCCGTTTAATGAAGACGAGGTTGTTGCAAGGGTTGGACAGGTTCCGAGAACCAGCACCAGAATGGGATTTTCCTTAATGAATCCCTTTGTAAAATTCTTAAACTGGCTCATTTACTTCCTCCTTTCTGTAATGTATTATATGCTCTCTGCACAGCATCGCAGAATGCACGGGAGCTTATTGTAGCTGCTGTTATTGCATCGACTTCGCCACCGTCTTTTTTAACTTTTAATTTGAAGCTGCCCGGATTCTTTTCATTAAACTGATCCTTGAACCCCGGATCAGCCATCTTGGTTCCAAGCCCGGGTGTTTCCTTATGCTCCAGAACTGTAATACTTATTATGGATCCATCAGGCTTAAAGCCGGCCATAAGACTGATATTTCCACTGAATCCTTTGTTTGTGTAGGTGTTGACAGCATATCCGACAATTACATCATCCTTTCTGGCAGGATAGACATCAAGACTATCGCCTTCTCCTGTAGCAAGCCTGAATCTTTCATCATACGGATTATTGTTAAACTCAGGTACTACAAGTTTAATGGCATTGACTTTTTTGTTCAGGTTCGACAATTCAATAGGTTCTTTTGTAAATTCATATACAAATCCCAGACAGGCTGATGCAACAAGGGAGATCAGTGAAAGGGACAGAACCATGTTTTTAAAGGAGGATTCAGTTTTTGCCATTTTTTACCTCCTCTCCGAATTTTTTAGGTTTGATATATGCATTCATAAGCGGAACAAAAGCATTCATAATGAGTATTGCAAATGATACACCTTCGGGGTATGCACCCCATATTCTTATCACGGCAGTTAGCAATCCGATGCCGCATCCATAAACTATCATTCCGGCAGCACTCATAGGTGAGGTGACATAATCAGTTGCCATGAAAATGGCGCCAAGAAGCAGTCCTCCTGAAAGAAGATGAAATACCGGAGAGGCATAGGCTTCAGGGTTGATGAGCCACAATATGGCAGTGAAGGCCATCAGGCTGCCAATAACAGAAACAGGTATATGCCAGGTAATTATCTTTTTGAAAAGCATGTAAACAAGGCCGATTATCAGAGCCAGTGCTGATACTTCACCTACTGAACCGCCCATTTTCCCAAGTATCATATCTATTGTTCCCGGGATATTACTCATCAGCTGTGAAAGCGACTCTCCGTTCTTAAGGCCTTCCTTAAGTATTGCGAGGGGAGTTGCACCCGTTACTGCATCAGTATAACCAGTGCTGAGTCCTTTTGGAACAGGCCAGGTTGTCATTTGTACAGGAAAGGAAATAAGCATGAACACCCTTCCGACAAGAGCCGGATTGAAAGGATTGTTACCCAGTCCCCCGAATGTCATTTTTGCAACACCAATTGCAACAAGGCTGCCCATCACGATTGACAGCACCGGGATGTTGGAAGGCAGGTTGAGTCCAAGCAGTAAGCCTGTAACAACTGCTGAACCATCACTTATTGAGATTGGTTTGCCAAGAATGAACCTCTGTATTAAATATTCAAATGCAACACATGATATAATAGCTGTTGACATTACTATTGCTGCACCTGCGCCAAAGAAAAGAACAGAGGTTATTACTGCCGGAACAAGTGCAAGTATTACACCAGACATCAGTTTACGGGTGGTTTCCGTGGTGTGGATATGAGGTGAAGGTGATATATTAAGCGGATTGCTCATGAAGTATTTTTTTCAGTTATTTTAAATTTTTCTGACGTGCAAGTTTGATAACAGTTGATTTTCCAAGCCTTATATAATCAAGGAGAGGTCTGGCCGCAGGGCAGGTATAACTGCAGGAACCACATTCCATGCAGTCTGTAATTTTTTCGTTTTCAGCTCTTTCAAACATGCCTTTTGCTGAGAGTGTTGCCAGAAGGAAGGGTTCGAGGTTCATCGGGCAGGCAAAAGTGCATTTTGCGCATCTGATACATGGATTAACAGCATTTCTTACTGAATCAGCCTGCCGGAACAATACAATTCCCGATGTGCCCTTTACCACAGGAACGCCGTCGCCTGATATTGCCTTGCCCATCATCGGTCCTCCGCTGATTAACTTGCCTGTATCTTCAGGTTGTCCACCTGCAGCTTCAATGAGGTTTTTAAGAGGTGTTCCCACTCTGACAAGGTAATTTCCGGGATTTGAAAGGGATTTTCCTGTTATTGTAACTACCCTTTCAAAAAGTGGTTTGTTTTTTTGTACAGCTTCATAAACAGCATAGGCAGTACCAATGTTATGAACAACTGCTCCTACATCTATCGGCAGATGGCCCGATGGAACTTCCCTGCCGATAAGGGCTTTAATAAGTTGTTTCTCAGCGCCCTGGGGGTATTTTACCTTTAAGGCATGTACTGTTATACCTTTATATCCTGAACTTAGTTTCTCCAGGTGGGTCACTGCATCTTTTTTATTATTCTCTATTCCGATCATTGCTTTTTCAACTCCGAGAGCTTTCATAAGGATCGAAACGCCCGTAAGCACTTCTTCACCCTTTTCAAGCATCAGTCTGTGATCGGATGTCAGGTATGGTTCGCATTCCACACCATTTATAATAAGCACTTCACATTTTTTCCCTTTTGGTACAGAGAGTTTTACATGCGAGGGGAAAGTTGCGCCGCCAAGTCCGACTATGCCGCATTCCCTGCATTTCTCGATTATCTCTGCCTGTGAGGCTTTTATTTCCCTGACAAGATTTGAGCTCCTGTCTATTGTATCCACCCAGTCGTCACCGCTCGCATCAATGAAGACTGCAGTTTGTTTGTAGCCTGTTGTATCAGTTACAGTGTCTATTTTATTTACTGTTCCTGATACCGAGGAATGGATATTTGATGAAACAAAACCAGTAACAGATGCAATAAGCTGTCCGGTTTTTACATTATCTCCCTTTTTTACAAGCACAGCGGCAGGGGCACCGATATGCTGTGAGACCGGTATTGCAACAAACGATGGAACAGGAAGCTGTCTTATCTGCAGGCCTGCTGTGAGTTTGAATTCCGGTGGATGTATGCCTCCGGATGGAAATGATTTAAGCACCTTATATCTCTTTTAAGTTTTTAATTCGCAATTATTTCCGCAACTGTAGCTGTTTTTTCTTTTCTGGGCGGAAAATTGATCTCAAGAATTGAATTTGTCGGACATTCCGTTACGCATTTTCTGCAAAATGTACATTTTACCGCATCTATATAAGCCAGATTATTTTTAATTGTTATTGCGCCAAACTCGCATACCTTGAAGCATTTACTACAACCAATACAGGCAACGTTGCAAGCTTTTTTTGCAGGTCCTCCTTTGTCGCAGTTTGAGCATGCCACATATATCTTCCTGTCTTTCTTTGCTTTCTTTCTTAGTTCAATAAGATTTCTTGGACAGGCTTTGACGCAGGCTCCGCATGATACACATTTATCATCAATTATTACCGGAAGCAGAGTTTTCTTATCCATATACATTGCATCAAACTGGCAGGCTCTTACACAATCACCGTTCCCCAGGCAACCGTAACTGCAATCTGTCTCACCTGAATACAGGCTGTGCTGTATCCTGCAATCCTCAACTCCGTCGTATTTAGAAGTTCTTGGCCTGAATTCCGGTGAACCGTTGCACAGGAGTACTGCCACTCTTGGTTCAACCTGAACGGCAGTTTTTCCCAGTATTGCAGCAACCTGCGACATGACTGCATTGCCTCCGACCGGGCAATTAAGACCGTCAAAATTCTCAGCACCAACCAGCGCTTCGGCAAAATTCCTGCAACCTGCAAAGCCACAACCTCCACAGTTGGCTGCAGGGAGTACAGCCTGAACATCATCTATCCTGGGATCTTCGAATATTTTGAATTTCTGAGCGACGAAATACAGAATTATAGCAGCCACTATTGCAAGGAGTGTCAGACTAATTATTGTAATTATTACAGTGGAGCTCATCATTTAAGCTTTTATTGAGAATATGAATTTTCCGTTGATCTTTTCCCTGAGAAGGTACAAAATGAGATAATAGGGCAGAAGAGAGGCTATTGCAAGTATTCCTGAAACCAGCTCGCCTGCGCCTGCCGATATCATTATTATAAGAATAGCAAGCACGAGAAGCAGTGGAATCAGATAGCCGAGGAGCAAGGCCCTGTATCCGGCAGATTGCTCAAGTGTCACCGTGACCTGATCTCCTTCTTTTACATTGAAATTTCCCTTTACCTCTACATTTTTTTCCTTGCTGTTTGCCATTGAACACAATCCTTCGGCATGACAGCCTGAACAGGCAGATTCTGATATTATTAGAACATTGACAGATTCATTATTATTCTTCTGCACAATTCCCTTGTGTTCAATTGTTTTCTTTCCTGAAGAATTTTTCATTTTTATCTGAAAATTTTCAGATGACAAATTTAGAATTGTGCAAAAAAATGAGCCTGTTTTTTATCATTTTTTGTCTTTTTTATTCTAATTTATTCTCATTATAAATAAGGCTGATTCAGCTTATATTGCTCCAGGATTGTTTAAGACTGAATAACCTTCTGAGTTCCATTACTAATACAGCATTTTTCGGATCTGAAAGAGTGGGATCGGTATTCATAATGCCTTCTGCAATGCGCCTTACATATTCTATAAGTTGTCCATCCCTGGCAAGATTTGATATTTTAAGGTCAAATGGAATTCCGCTCTGTTGAGTCCCCTCAATATCTCCTGGTCCTCTCAGCTGAAGATCTGTCTCGGCAATTTCAAAACCGTCATTTGACCTTATCATTACCTCCAGTCTTTTGAGTGCTTCCTTCGACAGCTTGTCAGAGCTCATCAGGATACAGTAAGACTGGTCAGCTCCCCTTCCAACACGGCCCCTTAGCTGGTGGAGCTGGGAAAGTCCGAATCTTTCAGCGCTTTCTATGACCATTACACTTGCATTTGGAACGTCCACGCCCACTTCAATTACAGTTGTGGCAACAAGGATCTGAGCATGACCATCCTTGAACAGCTTCATCGATCTTTCTTTGTCTGCTGGGGTCATTTTCCCATGCAATATACTGATGCAGAATTCAGGTGAGGGAAACACTCTTGATATTGTATCCCATCCGTCTTCCAGGTCCTTGTAATCCATTGTTTCCGATTCCTTTATAAGAGGATATACAAAATATACCTGTCTGCCTTCCCTTATCTGGTTCCTAACAAAACCGAAGACCTTATTGCGTTCCCTGTCGTTGAAATGCATCGTTTTGACAGGCACTCTTCCCGGTGGTAGTTCATCGATTACTGAAACATCCAGATCTCCGTACAAAGTCATTGCCAGAGTTCTTGGTATAGGAGTGGCCGTCATAACAAGCACATGTGGAGGATGGAGGTTTTTCTGCCAGAGCCTGGAGCGCTGTTCCACCCCGAACCTGTGTTGTTCATCAATAATTACAAGTCCAAGGTTGCTGAAGCGGACATTATCTTCAATCAGGGCATGTGTTCCGATAAGTATATTCAGCGACCTGTCCAGGAGTGATTCTGCAATTATCTTCCTCTCAGTTTTTTTTGAGGAGCCTGTAAGCAGGCAGACCTTAATATCAATGCCTCTGAGAAGTGCTGAAATGGTCTGGTAATGCTGGTTCGCAAGGATTTCAGTCGGAGCCATTATACATGCCTGATAACCGTTGTCTATGGCTATCAGCATGCTCATCAGTGCCACAAGTGTCTTGCCACTACCCACATCACCCTGAAGAAGCCTGTTCATCTGCTTTCCTGATCCCAGATCCCTGCGTATCTCCTTCATCACTTTTTTCTGAGCCTCAGTGAGCCTGAAAGGAAGATTGTTATTGTAAAAACTGTTGAAGTAAGAGCCTACAGTGCTGAAGATGAATCCTTTGTTCTTCAGGCTCCTGTTTGTTTTGAACCTTATCAGGTTAAGCTGAATATAAAACAATTCTTCAAATTTGAGACGGTATCTTGCCTTTTCAAGCTCTTCAGGACCTGAAGGAAAATGTATCTTTCTGAGTGCCTGATCAAGTTCCATCAGCCCGTAATGCTTTATAATCCATGAAGGAAGGGTTTCAGGAATCTTCAGCTTTAACTGCTTAAACAGGTTGCCGGCAAGTTTGCTGATGTTTTTTGATGTGAGAAAATTGTCCTTGAGTTTTTCAGTGGTACTGTATTGTGCCTGAAGTGCAGAACTAATGCGCTCTGTAAGCTTGTCAGATGCTTCTATTTCAGGGTGGATGATATTTATAATCCCGTTAAAGACTCCCGGTTTTCCGAAAATGACATATTCAGGTCCCGGAGGGTAGTTGCCGCTGATCCATTTTGTGCCTTTGAACCAGACAAGTTTTATTGTCCCTGTTTCATCCTGGAAATCAGCTGTGAGCCTTTTACTTTTCCCGTGCCCCTCAGTACTGTAGCCTCTTATAAAGCCTTTGATCTGAACAAGAGGAAGGTCCGGATCGAGTTCTTCAATTTTGTAATATTTTGTACGGTCAATGTATTTATATGGAAAATAATACAAAAGATCCCTGAAATTGTAGATTGAAAGTTCCTTATTGAGAAGTTCTGCTCTTTTCGGACCAACTCCCGGTAAATATGTTATATTAGAATCTAATATGTCAGTTGTGATCATAAGGAATTCTGCAATTAGAAATGCAATCCGAAATTAGCTATTTTTGGTTTTCTTACCTAATTGAAAAAAGGAATGTTGCTATTCAGAATAACAGAGTATGTAAGATATTTGCTGACAGCGCATCACAGGAAAGGTCATGGAATTCACAGCCCCTTTGTTTTTGATGTTGTTTCAAGGGTTATAAGGAATAAAACTGATGAGACAGTTGTCAGATTGATTGAAGACAGGCGTAAAATGCTGCTAAAGGATAAAAGACCTGTCAGGGTAACAGATCTTGGTTCAGGATCTGTTTCCCGGAAGAATAAAAACGAACTTAGAAAAGTGTCTGATATTGCAAGATATTCATCATTGCCTCCGAAATATGGCAGTCTGCTGGCTAACCTGTCAGTGGAGTTTGGCAGAGCTGGCATAATAGAGCTAGGCACTTCCCTGGGAATAAGCACTATGTACATGGCTGGCGCTGCACCCGGCTGTGAAATAGTAACAGTTGAGGGTTCTCCGGAAATTGCCGGAATTGCCTGTCAGAACTTCAGCGACCTTAAAATGACCGGAATAAAGATGCTTTGCGGCTCTTTCAGAGATAAACTTGGTGAGGCTTTTTCTGTTGTTCCGGAACCTGGCCTGGTTTTCATTGATGGTGATCACCGAAGGGATTCTTTGCTTGAATATTTCGGGACTATAGCTGAAAGGTCACCTGACAGTACAGTTGTTGTAATAGACGATATCTACCTTTCAAAGGAGATGAAAGAGGCCTGGAAAGCAATCTCCATGCATAAAAGAGTGTCAGTAAGCCTGGATCTTTACAGGATGGGTATTGTGTTCTTCAGGAAGGGTTTGAATAAAAATAACTTTATTGTAATACATTAACAAATATTAGAGCTTATTCCGTTAATAATTAATATAATTAATCTAATTTCGAGATTTTAAAATTTAAAAGGTGCTATGAATAAAGTAATTGAGATACAAAATATTGTTAAGAATTATCAGGTTGGTTCTGTAATCGTCAGGGCATTAAGATCGGTTTCACTTAACATTGAGAGGAATGAATATGTCGCAATTATGGGACCTTCCGGTTCCGGCAAGTCAACACTTATGAACCTGCTTGGCTGTCTTGATACACCTTCAGGCGGATCTTATATACTCAATGGCACTGATGTAAGCAAAATGGAGGATGATTACCTTGCTGAGATAAGGAATAAGGAAATAGGCTTTGTATTCCAGACCTTCAACCTTCTTCCGCGCTATACAGCACTGGAGAACGTGACGCTGCCGCTTATTTATGCAGGCGTTCCAAAGGCTGACAGGGAGAAAATGGCTATTGAAACACTTGAAAAGGTAGGGCTGGCAGACAGGATGGATCATAAACCTAATGAACTTTCAGGAGGGCAGAGGCAGAGGGTGGCTATAGCAAGGGCCCTGGTAAACAAACCTTCAATAATTCTTGCTGATGAACCTACTGGTAACCTCGACAGTAAAACGTCAATTGATATAATGGGCCTGCTTGATAATATTCACAAACAGGGTAATACAGTCATCGTTGTGACTCATGAGGAAGATATAGCGATGCATGCTGCAAGGATCATCCGGCTTTTCGACGGTGAAATTGCAACAGATATTATTAATGAAAAAAGGGTACAGATAAAAAGGTGAATATTCTGTCCTGATAATTGAATCTATTACATTTGGTTCATGAAAATCTATACACTTACGGGTGATGATGGCTATACTTCCCTTGCCGGAGGCAGGAGAGTGCCTAAACATTCACAAAGAGTTGAGGCGTATGGTTCTGTTGATGAGCTTATTGCATGGATCGGACTGCTCAGGGATTTCAGCGAAAACCAGGAAAGGAGAGAATTGTTGAAAAATATACAGTCACAGCTTATGTCATGTGCTGCTGTTCTTGCAAATGATCCTGAGAATCCGGCTGCTTCAATTATACTACCCGGGGAAGAGTGTGTGAAAATTCTGGAGAGGGAGATTGATATTATGGATGAGACTTTGCCTCCTTTGCACAGTTTTATTCTTCCGGGAGGACATAAACTTGTATCTTATTGTCATATTGCACGATGTGTATGCAGAAGATCTGAAAGGGAAGTACTTCGCCTTGATGCCTCTGAAAAAACGCCGGAAATTGTTATCAGATTCCTTAACCGCCTTTCAGATTATCTTTTTGTGCTTTCAAGAAAAATTTCATTAGAGCTTGGAAATGAGGAGCTTACATGGAATATGTAATGTGTTAAAAAAGTTAAAAACCTGATGTTGTTTTTTACATAAAATAATTTTTATATTTGCAGACTTTGTAAAGACATGTTTTAATATTTAAACTATGTACTGGACACTCGAATTAGCCTCAAAACTTGAAGATGCCCCCTGGCCTGCAACAAAAGATGAACTGATTGATTTCGCTATCAGGTCAGGTGCTCCTATGGAGGTGATTGAAAACCTGCAGGAAATTGAAGACGAGGGAGATATTTATGAGAGTATTGAAGATATCTGGCCTGATTACCCAAGCAAGGATGATTTCTTTTTCAATGAAGATGAATATTGAAAAAAGGCTGGCAGAGACCAGCCTTTTTAGTTCTTTGTATTCCTGTCCTTAATAATCACAGGCTTTTCAGTCTTCCGGAAAATATCCTCCTTTTTCCTTGGCCTGTACATATCCAGCCACCTGAAACCTTCCAGCTTTGGTTCTTTTGGATTTAATTGCTGGGGCGGGTCAATTATTCCTGTCGGATTTTGTTCTTCTATTACATCAGTAACCTGGCCTTCATTGATCAGGATCTGAATATTTGCTGACTTCGATTTGTTCAGGCCTGCAAGCTCTTCTCCGTCAATAAGATAATATATCGATTCTCCGTTTCCTTTAATATCTATCTTGTAAACTTCATCGTCCTTGAAATATGCTGTCAGGTTATCTCCCTTTATCTGGTTAAACCTTACTGTGTCAATCCTGCTTGTAACAAAGGATGCATTATATAATTCAAGTTTGTCAGTCTGCTGGTTTTTTGTGAAGAGAGACATAGAATCGGCTGTAAGCTGGTTCTGTTCTGACCAGATCACCGGATTGTCATAGAGCTTGATTACTGTGTCCTGAAAGGAAAATGTGAGCGAGTCACACATCGCCTGAATGTCCTTGCTGAAGATCCTGCATTTATAATATGCCTTCACCAGCTTGAAATCGGTGAGTGAATCTTTCTTTACAGTAATGGCAGTCAGAGTATCAGCATGCAGGAAGAGTGAATCATCATTCGTTACCTGAACAAACACTGCACGGTCGGTCATAAAGTATTTTTCAGGATACTTGTTGTACAGGGCATAGTTACCCTGGATAAAAACATTGCTGGCTGTATCATCAATAATTACATTTCTGTAACCTTCTCCGAATCCTGTACTGTCATTGTAAAATAATGAATCGCCCCTAAGCCTGTTTTTAAAATTATCTATAAGGGCATTTCTCCATATTGCGCTGTTTTTGCTTTTCGTGTCGTACCAGCCCCTTTCACAGTACATATATATGCTGTCGCCTCTCACCTCTGATGGTCCGGTAAAATGTACAGTTTCTGTCTCTGTGTTGTAATTCATTGTGTCTGATGTCATTACATAATCGGGATTTACAACTTTCACACTATCCTTGAAATGAAACAGATTCTGGTTAACATAATATACACCGATAATGCTTGTAAGTGTTTTATCTCCGTTTGTTATCCTGCCGCGCTTATCATAATTGGCAACCTGATTTTTAACATCATATTTAATAGCGCTTGTGTACAGGTGTGTTTCCTTATCAATCAGCTCCACGTCGCCCATCACATCGGCAATATCAATTTTTCCGTCGTAGAACATGTAATTGCCGTAAAGATCAAGGGTATCTCCCTGCTCAATATGAGCCCGGCTAAAAGCAATAATCTGCATTTTTTCAGGCATATAGTGAGCGCTGTCGCAGGTAAGAGTGCTTTCATTCATCCTGAATTTAACATTCCCTATAATGTGATGAACATCAGTGTCAGTTTGTTCTTCCCTGATCATAACATCTTCATCAGCATATACGAGCTCAATTTTTTTTCGATTCTGTGTCTTTGCAGGGTCGTCCTGTGAGCTTAAGGAAAAGGCAGACAGCAATACAAGAATCACTGCTGCAGAATTTCTGACAACAGCTGAATAAGTATCCTGTTTTTCTGAATGTTTTATTTCAGCCATCCTTTCTGAAGAAATTCGCAGGATTTGTACTCTTCACTTATCCTGACATAGGTAGTGGCAAGTTTCTTTTTAATCCATTCATCGTATAGTTTCTGTCTTCTTTCTGCCAGGGCAGCGTCATAGAGTATCTGATAGTCATCCTTCAGATTTGCCTTATGCGCTGGAATTTCACTGTCGAGCCTTACTATTCTGAAAACAGGATTATTGTTTTCATCAGTTGTCTTGAATGGCTTGGAGATCTCACCAATCTTAAGCTCTCTGACATTCATATACATCTCTGTATTAAGCTCTTCAAGTGCAAGCCAGTTAACTCTGTCGGAAGGATTCGGATTGACGAGCTTGCCTCCGTTTATCCTGCTGTCCTTGTGGGTGGAATACTTTAAGGCTGCAGTCTCAAATTTCATGCTGTCCTTTCTTATAAGATCGGCTATGCTGTCAAGTTTATTCATAGCACGTTCAGCCTGGTCGGCTTTCACCTGTGGTCGTATAAGGATATGACGTGTGTTTACCATCTCGCCTTTTCTATCAATAAGCTGGATTATGTGGAATCCGAATTTTGATTCAACGACCTTAGATACTGTATTTTTTGTAAGGCTGAAAGCTGCATCGGCATAAGCTTTATCAAGTTCAGGTCTAGTAAGATAGCCGATTTCTCCTCCGTTTTTTGCTGATTCCTTGTCCTCTGAATATAACCTGGCCAGAACACTGAAGCTTTTGCCTTCAAGGATCTGGCTCCTGAGATCAAGGAGTTTTTGTCTTGCCTCTGCCTTGTTGTCTTCATTCGAAGGAGGATCGAGCTGGATAACCTTAAGCTGGTAACGGGCCGGAATAACAGGAAGGCTGTCCTTGTGAATTGTATTATAGAATCTTTTAACACCTGATGGCGTCATTGTAAGGTTCTCTGAAATTTTCGCCTGTACTTCCCTGACAACTTCCTGTTCAAGCATTGTTTTTCTTATGTCGCGGCGAATTTCGAACATGCTTTTATTGAAGTATTCAACAAGTGCCTGTTCGCTTCCTGCACGCCTTATAGCATCATTCATACGCATGTTAAGGTCAGCCTCTATGGCATCATCTGTGACTTCAATACTGTCTATCCTTGCCTGGTCGATAAAAAGTTTTGAAATGAGCATCTCCTGAAAAACATTGCATCTGAGCTCTTCGAGGGGCATTTTGTTTCCTGTCCTTCTGAGATCAGCCACAGTTGCTTCAAGATCAGACAGGTAGATAACTTCATTTCCTATTATGGCAGCAATGGATTCAACAAGAGGTTGGGCAGTCAGCAGCGAAAAACTTCCTGCTGACGACAGTAATACTACAAACAGAATTGCTTTAAATCTTTTCATTATAAATCAATAAATCTTAAAACTTTTGTTCTTTAGTGCCTCATTATATATTGCATTTTCAAGTGACTGAATGAATTCAAATCTCCTTGAATTGATAATGATCCTTTTTATGTCATCCCTTACAAACTCGAATGGCGCCAGCGTTGAACGCAGCCTGTAGTCACGGAATGAAATCATATAAACCGAAGTGGAGTCGGATGTTTCATAGAATGTGGTCCTTTTCAGGAAATTCTCTTCATTTTCAATTTCATAGGGCAGTTCCACTGAAAGCCTGTCCATAAGAACCCACTCCTCGTTGAAATCATCAAATTTTTCCGCAAACTGATAACAAATTCTTTCAAGCTGTTGCATATCTGCCTGTGAATTTGACCTCGCAAGTGTCCTTATTTTGTCAAGGTCAGGTGTTTCAACCGGAAGCTGAATGAAAACAGCCCTGACAATATTTGAATTAAGCGTGAAGCTTTTCTCATTCTGTGCATAGTAGTTTTCAAGTTCTGCTTCAGTTAATGTTGTATCCATTTTTTCAAGCATCATCTGTCTCTGATACTGATATATAACAAGGTTTATTCTGGATTCTTCAAGTTGTTCCGCTATTTCTTCCTTCATGTCAGCAGAGAGATTTTCTTCCGCACGTTGCAGGAGGAGGGTTCTTTTGGCCCAGCGATTGACATAATTCTGAACAAGAGCAGCGCTGTCTGCTTTACTGACACCTTTCTGAATGATATGATCAAATTCGTCATAGTACAATACAGCATTGCCAATTTCAGCAACAGGCTTGCGGGATGCCTGTTTATTCCTGTCCTGGCAGGCGGTTGCCAGAAGCATAAACACCAGTATGATTGTGAGCCTACTCATTGATCAGCTTCTTTTTCACATTCAAAAATTCGTTATTGTCAACTTTAACGGTATATTTTTCCTTTAATTGCTTTATCCAGTCTTTTTCAAGCTTTTCCTGGTAAGCGGCAACAACTTCCTCCTGTACCTCATTGTACGGTAATGGAACAGGTTCAATTCTTTCCTTTATTACAATGATTGAGGGATAGCCTTTCCATGTAAAGGAATGCAGCCCTGCAGTCCTGGTAACCTTGTCTATTTCGCTGTCGGAACCGTAATACCATGTGCTGTCGGTAATGTAGAGGTTTTCCCTTCCTTTTTTGTTGAATTTTTTCCTTAACTGCTGATCAGGATCCTGCTTAGCCGAGTATTTTTTATAAGCTGAGAAAAGAACATCTTGTTTACCGGCTTCCCTGATTGTATAAATTTTTGCCTTTATGCCTTCCGGAGTAAGATGAGATGAGGAATACTCCCTGTAGTAATTCATTAGTCCTGCTGAATCGTTGTTCACCCTGTTCCAGACTCTTTTGCCTGAGATTTCAAAAAGCAGTATTCCATCATGAAACTCATTCATCAGGTACCTGAATTCAGGATATTTCTTTTCCAGTACACTGTTTTCATAGCTTATTATCTGGTCTGTCAGCTTAGACTCTAGCGACTGGTCAATAAAACGGACAGAATCCTTTGTAACTACCATCTGTCCTCTTTTTTCAATGTATTTTGCAAATTCTTTTGCTGTCAGTGCTTTGCTGGCAAAGGTATAGATATTACCTGAAGGGATACTGTCATAATTATATTTCTTAAGGCCCTGAATTACAAGTGTGTCAGTGTTTTTCAGAAACCAGCTATATGTATCTTCGTCAATTCTGAACCTGTATTCCTTTTTCAGCTTGCTTACAAGTTCCTGCTGACATACTGAGTTCAGGTACGACTGGTTAATCCTTGTTTCAATAAAAGCTTTTGAATCCTCGAATGAACCGATATTCTTTTTTTCAAGCAATTTTATTATATGCCAGCCATAGGGAGTCCTGACAGGAGATGTGAATACTCCGGTATCCTGAATTGAGAGTGATGCTTCACTGAATTCGGGGATTATTTCCCCTGTGCCAAACCATTCTAATGCGCCCCCCATCTGAGCTGACTCTTTATGATCAGAGTATTTTCTGGCAAGTTCGCTGAAAGAAGCTCCTTCCTTAAGTTCCCGGAATATGGCCTTTATATCTGCATCTGCTTTTTCCGATACCGCCGGGTTAGCTCCGGGTGGTACCACTTTCATAATATGCGCAACCCGCACTTTTCCCTTGGAGGGTCTTTTATCCGCGACCTTGATAATATGATATCCGTAAGGAGTCCTGACGGGTAATGATATCTCGCCTTTTTTAAGTGAATATGCTCCATCTTCAAATGGCATAATCATTTGAAATGCTGTAAAATAACCAAGATTTCCCCCGTTTATTTTAACTGACTGGTCATCAGAAGCGCTGCGTGCAACCTGTTCAAATTGTTCTCCTTTAAGTATCCTTTCTCTCACATCAATTGCTTTATTCCATGCTTCAAGTGTATCTTCAGGTGACGGGTCCTGGGGCATTGCAATAAGAATATGCCAGGCATTTATTTCTGACTGCATTCTCTTGTATGCTTCTCTCAGGATTTCTTCTTTCTTTTTGTTATCTGTCAGATAGCTTTGAGCAAGTTGTTTCCTGTACCCGCTAAGCTCCTTTTTGAAAGCACTGGTAGTGTCCAGTCCTTCATTCATTGCATCTGCAACCTTTAGTTTGAATATTATGAACTGCTCAAGATAGTTTTCAGGATCAGGCATTTGCCCTTCAGCCTTTGTCTTATTGTACATTCTGATGAATTCACCTGACTGGACTTTAATACCGTTTACAGACATAAGAATTTTATTATTCATTTCCTGTGCCAGGCTAGAACATGGCAGGAGTGCAACAGTGAAGTACAACATGAATAATTTTAAATTCATCAGCCTGCAACATTAGCTGTTATTCAATTGATTTTCTGCTGTAATTAGGTGATTCTCTTGTTATTGTGACATCATGCGGGTGACTTTCAATTACCCCTGAGTGAGTGATCCTTACAAATTTACCATCCTTTTTAAGTACTGTAATGTTTATTGAACCAAGGTAACCCATTCCAGCCCTTAAACCACCCATCATCTGGTATATAACTTCGGAAAGTGTTCCTTTATAAGGCACCCTGGCAGCGATACCTTCCGGAACAAGCTTTTTAATATCGTCTTCCACATCCTGGAAATACCTGTCCTTTGATCCCTGCTGCATGGCTTCAATAGAACCCATGCCCCTGTATGATTTGAATTTTCTTCCGTTATAAATTATAGTCTCACCGGGTGATTCCTCAACACCTGCAAACAAAGAACCTGCCATCACAGAATCAGCTCCTGCAGCAAGAGCCTTAATTATATCACCTGAATATCTTATTCCTCCGTCAGCAATAACAGGGATACCTGAACCTTCAATAGCCTTTGCGACGTTATATATGGCTGACAGTTGCGGGATTCCTACTCCGGCAACAACCCTTGTTGTGCAGATTGAGCCAGGCCCTATACCCACTTTCAGAGCATCAGCACCTTCCTTTGCAAGTTTTTTTGCTGCCTCAGCTGTACCTATATTTCCTACAACTGCATCAATATCAGGGTAGTTGCGTTTAACTTCCCTCAGAATATTGACAACATTTTTGGAATGGCCATGAGCGGTATCAATAACGATTGCATCAACGTTCGCATTAATAAGCGCTTCAACTCTCTGTAGGGTGTCAGCGGCAATTCCCACGGCGCCTGCAACCCTCAGCCTGCCGAGTTCATCCTTGCATGAGCTTGGTCTGTCTTTTGCTTTTGTTATGTCTTTATATGTGATCAGGCCTATAAGCTTTCCGTTATCATCCACCATAGGCAGCTTTTCTATTTTATGCTTCTGGAGAATACGGGCAGCTGCCTCAAGTGTGGTCTTATGATTTGTGGTTATCAGGTTGGTTGTCATCACCTCGCTGATTTTTCTCTTCTTGTTATTTTCAAACCTTAAATCCCTGTTTGTGACTATCCCCCTGAGAAGGCCTGCTTTATCAACAACAGGTATTCCTCCTATCTTATATTCACTCATCAGGGTGAGAGCTTCAGCGACATTTGCATCAGGATTTATTGTAATCGGATCTGTAATCATGACATTCTCCGCTCTCTTCACCCGCCTGACCTGTGCTGCCTGTTTCTCAATCGACATGTTCTTGTGAATTACTCCGATTCCACCTTCCCTGGCAATTGCAATGGCAAGTTCTTCCTCAGTAACAGTATCCATAGCTGCTGATACAACTGGTGTATTCAGCTTTATTTTACGTGAGAACATTGAGCTAAGGTCCACTTCCCTTGGTAGAACTTCTGAAAATGCAGGTACCAGCAGGACGTCATCAAAAGTCAGCCCTTCGAACAGTATTTTATCTTCAATGAATGACATGAGTGTAGGGTTTTATTTTGCTGGCGCAAATTACGAAAAAAAAGGAACTCATAGCATAATTACTGAATTTAAGCTTTATAAAAAATTGAATTACAGTTATTACATTTGTATTCACTGAAGCAGTATCATGAAGCTTGAACAATACAGGAAAGTACTTACGAAATACTGGGGTTTTTCATCATTCCGGACTCTTCAGGAGGATATTATTAAATCCGTTGTTTCAGGGAGAGATACTCTCGGGCTTATGCCTACCGGTGGCGGTAAGTCGCTTACCTTCCAGGTGCCTGCTGCGGCATCTGAAGGAATCTGCCTGGTTATAACCCCGTTAATAGCCCTTATGAAGGAGCAGGTCAGCCGTCTGAACAGCATGGAACTTAAATCAGTGGCTCTTCATTCCGGAATGTCAGCTGAAGAGATTGACATAGCTCTTGAAAACTGTATTTACGGGGATTATAAATTCCTTTATATTTCACCGGAACGTATAGGCACTGCGATATTCCAGCATAAGGCCGCACGTCTCAATATTTCACTTGTTGCAATTGATGAGGCTCATTGTATCTCGCAATGGGGATATGATTTCAGGCCTTCGTACCTGAAAATAGCTTCTCTGAGGGACTTTATTTCAAATGAAGTGCCCTTTCTGGCTCTTACTGCCACAGCCACGCCTGCTGTCATAAAAGATATTGTAAGCAAGCTTGAACTGCGTGAGCCGAATATTCTTAAAACCAGTTTTGAAAGGAAGAATATTTCCTACTATGTGCGTCGTGTTGAAGACAAGGGTACCTACCTTGTTAAGACTATGCTTAAGGTTCCAGGATCGGGCATAGTTTATGTGCGCAGCAGGAAAAGGAGCAGGGAGATAGCAGAGCTGCTTGTTCGTGAAGGTATAAGCGCTGATTACTACCATGCAGGTTTGCCTGATGAGATAAGAGACAGGAAGCAATTGTCGTGGTCGGCCGGTGAGACAAGGATCATAGTGTCAACAAATGCCTTCGGCATGGGTATTGACAAGGCAGATGTCAGGTTTGTTATTCACTGGGATATTCCTGATTCAATTGAAGCCTATTTCCAGGAGAGCGGAAGGGCAGGACGTGATGGGAAACCAGCATTTGCCGTGCTGTTGTTTTCTCCATCCGACACATCGAGGCTTAAGGATTCTTCTGAAAAGAAATTCCCTCCGGTTGAAAAGATCAAAGATGTTTATGAAGCGCTCTGCAATTATTTAAGGGTACCCGAAGGATCAGGAAAAAACAACGTCTATGATTTCAACCTTTATGAGTTTGTTTCAAAATACAGGCTGCCTGCAATTGAGACCTATAACAGCCTGCAATTTCTTCAGCGTGAGGGTTATATGGAGTTTACTGAAGAGATCAACAATCCTTCAAGAGTTCATTTTATTGTAAGTCGTGATGACTTGTACAAGTTCCAGGTTGCAAATGAATCATTCGATTCTTTTATTAAGCTGCTGCTGCGTTCCTATACCGGAATGTTCTCTGAATTTGTTCCGGTGAATGAGGAAATGCTAAGCAGGAAATCAGGCGCTTCACGGGATGTTATTTATAACTACCTTCTTAAGCTTTCAACTTATAACATAATAAAATATATTCCAGGGAAAAAAAGTGCACTTGTTATCTTCACTGAGGAAAGGCTTGTGAGAAAAGCTTTATTCATATCTCCTGAGAATCATCTTCTGGTCAGAAAGAAATATGAGGAACGCGTTAAACGCATGATTGATTATGCCGAATCAGAGAACAAGTGCCGTTCGGCTATCCTGCTTGAATATTTCGGTGAGGAAGCAGACCGATGTGGTGTATGTGATGTTTGCAGGAAGCGGAATGAGCTCGAACTCAGTAAATATGAATTTGATCTTATCCTTGAAGAGATTAAGAAAGTACTGTCACAACAACAGCTTGATGCCAGTGAACTTGTAAAGCATATCAGTTATCCCGAAGACAAGACAGTAAAGGTTATCCGCTGGCTGCTCGATCACGGCAAGCTTAATACCGGTGAGGACAGAAAGCTTTCGTGGAAAAGCTGATCAGAGTCAGATAATTTTACTCTTGTTTTGCAGGCATCCCTTTTTCCATCAGTAATTTAAGCTCGTCGAGGTAGCTCAGATAAACATCCCGTGGGAGGGCATTGTTTTTTTTGCAGATCGATGCAGCCATTCCAACTACTTCTCCCATCATGGCAGTAGTGCGCTGTACCCTTATTGTTCCAAGTACAACATGAGTAACGCTGATATCCCTTCCGGCCATGAACATGTTTTCAATGTTTCGTGAATACAGGCATCGGTATGGTACAGGGTAGGGCAGTATCTCCTTCTGGTTTGCGGTTGACCGGAAAGGCTCTCCATTGAATTCCTCATGTTTGACAGGGTAATGAAGATCGATGCTCCATGTAGTTGTAAATGAGGCATCAGGATAAATCACTCTGTTGTCTATGTCCTGTTCTTTCAGCACCAGATCTCCCGTGAGCCTTCGAGATTCCCTTTTACCTCCGATATAGGCCACCCATGCAAGCCTGTAATTATTGTATGCTTCCTTTTGCAGGCTTTTGTTCTTTAAATAATCCCAGTTACCGAATGTCACTCTTAACGCATAATCCCTTATGAATTCTGCTTCATATACCTGATTTCTGCTCAGGCCGGTTTCCCAGTCCCAATCGCCCCTGCTTCCCCTGTGAACTGTTTTTTCATTGAACTGAACAGCCCACGGGCAGGCAGGAAACTCTGATTCTTTTCCTGTATCATCGGCATACCATTGAACAGAAGTGCCCATTACAAGATAGTCTGCCTCTTCAGGAGCACTCGGTTCTCCTGTTTCATTCCTGCTTTCCCTTCCGTCCCGGTAATCTGCGCCTGCCATGAATCCCAGGTTAGCATCTCCCGTACAGTCTGCAAATAGCTTAGCGCTGAATTTTGTCACTTTTCCGGTACGGATGTTTTTCCCGAAGACAGCAACTATCCTGTTCCCCTTCTTCTCTGCCCTGAAAACATGTGTGTTAAGAAAGAGTTTGATTCCAGGTTCATTTTCCATAACCTGTTGTTTCCTGTCGTCACCGTAATTGCTGGCAGGGCCTGCATTATGTATCTTTTTTTCAGGATGATCTGCAATTGTCTGAAGGATTTTCCTGCTTCTTGGAGACCCGGTATCAAGCCTGGCCTCATAAAGAGTCCAGTGTCCAACCGATCCAAGTTCGTCAACACTTTTTCCAAGGTTTGTATAGGGTTTCTGGTAAATGAGACCCGAAAGCCCGACACGTACCTCAGAACTGTTGTTACCTCCAAGGACAGGCCTGTCCTGTATAAGAGCAACCCTGCATCCAAGCCGTGCAGCAGTCAGGGCTGCCGAGCAGCCGGCCATTCCTCCGCCTGCGACAACAAGGTCGAATTCTCCTGCATCATCAGTGTTATTTTCTGCACCTGTCAGCTTGTTGCGCAGATCAGTCAGCCTGGCATTATCTTCAGGAGGAATGAATTCAGGAACAGAAGAGAAAATTATTGCATCACATCTTCCGTTGAAACCGGTAAGGTCATGCAGGGTAACAGTGACCTTACCCTGCTTAAGCCTTACAGTGCCTCCGTCATGCCAGCTCCATTCTTTTCCCCTGATTCCGAATATTGTATCGAGGGGTATGCCATCAATCAACAGCTTAAATTTACCGGGAGCTCCGTCAGCCTTCCATGGTGCAACCCAGTCATGCGTTCTTATCCAGACGCGGTAACTGCCGGTTGAAGGAACCTCCATGACGGTTGAAGCATCCTTAACAGGAGACCCCAGACCATGTGCCATCAGATATGGAGATCCCATTACACTTATTGACTGCTGGTCCACAACCCATCCACCCGGATCAGAGAAACTCTCGGCTTCAATTAAGACTGTTGCGCCCTTTTGTCCTACTGCAGCTGTTAACAGAAAAAGCAGAAGTGATAATATTACTGAGGAGTTTTTCTTCATTGGCAATTTGGATTAAAGAGGAACTGCATTTTTCTTTATGTACATATCAAGTTTAGATGGTTTGGGACCGATATAATGAAAGCATTCTGCCCATTCTAAACCATATTTTGCTCCGTTTATCCTGTCAGATTCCAGAACAAATTCCTTAATATAGTTGTAATTGGCTGTTTTATCGTCATTCCCAAGTAAGGGAAGTTTCTTTCCTTCGGCAGCAAGTTTCTTCTTTAGTCTTGCTCCGGCTTCTCCTCCCGGTCCCTGTGTTTTACAGACATAATTGCTTTCAATTTTTGTGTCAATAAACCTGCTTATGTCAACAACCCTGTTGACGATCTGCGGACCGCGTGCATGATAGTACATTTCCATAACAGTATGAGGCTTAACAACTTCAAGCTGTTCAGGGTAATCAGTGCTCATGCCGGCCATCCATCTTGCCGCTTCAACAGCCCTTGCAGTTATGTAATGGTCAGGATTTTCTTCATACAGGCCCCATGGATCATAAGAAACAAGGGTATCAACCTGGAGGAGCCTGAAAAGAAATATCAGTCTGCCCTTTAGTTCCTGTATATTGTATTCATCCATCCTGTGGTTGGCATAGTTCAGATCATAGGTCTTTTTCAGTCCAAGCACCCGGGCGACCTCAGAATTGTCTATTTCATTGTTTACGAATCTTTCTCCGTTTGTCGCGCCTCCACCGGCAGCCTCATCATTTGAAGTCCTTATCAGATAACCTGTATAGCCTTCGTATATCAGTTTTGCCACAGTACCGGCTGCAAAAAGCGGAATATCATCGCAATGGGGCTGAATTACAGCAAGAACCTTACCCTTGTGAGGTTTGTCCTCTCTTACTTTTTCGATGACAACCTCCTCCTGCGATTGCAGAGGATTGCTGCTCTTCTGATTTCCCATACCCATTGCATAGGAGGCCGGTATCATTGCCCCCAGTGCCAGATTGTTTGAAATAAAGCTTCTTCTTTTCATTTTTAATAATATTTTTATAATTGATAATCAGTTAGGTATAATTTCTATTACGCAAAGATCCCTGGGTTTAAGTGTATGTTTTACACTTATTTTTCCTTCTGAATACTGGCATAGTTTTGTTTTTCCAATGCTGTCTGTAAGATAAACTGAGCCCTCAGGCTTCAAACCATATTCTGATGCCTCGAATTTCAGATCGACTTCATTGTCATTATTGCTTATGCTTGCCAGTGCAATGCCAAGTGTATTATTTTCCGATAGCCAGGTTCCGGAATAGAGCAGTGGATAAGTTCCCTTGAAGGCTGTAACGCTTTCCCCCATTTTACCAGCATATATCGATAGTCTGGATATATCTGTTTCTTCCTCCGGGATATCAAAAGCCGGTGAGCGCATGAACTTACCGCCAAGAAGGTACTGACGGCACTTATCCCTTACTGTTGCAAGCCTCAGCAGGTAGTCTGTTTCTTCTTTTCTCTCTGATGCCAGGAAGGGCTGATAATTTGAAATTACCGGCTGCAGTCCCCAGACAAATGAACGGGCCTGTTCCATCATGAATTGCCTGGAAAATTTCCTGTCGAGCATTTTAAGAGGTTCTTTCGGTGCATATTTTTCAGGCCACAATTCATCGTATGGTGGCACAAGTAGTGAAGAATAGTTACCATAGGTTATAGCATACTGGTGGTAAACAGCCTGGAAGAATGGAATTGTTTCCCATGCTCCGGGGCCGGCATATCTCTCTTTGCTCACCGCAAGAGTCAGGAAGAGGTCGAGATATGGCATCCAGACTTCACCTGCGCCCTCGCCGGCAAGAACCAGCTCCTCGCTGTTTTTTATCTTCGACCTGATCATCTCCGTCATTATTCCGAAATTATGAAGGTGATAGTTTCCTCCTCCGATCGGGTGGCCATGAGACCGGTTAAAGCACATTGTATTGAGGCAGGCCATGTCCATGTACACTCCGTCGGCTCCGTAACTGTTCACTGCGCTGTCGCAGAGTGTTGAGTATTTGTCTTTCCAGAACTGAGTTCCCATGCACATATAAGCTGTAGGCTTACCTGTGAAGATATTGAAGACATGGGTAAGCAACTTGCCGTTCTGATCCCTTGCCGCATATTCCTCTGCATTTTCATTTTTCCAGCTCTCTGTAGTAGTTCCCCACAGGGCCTGGTTCATGTAAACAATAGATTTGATTCCTGATGCGTGTGCCTTGTTCATTGCAGCAGTAAAGGACTTTCTGCCTTCACGGGGGGGAATATATTCCGGAAAACCATCATCATAAGAACAGCCATGCCACCAGTGCCAGTAAACACTTACAGGCAGCTTCAGCCTCCTCTGAATGTCTTCTGCTGGCAGCAGTACATTTGATGATTTTCCCCTGTTCCATATCCACAGGGCATTATTTTCAAGCCAGTCAGGTGTTTTCCCGTTTCTAAACCTGCTTTCTCTCGACCAGGACTGACGCGATCCCCATTCGCGATAAATTTCTGCAGCTGTAATCCAGTCTCCTTTGAAGCTTCCGCTGACAAAACCATAGTTGGGTTCATATTTATTAAGTGAAGTGTCAGAAGGAGGGAAGCTGACTATTTCAAAAAGCAGGTTGTCTGCAGAATCAAGTGTAAATGCGAAGTTTTTACGATAGGCAAGTGTATCATCGCAGGCAGCATAGAATCCCTTATTCCCCGAATAAAGGGCTGCGCACTGCATTGAAAGGGGGCCTGGATAACTCCATTCAAACTTTCTGCTTTTTAACTTTTCAAGGTAATCCCTTGGATTTTTTAAAAGCTGCCCCATCCATTCAGGCACTGCAAGGAATTCCTCTTGTCCTGTGCTGGCAATACTAATTCTTGGAAATTTCAGGTTATTTATCTGAAGCCCCTTAATGCCGTCAACCGATATTTTCCAGTGCGACATGGCACCTCCGGAATCCGCTTTGACAATTGCTGAAACTGCAAGGTTTTCAATTTCCTGTCCTTTGAACCTGTCCCATTCAAGAATAATTGTGTTTTTGTCTGGTTTCCAATGTCTTAGCCTTGAGGCGTCTTGTGCACTCAGTTTTCTGATACCATCATTATGGGCATATTCTATTTCCCATGGTGATACTGCTTTTTCAGGTGCCAAAAGTGAATCCGGATTATCGCCTGAATAATATTGAAGAAGTCCGTCAGCGGCATCAAATTTCATTTCATAGGAGCTACCCCGGACAGTCATATTTTTGGTAATGTTTTGACAGCCAGAAAGGATTAGTGTTGCGCAGATTATTGAAAAACAGAATATTATATGCTTAATCTTTTTCATCATTATTTTTATTTGAAGTGCTGAAGATAGCAATAAAAAAAGCAAAAGGAGATCAAAATTTCAATCTCCTTTTGCAGTGCTGATGATCAAAGAGTAAAACTCAGGAAGTTATCAGGTTGTAACCTGTCAGTTTACATTACTCTGACCAGTTTTTGGACCTACATCCCACCACATTCTTCCCTGGAGGAGGTCTACTGTTTCTTCCGTGAAGTTCTGGCGTGATATTGCCTCATAATAGTTATCAGGATTGACGTTTCTTTCTGCTATCGGCAGAGAGAATCTTCTCCACATCTTTCCGGCAGTGACGTTTCCGGGATATGATATTTTATCACCTGAAGTGCCTGTCCAGTTAGCATAGTTGAATACAGGATATTTTGTTCTTCTCCAGTTCGACCATATCTCATATTCATTTCCAAGCATGGAGATCCATTTCTGGGTTGAAATCTGTTCAAGCTGCTGATCAAATGTCCCTGCAGAAAGATATGGGTTAAGAGTCAGGTAGTCGCTTACAGCAGTTGCAGAGATTACACCTGAGTGCGGAGCAACAGTTGGCCATAAGGCCCATCTTGCCATTGCAGCGCTGACTGCATTATTATATGCTGTCTCTGCTGTTGTACCGACATTCCATCCTCTCAATGCGGCTTCTGCGAGGAGAAGGTAAGCTTCTGCAGGTTCCATTGTAACAATTGGTGATCCTCTGTCGATATACAGCAGGGATGGTTCCGAATAGGTATCAAAATCTGTCGGCTTAGTGTTTATACTGCCGCTTACCATGCCCTTCTGGTGATCAGGATTGTTGTCTGCTGTATATGTGCCTCCTGAAGGTACCCATACAACTGAAAGCACCTGTAATCTTGGATCCTTTGTGTTTTTAAGATGGTTGATAAAGGTCGCGGACCATTTTCCTCCTTCCACATTATCACCACCGGGGCTTGCAAAGTCGCCATTTATCATTGAGGTCACCCTGGGATTCATCTGTCCGGTGATATTTGCAAATTTAATATAGGCGATATCTGCAAAATCAGTCATTATACCTCCTGCTGCTGCTTTCTCAACCCAGCTTTTAGCAAGTGCCGGTTCAACATCTGACATACGCATGCCAAGCCTCATCATGAGAGTATATCCGAATTTTTTCCATTTGGCAACACTGCCCTTAAAATATGGATCTGCGGTTCCAAAGACATTTGGTTTGTTTACATCCATCGAGGTGAGTGCAGCATCAAGTTCTGACAGCATTGCAAGGTATATGCTTTTCTGGGTATCATATTTGGGTTTCAGAACATTATTCCCCTTCATTGCTTCTGTATAGGGCAGATCACCCATCATGTCAGTTACCCTGTGAAATGCAAGTATTCTCAGGATTTCACATGCTGCTCTTTTATTTACATTTTCATCACCGGGTATCTGGCTTGAGAGTTGCAGAAGACGGTTCATCTGGTTATTGTAAATATCAAAAACACCGGCAGTGCCATTGAAATTATAGAATTTGTCTCCTACAGCAGGTACCTCTTTGTAGGTCGAAAAGTACTGAAGTCCCTGGCTGAGAGCTGCATAGCTAAGGACAGGATAGCTTTCAAGAACCGCGGCTGTAAAAGAGTATTCAGGAATCACATATTCAATCTGGTTTGGATTCTTGTTCAGATCGGTTAATGAATTTTTTTCGCAGGAAGCCATCATCATAAGAATAATGACTGCTGCAATGGTTGGTATGGTTTTAAAGAATAACTTTTTCATTCTTGTAGGTGTTAATGTTAGAATCTTAAATTCAGGTTAAATCCTATATTCCTTGTAACCGGCATTGCAACACCCTGGCTTCCCTGGGCATTTCCGACAGTCTGCTGAATTTCAGGATCAATACCGGCATCTTTAATCCGCTTGTCCTGATAGAGTGTTATCAGATTCAAACCTGTGATACCAACAGTTGCTCCCTGAAGCTTAATAAATTTAAGAATACTTTGCGGGAGCTCATATTTCAATACCATTCTACGAAGTTTTATGAAATCGGTTTTATACACAAACTGACCGGGATAGGCGCTTCCGAAATTGTTGTAATAAGTGTCAAGATTCACAACCTCCCATAGTTTCGTATACGGAGCTCCTGACTGGTCAACACCTGTAACGGTAAGTCCTCCATCTCTGCCTGGAAGAGTTGGCGGAGTAAGGCCAAACCTTGTGGCATACTGCATCAGGTTACTGTAACCAACTGCACCGAATTTTGAATCAATATCAACAGTCAGAGTAAAGTTTTTGAAGCGGAAGTTATTGCCGAGCCCCATCAGATAGGGAGGGTTTCCAACACCCAGGTCAGCAAGTACTCTGTCTTCATATCCGGTTGCTTTATTATAAACAAGAGTGCCATTGTCATCTCTTCTCATAACATAAGCCCTTACTGTTGAATAAGGTAAACCGACTGCATTTATGATTGTTGGTCCTCCGATTGCGCTGCCAAGTGTAAGAACATCGATTCCTTCTGCAAGTTCCACGATTTTATTCTTGTTGTATCCGAAGTTGAAAGCAACATCCCAGCTGAAATCATTATTTGATACTGGAGTTCCGGTTAAGCTTATTTCCCAACCTTTATTTGTGATCAGACCAAGGTTTCTTGGTCCGGCTGAATAACCTGTAGCCTGTGATATCGGCGGGAAAAGGATGTCATTTTCTGTTTTTTTGGAATAGTAGTTCACATCAAGACCAATCCTGTTATCAAACAACTGTACCTGGAAACCTCCTTCAGTAGTTGTTGCCGTGATTGGACGGATATTTGGATTCAGAAGGGTATTTGGATTACTCAGTGTTGGCAGGCCATAGGCATTTACAGTACTTATTGTGTATGTCTGATTAATGCTGCCCGCAGAAACTGTTGCACTTCCAACCTGGGCCCACGATGCCCTGATCTTTGCAAAATTAAATACTTCAGGAAGGTCCACTATCTCAGAGAGAATCAAACTTCCTCCAACAGAAGGATAGAATATTGCATTATATCCAGGGTTAAGTACTGAGAACCAGTCCTGACGACCAGTAACTGTCAGGTATGCTATGCTTTTCCAGTCGAGGTTTGCTTCTCCGAATACTGAGTTTGTACCCGTTGAAATCTCAGAAGCATTAACCAGATCCCTGTTCTTGAGGTTTGTAAGGCTGTAGAAATCAGGTATAACCCATTCTGATCCGTTAGCAGTACTGCTTCTTCCAAGATCCCTTTCCCTGTTGGCACCAACCATCAGGTTCAGGCCAATAGCATCTGCAAAGAATTTGTCGCGATAATTTGCGATTAACTGGAGGTTGTTTTTGTCTGTCAGCTCCTGTGATGAATTATAGTAACCCAGTGGAGTAAAGGCATTTGTTTTCGGGACATAGTTGAAATCCCTGTATGTCATGAGATCAGTTGCAACAGTACCCTTGATGAACAGCGAAGGCAGGAGGTTCATCTGAATGCTTGTCCTTCCGATAAATCTTTGCCTGTGGTCTTCGTTACGCAGCTGATATGCAGCATAATAAGGGTTAACGGCTGCAGGAACCGGGTTCCATTCAAGTTCCCTGCCTGTTGATTCCTTAATACCGGGCAGATCCGGATTAGTTCCCTTCATATTACGTACATCAACTGTATTGGCAGCGAGATAAACCGGCCATGCAGCATTCAATTCAGCGTAGCCCACATTAGGTCTGTTTTTACCATCTACAAGACCGTATTGAGCGCTCGATTCAACTATAATGAAATCATTTTTTCCCATAACCCCGCGAGCATTCATATTTACAGTCTTCCTGTTATATGTTGAGTTGGGCTGCTGTTCCCTTGCCCGTGTATCACTAAGTGATAACCTCATCTGCATATTCTTGTTACCTGCATTCAGGGCCACGGTATTTGACATATTGATGGCAGTCTGATAAAAGTTTTTAATATTCTGTTTAACGTTAACAGCAGAATATGGTCTTTCAACACCGTCAAACTGAAGGGCCATCGAGTTATCGATTTTCGCACCGTATGATAATCTTCCTGAACTCAGTGCAGCAGCAGCAGTTGCCGGCTTTACACCATCGTTTCCCTGTCCGTATTCATACTGGTAATTTGGATAAACGGCAGGTGTACCGAAATTTACATCCGATATCAATTCCACACCTATGCCTTTCTGGATTGTTCCTTTCTTTGTTGTTATAAGAACAACGCCATTCGCAGCCTGGCTTCCGTAGAGAGCCGCAGCTGCGCCACCTTTAAGTACTGAGATTGATTCAATATCATCAGGGTTCATGCTTGAAATGCCATCACCACGGTCAACATTAAGTGCTGTTGAACTTGTGACAGGTCCCTTGTTTGAGTTGTTAATGGGCATTCCATCAACTATATACAGAGGTTGCTGGTTGCCATTCAGTGAGGTATTACCTCTAACTATAACACGGCTTGATGCTCCTGCTCCGGAGTTTACCTGTGTTGCGTCCACACCTGCAATTTTACCGCTGAGTGATGTAGCCACGTTGTTCATTCGGGCTTCAGTAAATGCGGTTCCACGGACCTCCTGAACAGCATAGGCAAGAGCTTTCTTTTCTTTCTTGATGCCAAAGGCAGTGACAACAACTTCATCTATCTGAAGCATGCTTTCAGCAAGGGTGACATTAATGACATTCTGGCTGCCCACAGTTATTTCCTGTGGGGAGAAGCCAATAAAGGAAAACTGCAGGATCGACTGGGCATTAGGCACCTCAATGTTGTATTCACCCTCAATTCCTGTATTGACACCTATAGTAGTGCCTTTTACTGTAACGTTAACACCGGGCAGCGCTTCTCCTGCTGCATTTGTAACTTTTCCGGAGACTTTCAGCTGCTGGAAATTTCTTTCGTCGGCTGTGAATTCAGGTGCAAGGATGATTTTTCGGTCAATAATAGTGTATTTTACATCTGTATGTTTGAAGAGGTCATCCAGTATGTTGCTGATTAACTGGTCCTCTACATTGATATCCACTTTTCTGTGAGTATCAAGCAGTTTCTCATTATACAGGAAGAAGAACTCGCTTTGGATTTCTATGTTATCGAGTACTGTAACAAGCTCTGCATCTGTATAGTTCAGTGAGAGGCGTGTTTTTTGCGAATATGCCTCGGTGGCACTAACCTGCAGGATGCCTGCAACCAGCAAAACTAAAGCTATACGCATGATTAACAACGTTTTTTTGAGGGAATTAAGGTATTCTTCCCCGCCAGGGTTGATTTTTTTCATAAATTTGTAAGTTTTCGAGTTAAAAAAATATCGTAAGGTGTTTTTTAGGAAATCGTTGCCGCGATTTCCTTTTTTTGTTTCCTTATCAGGCTGATTAAGAGCTGTTTAGTGTGTTCATGTCGATCAGGTTTAGGTTAAGGTTTATTTTCTGAGACTAATTATGATTTTTTCCTTCTCGTATGTTCCGTCATTAAGGATCTGCCTTGGAATCCGCTTATACGATATAGGCGAAGTCATAGACAGAAGATTGAGCACTTCATCCAGGCTGTCATCAACAAAGGTTCCCCGGAAGGAGTATTTTTCAAGATCCTTGTCTGCCAGCACAACTTTCACATTGTACCATCTCTCAATACGCCTTCCTACTTCGGCCATCTGGTCACCCCTGAAAACAAGCTTGCCTTCCTTCCAGCTGCTGTATTTTGTAGGGTCGGTTACAGTCTTACTTATATTGCCGTTCTGATAAATAAGCCTTTCCGAAGGATAAATATTAGTTCCTTCGTTTCCATTCTGGTCTGTGAACCGGACTTTTCCTTTTGCCAGGACCACTTCTATGTAATTTTCAGAAGGATATGCGCTTATGTTGAAGCTAGTGCCCAGAACAACTACCTTTGAATTCGCCGCACCAATAACAAAGGGATTTACTGCGTCATGCTTTACATCAAACCATGCTTCTCCAACAAGTTCGATATTTCTGTTATTGCTGAACGGAACAGAATATGTGAGCTTTGATCCACTGTTCAGCATGCCGGTGGTGCTGTCGGGAAGTATAAAGGAGACCCTTGATCCAAGGGGAGCAATAATTGTACTCTTAAGCACTTCATTTTTTACAGCCGGTATATTTGCAGATGTCAGTGCTTTATCCTTTTCAGATAAATGCATGTAACCAAAAACTCCTGTAATTAGTAATGGAATCAGAAGTATGGCTGCTGCTTTTGCATACAGATTAAATGCTTTTTTGAGCACAAGATTCCTGTCCCTGAATTTTTTCTGCCGTATGAGCTGATGAATATGATCAAGCAGGCTGTCAAGTTTTTCCTTGTTTGCGGATACTATATTATAATCACTGTTCCATTCTGTTTCAAGAATTCTTTTTATCTCAGCCGCATTGTCTCCTGAACCAAGCATGTCCTCAACTGACAGATTTTCCTCATCATTTGTAAGTCCTTGCAGATACTTTTCAAGTAATTTCTGATCGTTCTCTTTCAATTTTTGAGTATTTAGTTATGAATAATATTTTGCCTACAATAGCTTATATCCACTAAACGAAATAATCTCACATTATTTGGCTGTTTT
Source organism: uncultured Rikenellaceae bacterium (assembly GCA_964516485.1). Classification (GTDB taxonomy): domain Bacteria; phylum Bacteroidota; class Bacteroidia; order Bacteroidales; family VadinHA17; genus LD21. The sequence continues at coordinate 34,140 of CAZEYY010000012.1, forward strand.
TTTTCTGAAATAATATGAATTCAGAAAGAGCCGGCTTCAGAAATGCTCAAAAGCGGGGAATCAGAATATGCCCGATAAGTTGACCAGCACTAAAAAATACAGCAGATCTTTCTCTGATATATTTTTCCGGATGAATTTCAGGCTTTCTGAAATATAATTATCAACTGTGCCAGGAGATAATCCCATTTCAACTGCAATCTCCCTGGTGCTCTTGCCTTCTTCACGGCTTTTAATGAATATTGCTTTCTGCTTTTCGGGGAGCTTGTTTATTACCTTCCTTACATGTTCAAGCAGTGATTTATAGTCGAGTCTTTCTCCAAGGTCGGAAAAGATACCGGATTCCTCACTTACATGATAATCGATGAATTTTCTCATGTAGTTCCTCTGCCTGAAAAGCTTGCAGATATCATTGTATGCTATTGTGTAGAGGTATGATTTGAATGATAGTTCCGGATTCAGGTTCCTGTGGTTTTCCCATAGTTTCATGAACACTGATTGAATAAGCTCCTCAGTTTCTGTTTCAGAACGCAGAAGTTTTAGCCCGAAATTGAATAGTCTTCCTGAATATTTCTGATAGATTGCATCAAAGGCCGCAATATCGCCCTTGCGTAAACGTTTTACCAACTCAACATCTTCAATATCAGGATTTAGTTCTAACATTCAGTTGCTTCTGGCACTAAAGGTAATTGTTTTTCACGTGTGGCCTGTTCGGCAAGATAGATAATTGATTTAAATGAGATTCCTGTATTATTGCTCATCCCTATTTCGCAGGTTCTGCTTGTCGAATAGCCATGTGTCACCCTTTCAGGAATCTGTGTTTTAAGATTTCTCAAACCGTGCCTGTTGAGCTCGGGATATGTAAAACCTCTGTCACCTGCAAAACCGCAGCAATTTGTATCGGCAACTATGACTTCCTTTGCACATTTATTGGCAAGTTCTGCAAGCTTTCCTTCAAGGCCCATTTTCTTCATGCTGCAGACAGGAAAAACTGTAACTGTTTCATTGACAGGGGTAACATTTAGATTTGGCATAAGGAAACCAAGCAAGAATTCCACCGGTTCATACAACCTGAGGCCTGATTTCATGTTTTCCTTCATAGTGAAAAGGCATGGACTCATATCGCACAGAACCGGATACTCTCCGTTGTTACTGGCTTTTAAAAGGGCGGCTTCCAGTTCTCCGGATTTTTTAGTCCCTGCTTTCCTGTAACCTTTGCTCAGAAACGCCATACCGCAACACAGGTTATTAAGATTATCAGGGAAAATGACTTCATACCCTGCCCTGGAACAAAGGCCCATAAGGACTTCCGAAAGCTGCTTCTCCTGCCTGTGTTCAGCAGATACACCCATCGACCTGTTTATGCATGAAGGGAAGTATACAACCTTTTTCTTTCCGTATTCTGCAGTTACCGGAACTGGTTTAATCTTTTTCGAGCCTGCAGGCATATATTTATTCCATGCAGGAATTGTATTAAATGATACTTTCCTTATTCCTCCGGCAAGAGCGCCTAAAACAGCTGATCCAAGTATCCTCTGGAAAAATGCAACTATATTCAAACCGGCACGTAATGAGGCGGTTACTGTATTCATATTGTCGGCTATCCAGCCTGCGATCTTATCGTGACTGCCTATATTATCAGCCCTGAGGTTCTTGATAAGCTTTCCCGTATCAATCTTTACAGGACAGCTTATGGCGCATAAGCCATCAGTAGCACATGTTGCGTCGCCTGAATATGAAAATGATCTTACAAGCTCTGCTGCAATATGCGGCTCACTGCCTGTTGTAATAAGTGATCTGATTTCCCTGTAAACAGTAATCCGCTGCCGTGGTGAAAGAGTAAGGTCAGCGGCAACGCATGCAGGTTCACAGAAACCGCATTCCGTACATTTATCTATAAGTTCATCTGCAGGCGGCAGCGGTTTGAGGTTCTTCAGATGAATATCCTTGTCATCGTTAAGAATAACTCCCGGATTAAGAATTCCTTTAGGGTCAAAGATCTTCTTTATATCCTTCATGAGCAGATAGGCGTCCTTTCCCCATTCAAGTTCAACAAACGGAGCCATGTTCCTGCCTGTGCCATGTTCAGCTTTAAGTGAACCATCATATTTTTCAACAACAAGCCCGGATACTTCGGAAAGCATGTTTTTATATCTTTCAATTTCCGATTCATTGCTGAAGTCCTGAGTAAAGACAAAGTGAAGGTTTCCTTCAAGCGCATGTCCGAAAATAACAGCTTCATTGTAGTTGTATTTCTTCAGAATATCCTGCAGGTCAAGAGTTGCTTCCGCCAGTCTTGGAACTGGAAAGGCAACATCTTCAATTATCACTGTAGTGCCTGCTTTCCGCATAGCACCAACCGAGGGGAAAAGCCCCTTCCTGATCTTCCACAACAGTTCATATTCAGAGGGAAGGTCAGTAAAATTTATACCTTTAACTGTAGGTATGTTGCTCAGTGTGTTCCTGATGTTATTAATATTTTCAGCAAGACTGGCTTTATCGCCTGAGGCAGTTTCAATGAGCAGGGCTGAAGCTGTATCGTTGAGTGTCTTCAGATATACGGGTACACCCGGTTCATCTTCAACTGATTTTAAGCCTTGTCTGTCAATAAGTTCCACTGCCTGAACAGGCCCTGATTTGAGCAGCGATACAGCCATGCAGGCAGTCCTGATATCGGGGAAGATTATAAGGGAGCTTGCCCTGCAGGGTTTTTCTTCAACAGTCCTGTATGTAAGTCCGGATATGAACCCAAGAGTGCCTTCGGAACCTATCATCAGGTGTTCGATTATATCAAAGGGATCGGAATAATCAACAAGAGCATTTAGACTGTAGCCTGTTGTATTCTTCATCTTGTACTTATGTCTGATCCGGCTTGCAAGTTCGTTGTCGGATCTGACCTTTTCGCCAAGTCTCTCGATCGCGGAGAGCATGCTGTTATGTGTGCTCCTGAATTGCTCCCTGCTGTTCCTGTCAGTAGTGTCAAGAACAGTTCCGTCTGCAAGCAGGACTCTTATCCCTGCAATGGTTTTATATGAGTTCTCTGCTGTTCCGCAACACATTCCACTTGCGTTGTTAGCTGCAATTCCGCCTATCATTGCAGCATTTATCGATGCCGGATCGGGACCGATTTTCCGGCCATGTTTCGCCAGAAGCCTGTTTACCTTTCCTCCTGTTAGCCCTGGCTGCAGCCATATATATCTGCCTTCATCCTCTATTCTGTATTTTTTCCATTCAGTCCCTGCAAGAAGAAGAACAGAGTCTGTAACAGCCTGACCAGACAGACTTGTTCCGGCTGCCCTGAAAGTCACAGGGAGATTCAGCCTGTTGCATTCCCTGATAACAACAATAGCCTCATCCTCATTTTGAGCCCTGATAACAATTTTAGGAATCAGCCTGTAGAAACTGGCATCGGTTCCATAAGCAAGAGTATGAAGTGCATCGTGAAAAATCCTTTTCTTATCAATAACTTTATTTATTGAATTGTATAGTTCAAGGTATCTGCCGTTTAGCATTGTTGAAGCAAAATTGTTGAGGCATTAAAATTAAGGATATATGTCAGTTTCTGCAAAAAAAATACTCTGTTAAGGAATACTTCATGTAAATATCTAATTTTGCAACTTATAAAAAGGAACCATTATGGAAAGCAATTCTGAACCGGTCCTGTCAAGAAATGTGGTTGAATTTGTTGCAGTTGCAAATGAGTTCTGCAAATACGCCGAGCATGCACAGGAACTTAAAGGTGATGAGCTGTTCAAAATTTTGCAGAGAATACTGCCCTTACTTTACCTGAAAGCCTCCCTTTTACCAAAGCTTGAACCATACTTCGAAGATGGAAATGAGAGGTTTGTAACAGAAAATGACTGGAAACGGATACGTCATAACCTCCGGGAGAAATTTGGTACTGCTGATGATTACCAGGAAGTTTTTGATGACAGAAACAGGGAAAGAGAAGGACAGTTTGAAGCTTCTGTCTCTGAAGATTTAACAGATATGTATCAGGATATCAAGGATTTTCTTCTGCTTTACCAGACAGGCACGAATGAAGTGATGAATGATGCGGTGTGGGAATGCAGACAGCATTTTGAGGATTACTGGGGTCAGAAACTTGTAAATTCAATGAGGGCCATTCACCGGTTCATCTACTCTGGTGAAGAGATCGGAAGGCTGCCGGATGATGAATCCGATGATGAAACAAGGGATACATCCGACTGGTTTATTAGCAAGAGGCAACAAGATTTTAATGCTGATGGAAAATAGCCGGTTTATCCCCAACATAACTGCTGAAGAGCTTGCCGCTCATGAATTATCATGGTTCAGGGGTGAAATAATTCTTGTCGATAACATGCAGAAGTTCAACAGTATAATTCCACGTCTCCGTGAGAATGACCTTCTTGGTTTCGATACAGAAACAAAGCCCACTTTTAAGCGTGGTAAAAGAAATAATGTATCCCTCATACAGCTTGCAAATGAGAATCTTGCAGTTTTATTCAGGATTAATAAGATAGGTCTGCCTGAGGATCTGCTGAAGATTCTTGCTGATGGAAATATCCTTAAAGCAGGTGTGGCCATACATGATGACCTGAGGTTTTTAAACGGATCCAGAGCTTTCAGGCCGCAGGGCTTTATTGAGCTTCAGACGCTTGTTAAAGAGTATGGCATTGAAAGTGCAGGATTAAAGAAGCTTACTGCAATTATTCTCGGCTTCAGGATCTCAAAAAGCCAGCAGGTTACGAACTGGGAGGCTGAGCAACTAACTGATGCACAGTTGCTTTATGCGGCAACTGATGCCTGGGTGTGTCACCAGATATACAGGGAACTGACAAGGAATGAGGTGAGGAGCGCCTGAGAGAATTGTTTAACAAACAATTCTCTGTCTTTGTTGAAGTAATTATTGTTGTTTTTATAATCATAAGTCGTGAGGATCAGGATAGTATTAAAACCGGGTAAGGAACAGTCGGTAAGGCGGTATCATCCCTGGGTTTTTTCAGGTGCAATACAAAAGATTTACGGGAAGCCTGCCGAAGGCGACTTGGTTGATCTGTTCGACAGCAAGGATAATTTCCTCGCAACAGGTCATTATCAGCCAAGTTCTATTGCTGTCAGGATACTGACTTTTGAAAATGTGGAACCTGACCTGGCCTTTTTCAGGGACAGGATAAATAAGGCTATACTGTATCGTCAGTCAGCCGGGATATCAACCAGGCCTGATCTTAATGTCTATCGCCTCATACATGGTGAAGGCGATGGCCTGCCGGGACTGATAGTCGATTTTTACAATGGAGTTGCAGTTATCCAGATGCATTCGCTGGGCTTCTACAGGATAAGGAAGGAGATCTCCTCACTCCTGATGGAACTGCTTAAAGATAAGCTTGTTGCTGTGTATGACAAGAGTGAGGGAACAGTGCCATTCAAGTCCGGTGCAAACGCTTCAAATGAGTTTTTGTACGGTAGTTCTGATCCGGTTATTGTGACTGAAAACAATTACAAATTCAAGATTGACTGGTCAACAGGTCAGAAAACAGGTTTCTTCATTGACCAGAGAGACAACCGTAAACTTCTCGGAGAAATGTCTGCAGGGCGTAAAGTCCTCAATATGTTTGCCTACACCGGAGGATTTTCTGTTTATGCAATGGCAAATGCTGAGAGTGTGCATACAGTAGACAGTTCTCTCTCTGCTGTTGAGCTTGCAAAGCAGAATGTTGCCCTGAATTTTGGTGATGATGAGCGGCACAAGGTTTACCAGACTGACGCTTTTGAATTCCTGAATGATATCAGGGACAAATATGATCTGATTATTCTTGACCCACCGGCATTTGCAAAACACAATAATGTTCTTGATAATGCCCTGCAGGGCTACAAAAGGCTTAATATGATGGCCATAGAACGGATCAGACCTGGCGGTGTGATTTTTACATTCTCCTGTTCTCAGGTTGTGACAAAGGAAAATTTCAGGAAATCAGTTTTCGCCGCTGCAGCCAATACCGGCAGAAATGTGAGAATTCTGTATCAGCTGAGCCAGCCTCCGGATCATCCGGTAAGTATTTATCATCCAGAGAGTGAGTATCTTAAAGGTCTGGTGCTCTATGTTGAGTAGGATGAGAGAGCGAGGAGAGAGAAAAGAGACTAAAAAATAATAAAACTGATTGCAGTGAATAAGAATATAGTGTTGATAGCCAGGAAACTGGGATTACATGACTGGCAGGTTGAAAATACAATTAGGCTTCTTGACGGTGGAGCCACTATACCTTTCATCAGCCGTTACAGGAAAGAAATGACTGGTAGCCTCGATGAAGTTCAGCTTATGCATATTAAGGAGGAATATGACAGGCTTAAGGAGCTTGATGCAAGGAGGGAGGCTGTTATAAAATCGATTGAGGAGCAGGAGAAGATGACTCCTGAATTAAGGTCAAGGATTGATGCAGCACTTACACTTTCAGAACTGGAGGATATATATCTTCCTTATAAGCCGAAGCGCCGGACAAGGGCTACAATAGCCAGGGAAAAAGGCCTTGAACCACTTGCCGGGATAATTTTCAGTCAGCGTGAAACAGATCCTGAAGGCAAGGCTGAAGGCTTCCTGAATGATCAGGTTGAGACAACTGAAGATGCAATATCTGGAGCTTCAGATATAATTGCCGAGTGGGTCAGTGAAGATGAAAAAGCACGAAAGCTGCTGAGGCAATTATTTGAAAAAGAGGCTGTTATTGTCTCCAGAGTTGTTAAGGGTAAAGAGACGGAAGGCATAAAATACAGTGATTATTTTGACTGGTCGGAACCATTGAAAAAATGTCCATCGCACAGGCTGCTTGCAATGAGAAGGGGTGAGGATGAAGGATTCCTGCGGTTGACAGTCGAACCTGATGAAAATCATGCTCTTGATACTCTGAACAATATTTTTATTAAAGGCAACAATGCTTCTGCAGAAATAGTTCTGAATGCTGTAAAAGACAGCTGGAAAAGGCTTCTTTCTTCTTCGATGGAGACAGAATTCAGGAATTTTTCAAAAGAAAAAGCTGATAATGAAGCCATTGCTGTGTTTGCCGATAATCTGCGCCAGCTGCTTCTTGCATCACCTCTGGGAGAAAAAAATGTACTGGCAATCGATCCGGGTTTCCGCACCGGTTGCAAGGTGGTATGTCTCGACAGGCAGGGCAACCTCCTGCATAATGAGACAATTTACCCGCATCCTCCACAGAATGAAACCGCAATGTCAATAAAGAAAATTCTGTCGCTTGTAAATGCATATAAGATTGAGGCAATTGCCATTGGTAACGGAACTGCCAGCAGGGAAACAGAGGATTTTATCAAGTGGGTTAAATTTGAAAACGATATACAGGTTTTTGTAGTAAGTGAGGCAGGAGCTTCAATTTACTCGGCATCGAAGGTTGCACGTGAAGAATTTCCGGATTATGACGTTACAGTGAGAGGAGCAATATCGATCGGCAGAAGGCTGATGGATCCGCTGGCGGAACTTGTCAAGATCGACCCTAAATCTATTGGTGTCGGACAGTACCAGCATGATGTTGATCAGTCGAAATTGCAAAAATCACTTGATGAGGTTGTTATGAGCTGTGTGAATGCTGTTGGCGTTGAGGTCAACACAGCGAGCAAGCACCTGCTTACCTATGTTTCAGGTCTTGGTCCGCAGCTTGCACAGAATATTATTGACTACCGGACAGAAAATGGTCCGTTCAGGTCGAGGAAAGAGCTGCAGAAAGTTAAAAGAATGGGAGAGAAGGCTTTTGAGCAGTGTGCAGGATTCCTCAGAATACGTAATGCAGCCAATCCGCTTGATTCAAGCGCTGTGCATCCTGAAAGCTATCATGTTGTTGAGCTGATGTCAAAGGATCTTGGCTGTGATGTGAAGGAAATTATTACAAATGAAACAAAGAGAAAGGAAATAGTTCCACAAAAATATGTTACGCCGGTAACAGGTTTACCCACTTTGAAAGATATTATTGATGAGCTTGCCAAGCCAGGACGTGATCCGCGTTCAAGAATTAAGGAGTTCCGTTTTGCTGATATTCGTTCCATGGAAGACTGCAAGCCCGGAATGGTAGTACCCGGAATTGTAACAAATGTTACAAAATTTGGTGCCTTTGTCGATATAGGTATCAAGCAGGATGGCCTCGTGCATGTTTCCAATCTTAGTAACAAGTATGTTTCTGATCCTTCAACAGTTGTGAAGCTTCATCAGCATGTGATGGTTAAAATTATAGGTGTAGATATAGAAAGAAAAAGGGTTCAGCTTTCAATGAAGGATGTGACGGAGAAAAAGAGCTGACACAACAGGAAATCAAATGGTCCTAACATTATAATATATGAATAAGGCTTTTTCCGGTATTCTTGTTTTTATTGCCTGCTTGTCTTCATGTAATGTTGAAAAGCATGAGATATTCCTGGAGGCTGAGAGCTTTTCTGAGAGAGGTGGCTGGGTGATTGACCCGCAGTTCATGAACCAGATGGGATCACCTTATCTGCTTGCGCATGGACTTGGAAAAACTGTTGAAAATGCTTCAACAGAGATTGATGCACAGGTTTCCGGTAATTTTTATATATGGGCAAGAACAAAAAACTGGGTTCCCGGTAAGTGGGAAGCACCAGGACGCTTCAGGATAGCAGTTAACGGAAAGGAGCTGAAGAATGATCTTGGTACTCTTGAAGGCTGGAACTGGGAATACGCTGGTAAGGCAAGGATGAATAAAGGCGTTAATGTAATTGAAATTCATGACATTACAGGTTTCGACGGGCGCTGTGATGCGATATATTTTTCAACTGTTAAGACTCCTCCTCCGTCAGCTTCAGAAGAACTGGCAGCATTCAGGAAACAATTGCTTTCTGAGCCTGATGTTCCCTCACGTGTTGAGTCATTCGACCTTGTAATAACAGGTGGAGGAATAGCAGGTTGCGCAGCATCAATTGCAGCGGCAGAGCAGGGACTTAATGTTGCCCTCATACACGACAGACCTGTTCTCGGAGGCAATGCAAGCAGTGAGATACGTGTTCATACTGAGGGAATTACAGGGAAGGTTGGAAGGATACTCAATATGCTGAATACTGTTCACTGGCCTAATGGTTCTCCGGATGCTGTTCGGGATGACAGGAAGCGCCACAATGCAATGAGCTCCTATCCTTCTGTGCATCAGTTCCTTAATTTCAGAGCCTACAGCGTAATAACTTCTGCCGATTCAATTACTGCAGTTGATGCCCGTAACACTGCCACCGGAGAAATGATAAGATTTATGGCCCCTGTTTTTATCGATTGCACTGGTGACGGCTGGATTGGCTACTGGGCCGGGGCAGATTATATGTATGGCAGGGAGGATTCATCGGAATATGGTGAGAACTGGGCAGAACATGGAGATCTATGGAGTCCTGCAAAAGCTGACAACAGGGTGATGGGATCATCGGTGCTGTGGAGAAGTGAGGATGCCGGAAAGCCTGTTGAATTTCCCGATCTTCAATGGACTAAGGCTGTGGCAGGTGATTTTGCAGCAATAAAAGGGGAGTGGCAGTGGGAATACTCGAACGATACACTGAATCAGATTGGTGATGGTGAAATGATCAGGGATCACATGCTGAGGGCAATTTACGGATCATTCTCAAATGCAAAAAAACTACCTGTGAATGCAAATCTGGAGCTTGAATGGGTTTCTTACCTGCTTGGAAAAAGAGAATCACGGCGACTTACAGGTGATTATGTCTATACTTTCAGGGATGCAAAGAATATGGTGGAATTCCCTGATGCTGTTGTAGTTGAAAGCAGGGCAGTGGATGTACACTACCAGCAAAACCTTGTCGATACCTCAAAACCTGATTTCCTGTCGGAAGCAAATTATTACAAGGTCGATCACTACTATATTCCATTCCGTTCGCTGTATTCCAGGAATATAAAGAACCTTATGATGGCAGGAAGATGCTTCAGTTGCTCTCACATCGGACTCGGAGGCCCCAGGGTAATGAACACTACGGGCCAGATGGGAGTCGCTACAGGCTATGCAGCTTCATTGTGCAAAAAGTACAGCACAAATCCACGCGGGGTATATAAGAATCACATTAAGGAATTGCAGCAGCTGATAGCTGGCAAATAAACAGTAATCAATAAAATACTTAAAATCTTGGTCTCTGCTGATCCTCGGGATGCGGTTTCATAACCGGTTTTGCCGGAAGTCTGACAGTGCGCATTGCCGCATTGTAGGCAAAGGCAGCAGTAATTACAGCATTGTGCTTAAGATCAGCCATTACAAGTCTTTCGTAAGTGTCCATAACCGTATGGTAACCACGTCCGTATTCAATCTCATCCTGTATGAACTGGAAGCCCGGAAGTCCAAGACTGTTGAATGTAAGGTGGTCAGTACCTCCTGTATTGTTTGGAGATATTGTTGTAAAGCCCATATCAGCAAAAGGTTCCATCCATTGTTCAAATATTGGCCGTACAAGATCATTCTCCTGAAGGTATATGCCGCGATATTTGCCTGAACCGTTATCCATATTGAAGTATCCTGCAAACTTGTCAAAATCTGCCTTATGAGCTTTGGTTTCAGGGTCTGCAATATATTTGTCAGAGTAGCCCCTTGATCCGAGGAAACCTTCTTCTTCACCACCCCAGAGACATACCCTGATAGTCCTTTTTGGTGCGGCATCAATAGCTTTAAGAATCCTGAGCGCTTCCATCATAACAATGCAACCTGAGGCATTATCCGCTGCTCCTGTGCCACCATGCCAGGAATCAATATGAGCACCTATCATAACTACTTCATTCTTAAGTATCTTGTCTGTCCCGGGTATTTCTCCGATTACATTGAATACAGTGGGACTGTCAAAGAATTTATTTGCAATCTCAATTTCCATTTCAACAGGAATATTATGCTTCAGGAGTCTTTCCATTCTGCCATGCGCTTCCACAGGAAGATTCAGCTGGGCTGCAGGTTCTTTTTCTCCTTTTTTATAATTGGCGCTGTTTGAGCGAGGTACGTTGAATGTTCCTGAACTGTTAAGCACAACAGCTGCTCCCTCCCCGGCAAGAAATTCAGATATCTTGTTTCTCAATGCTCTCTGAGCCTGGTATTGTGCAAAGTCAAACGGAGGCCTTCTGCCTGAACGGCCTGCTGAAGCCTTTGACATTTCTTCAAGCTGTGCATCGGTTAACCTGCTTGCAAGAGGTTCAAAACTGACTTCATAATTTGCCGCAGATGGCAGAAGAACTATTTTGCCTGCTACCTTTCCCTTGTATTTTTCAATATCAGCTTCGGCTTTTATATCGACAAGAACAACTTCTCCTTTTACAAGTCCGTTTGTGCTGCCTGTCCATGCTACCGGGTTGCAGGCGAAATTAGCATAATATGGTGCAGTCATTGCAGCGTATGTTTTCAGATTGTCCCAGCCCGGTTTACTGAATTCTGATGCTGCTTCAATCCTTACATTCTGAAATCCAAGTTCTTCCATTTTTGCCTTAGCCCATTCGTTACCCCTTGTCATTCCCGAGGAACCGGTTAGCCTGGGCCCTGTTAAATCAGTCAGTCCGAAGGCAAGTTCCTCAATCTGCGAATATTTTAATCCTTCCTGCTTGATTTTGTAAATCATGGAAAGGTCAATGTTTTCGGTTTGGGACATAAGAGCTGCAGGCAGCACAAACATCATTAGCAATGCTGCGGAAAAGTTTCTTATTTTCATTTTATTAAAAAATTGTATAGATGGATATCAAATTTATATAAAAAACAATCCTTTGCTTCTCAATTGAAAAAAATTAACAATAATTAACCCTCGCATTAATGAAGACATCCGGTGAGCAGCTAATGGCAGGTTTATTTTTTGAAAACACCCAATCATGGCCCACTGCAGTTAACCTTAGAATTGTGTATCTATAAGAATTGCGATAAATAAGTTTCCCCTCCTTCAAAAGGAGGGGAAAATGTAATATGACAATCTCGCCATAGGCTACACTTAGGTTGCCAGCTATGCCCCTGACCTATCCGGGGCGGGGAACATAAAGCACTGTAGCTATTTCTTCATAACAAATATTACTGTTGGATCGACAGGGTATCTTCCGAACTTTTCACCATATATTGCAAGTCCTCCAGGTTCCGTGTCGTTTACTTCAAGTCTTACACTCAGCTTTTTATCAATAGCCTTTTCGAGTGCTGCCGTTGGAATTGAAGCTTTAACTAGGTAACCGTATGATCCGGCTTCATTAAGCTGCCTGTTCTGAGGCTGTGAATACCAAGACAGGATACCACGGTGGTCAGCAGGATCATCCTCAAGATACCATGTGCCTGAAGGGATTCCTTCGACAATTATGCTGACAGCTGTTTTTTGTTTGTAACTGTCTGTCATGGGATATGCATTAGGATTCTGGCTGGGATCATTTGTTCCCATACCCAGCATGTAATCCCCATCAGGAAGTTTTGCATCTTTTTTATCCTTTCCGAATAGGATTTTAGCTGAAA
>CAZEYY010000013.1:0-12978 GCA_964516485.1 uncultured Rikenellaceae bacterium
CCTACATTAACAAACAGGACAAGTTCAATGCCTGCTGTCAATATCAGGGAAGATGAAAAGAACTATGTGCTCGACCTTGCAATTCCCGGAATTGACAAGAAAGATCTCAAGATCGATACCAATGAGGATGTTCTTACAATTTCTTCAGAGGCAAAGAATGAGACTTCGGAGGAAAGGGATGGCTACAAGAAGAAAGAGTTCAACTACTCGTCATTCTGCAGAAGCTTCTATATTCCGGAAAATGTTAACAGGGACAGGATTGAGGCTAATTACAAAGATGGCATTCTGACAATCAGCCTCCCGAAGATGGCAGAAGAGAAGAAGAACCTCTCACGCCAGATTGCGATCTCGTAAATCAGGATTTTTTAAAACCGGAAGGGTGCCTCAAAAGGGCACCTTTCTATTTTCTCCCGCATTCATTCATAAAGGTCACTGCGTACTTTCTTCCGTATTCCAGCAGGAAGTCTTCCTTGGAACCTTCGGGAGAAAATTTAACTCCGCCTGGTTCCTCGAAGGTTTTAAACTTAAGTGACCGGAAAGTGTCGAGTATTATCCCGGGGGCTTCTCCGCTCCACCCGTACGATCCGAATGAACCTGCGAGTTTTCCCTTGTCTCTTATCGGGTTGACAAGTGCAAACAGCCTGTAAACAGGCAAGAGGGTATTCTGGTTTATTGTCGGAGAGCCGACAATAAGTCCGTCGCAGTTAGTAAGTTTTTCTTCAAGAATGTTAAGCGGTATGTCCTCTATGTCTGCCACTTCGCATTTTATATCCTGTGTTTCCTCAATGCCTCGTGCAATAATTGATGCTGCTTCTTTTGTGTACCCGTAAGCTGAAATGTATGCAACAAAGATATTGTAGCCATTTTTATCTGTTGTCCTGGCCATGTATTCACGGGCCCATACGGAAGAAAGCTCCATAGCTGTGGCAATGCTTTTGCCCCTGTGCACTGGTCCGTGCCCTGTGCATATATAATCAATCTGCATGGGCCTGATAAAATCGATTGCCTTCAGCATAAACCTGCTGAAAGGTCTGAGGATCACATCAAAATAATACTTAAACGACTCTGTATAAGACTCATCAAAGTTACTGAAGAGATTTTCGGAACAATAGTGTGCGCCGAACGAATCACAGGTAAACAGCACCTTATCCTCTTCGAGGTAAGTGTAGATGGTATCAGGCCAGTGAAGATTCGGAGCGGCAATAAACGTCAGTGTTTTATTTCCAAGATCAAGCTTGTCTCCATGCTTTACAACAAGCGACCTGAAAGGCTTGTTGAGTATATCCCCGAGGTACCTGATTGCATTTCCTGAACCCACAACAATAACATCAGGAATAAGGTCGAGAAGGACCTTCAGGCTTCCTACATGATCAGGTTCTGTATGATCAACTATAATGTACTGTATTTCAGAAAGATCCGTCAACTTGCGGAGTTTCTCCAGAAAGACATCACAGAATTTTGCTTTGGCCAGTTCAACAATGGCTTTCTTTCCTGCATTAATAAAATATGAATTGTAGGTTGTTCCGTGCTCAGTAGTCATAACAATATCGAAAGTCCTGATATCATAATCAAGAACTCCGATCCAGCTGACATCTTTTGTGATTTCAGTTATCTTATTGTCTGTTGATCTCATTTAAAATTAAATTTTCAGATTTTGGCGATGATGTCCTTATTTGCCCTTACCTGCTGAAGGATTGGTATTTCTATCTCTGTTCCGACCGGCAGGAAAATGTCAACGCGCGATCCGAACTTGATAAATCCCAGTTCATCTCCCTGTTTCACTTTCAGGTCTTCCTTAGCATAGGTCACAATACGTCTTGCCACTGCACCGGCAATCTGTCTGACAAGAATCTCAGTACCTTCAGCAGTCTCAATAACAATTGAGCTTCTTTCATTCAGCTCTGAGGATTTGGGATGCCATGCCACCATATAGCTTCCCGGGTGGTACCGCACATATTTTATCTTACCCGAAACAGGATACCTGTTACTGTGAACATTAAACGGAGACATGAAGATAGAAACCTGGAGGCGTGTGTCTTTGAAATATTCCTTTTCCTCTGTTTCTTCAATTACAACAACTTTCCCGTCGGCAGGGGCATAGACAAGTCCGTGGGTGGGTTCAATAGCCCTTTCCGGCCATCTGAAGAAAAAGAGAAGAAAAAGATAAAGCATAAAGGACAGAATCAGGAATCCCCATTTCAGGATTTCATAATCGCCCCAGAAGATGTTAATTATTATATTTAATACGAGTAAAGTAGCAAAACCAAATCCAAGTATTTTATATCCTTCCTTATGAATACTCATTTAACAAAAATTTGCACAAAACTAATCAAGTCTTGCAAATCATCCAAACAGAGCGATAAAAAGATATACAAGGGGGAATGAGATTATTGCACTGTCGAACCTGTCAAGAAAGCCTCCGTGACCGGGCATAATGGTTCCAGAGTCCTTTACTCCAAGGCTTCTTTTTAGCATCGATTCAATAAGATCGCCATAGGTACCTGCAACAGAAACAATCAGTGCAATGATTATCCATTGTGTCCTGCCAACAACGCCCAGCCATGATGAAAGCAGCCATGCGACAATCACAACAAGCAACACTCCTCCAAAAAAACCCTCCCAGGTCTTTTTCGGTGAGATCCGTTCAAACAGCTTGTGTTTTCCAAATGACACACCTGCAAGGTAAGCTCCTGTGTCATTGGCCCAGATAAGCAGAAAGAAACCGATTATTATGCCCGGGGAAAACATCTCAAGCCTGTGCGGGAGTATTGAATCAAGTCCGCTTCTTGAAAAGGCAGCAAAAGGGAACATCGACAGGGGTATTCCGGTATAAAGAACCGAAAAGAAGGTATGTGCCAGTGAATCAAATGGTTTATCCTGCCTGCGATACAGTTCGACAATCATAATCAGAAGCATCACGGGGATAAGTACCAGGAAGAATTTAACAGGCAGGATACCTGCCGCAATAAGCGTTGCGATCAGATAAGATGCCGCTGCTGTTATCATTCCGGGCAGGAGCTGAGGCTTAACGCCTGTATTCCGTATCATTATTAAGTACTCGTACTGGGTACCAGCAAGTATTACAAGACCGGCAAGTACGAAGGTCAGCGGATGAAGCCAGAATCCGCCGAGCACAAAGATCACAATCCAGGCTCCCGTGAGTGTACGTCTGAAAAAATTATTCAAAGCCTGAGTTATTTATTTATCCTTCTTTTTTTCTTTTTTCTCCTGCTTTTTGTCCTGTTTTTTTTCCTTCTTCTTAACAGATTCAGCTAATTCAGGCAATATTACCTGTCCGTTAGCTTTCGGGGATTCCGGAACTTCAGATTTTTTCCCGGATTTAGCCCTGGATTTACCTGCAGCTTCCTGCTGTTCTTTTACGATGTCTGCTTTCCTCTTTCCGAAGATCCTTTCAAGGTCCTCGCTGAAAATAACCTCTTTTTCAAGCAGTATTTCAGCAAGTTCGGTAAGTCCCTTCATATTTGTTTTCAGGACCTCTTTAGCACGTTCGTAGGACTCATTAATTATTCCCTTCACTTCCTGATCAATCAGTTCTGCAGTCTTTTCACTGTAGGGCTTTGTAAAACCAAAATCTGACTGGCCTGAAGAATCGTAGAAACTCAGATTTCCAACCTTCTCGCTCATTCCGAAGTAGGAGACCATTGCATAGGCCTGTTTTGTTATCTTCTCCAGGTCACTGAGTGCACCCGTTGAAATTTTATCGAAAATAAGTTCCTCGGCAGCTCTTCCTCCAAGTGCATAGGCCATCTCGTCGAGCAGCTGTTCACGTGTTGTGAGCTGACGTTCCTCGGGCAGATACCATGCTGCTCCCAGGGCTCTTCCCCTCGGAATTATTGTTACTTTGAGAAGCGGGCTTGCATGTTCAAGAAGCCAGCTTACAGTGGCATGTCCTGCCTCATGATATGCAATTGTCTTTTTCTCAAGAGGAGAGATTATCTTTGTCTTTCTTTCAAGCCCTCCCACTATCCTGTCAACAGCATCAAGGAAGTCCTGCTTTTCAACAACAGTCTTGTTTCTGCGGGCGGCAATAAGTGCAGCTTCATTACATACGTTAGCTATGTCAGCGCCTGAAAAACCGGGAGTTTGTTTGGCAAGAAAACTGACATCGAAATCCTTTTCAAGCTTAATAGGACGCAGATGAACCTTGAAAATTGCCTCACGTTCCGGCAGGTCAGGCAGTTCAACATGTATCTGCCTGTCAAAACGGCCGGCCCTCATAAGCGCTCTGTCGAGGATATCAGCCCTGTTTGTAGCTGCAAGAATTATCACACCGAGGTTTGTACCGAAACCGTCCATCTCCGTAAGGAGCTGGTTAAGAGTATTTTCCCTCTCATCATTTGATCCGAAATTCGCATTTTTTCCCCTGGCACGTCCTACAGCATCAATCTCATCTATGAAAACTATGCAAGGCGCCTTTTCCTTTGCCTGTTTGAAGAGATCCCTCACCCTGGAAGCTCCCACACCAACGAACATCTCGACAAAGTCGGATCCGGAAATTGAAAAGAAAGGAACATTCGCTTCGCCGGCAACTGCTTTTGCAAGCATTGTCTTGCCTGTTCCGGGAGGACCTATCAGAAGGGCTCCCTTGGGTATTTTTCCTCCCAGCTGGGTATATTTCTTCGGATTTTTCAGGAAGTCGACAATTTCCATAACTTCAGTCTTAGCCTCTTCAAGACCAGCCACGTCAGAGAAATTAAGCTTCACATTGTTATCCTTATCGAAGATCTGGGCACGCGATTTCCCTACGTTGAAGATTCCACCTGCCCCTCCTGCTCCGCCGCCTGACATTCTGCGCATCATAAAGAGCCAGAAGCCGATAAGGATTGCAGGAAGAAGAAGCCACGACAATGCATCGGCAAACCAGTTATGTCTTGTCTGATAATCGGGATATATCAGCTCCTTGTCGGTGTATCCGGCATTCTTTTGTGCCTCAAGGATAAAAGGCTCAAAACTGCTTATATCGCCTATTGTATATGAAAAATGAGGCTTGGGTGTTGAAATAGTGGCAAAACCTGTACCTGGCTTAGGTACCTTTGGATACCTGCCCGATTCAAGAGCTTCCTTTTTGAGGTAGATCTCAGCCTCCTCCTTGTTAATCACTATAATCTTTTCAATATCGCGGCTGGCGATCATTTCCTTCATGCCGCTTGTGGTGGTTTTCTGAACTGTTTTTCCGACATACAGAAAATTGACCGCTATAAAAGCCAGGGCCACAATCAGGAAGATCCAGTTTGAATTGAACCTTGGTTTTAGGTTCTTGTCCGCTTTATTACCGGTATTTTTATTATCGTCGTTATTCTCCATTATTTCTCCTTACTTTTTTTATCCTCAACTGCTTCAATTACTGCATCAGCCCATAATGACTCGAGGCTGTAAAAATTCCTGTACTCCTCAACAAACACATGCACAACAACATCGCCATAATCAATCAGTACCCAAAGGCAATTGTCAAGTCCTTCAATATGAACAGGTTTCTGGTCTGCTTCCTTTCTTACAACATCGTCTATTGAATCGCTCAGGGCACTGACCTGGGTTGTTGATGAGGCATGACAGATTACAAAATAATCAGCTATTCTGTTCTCAAGCTTCCTGAGATCAATTTTAAGTACATTCTGACCTTTCTTTTCATGAATTCCATTTATAATAGCCTTAAGAAGCAAATCTGTTCCGTCTGTCTTTTTTCTCATCTGATAAACACATTGATACCAAGCCGCAAAAGTACCACAATTATCTGTACTTTTGACACAAACTATTGTTCAATTTCAATGCCAATGTTCAATTGAATTTCCAATTAAACAGATAAAAACACAACGCTCAACATAAAAACTTAATTATCATGCTTTTAGGCTCAAATATCCTGTACTTCGAAAATCTGCCATCGACTAATAATCATGCCCTGACAATGCTGAAAACCGGGGATGTCAGTGAAGGTACTGTTGTAAGGGCTGCCTTCCAGTCATCAGGCCGTGGACAGGCAGGGAACAAATGGGAATCAGAGAAAGGTAAAAACCTGTTATTCAGCATTATACTGAAACCAACCTTCATTCAACCGGCCGATCAGTTCCTTGTTTCAATGTCAGTTTCACTCGGTATTACCGACTTTCTCGACAAGTATATAACTGATGTTAAAATCAAATGGCCGAATGATATTTATGTAAAAAGTGACAAAATAGCAGGCATTCTCATTGAAAACTCAATAATTGACAATTCAATCTCTTCATCTGTTGTCGGGATCGGACTTAATATTAATCAGAAAATCTTCCCGGAAAAGTCCTTCAACGCAATATCACTCTCAGCTGTCACCGGAATTGAACATGACTGTGACAAGAGCCTTGGTGAGTTGTTTGAAGCAGTTGAGAAAAGATATCTCAGCCTAAGGAGCGGAGAGGCAGATACAATCAGAAGCAATTACCTGTCAAGACTTTACAGGCTTAATGACTGGAGTCTGTTTACCGATGCCAAAGGTGAATTCCATGGAAGGATAACTGATGTGAAGAATGAAGGCTTTATTGTTATTGAGGATAATACAGGCATTCTTCGTAACTATTCATTCAAGGAGGTTGAGTTCAGCGGGCTGCATCATTCCAGTCCCTGAATTTTTCCATCTCCTGCATCAGAATTTCAATAAACTGTCTGATTGGCTTGTCGGCAATCATTTTCATCATCGGATTAAGGTCTGCTTTCAGTGTAAGCCGGGCCTGAGCAGGTTCGTCAGGCATACCTGCAAGGCTGATCTCCATTGTGAAATCATTTTTATTCAGGGCATCGCCCTCATAAACAACCCTTACGTTGTCTTCCTTCTCCCTTATCCTTATATGTACCCGCCCCATCATTGATACGGCAAAGCTGCATGTATCCTTTTCAGCCTGCCAGTCGGACACGGTACCCTCTTTTGCGAATCTTCCCAGATTTCTGAGATCTGAGATAAAGGTGAATGCTTTTTCAGCGGAGCAGCTCAGTTGTCCGGGACGTCCGATATAAATTGATGGTTCCTGCATGACTACTGTTTTCCCCAGTTTGAAGGATCGGTGCGCCACTTCTTAAGTGTTTCCACCTCAGCTGCGCCTATGTAACCAGTACTTACCGCAGTGTCTGTCAGCACTGAATAGGAACTCAGAGTATTCAGCTTACAGCCGGCTGCAGCAAAGGCATCTGCGGCCTTCTGAAATTCATAAGTGAATATTGCAACCATGCCAAGCACCTCACAACCTGCATCCCGCAGGGCTTTAACGGCATTAAGGCTGCTGCCACCTGTTGATATCAGGTCCTCTATCACAACTACCTTCTGGCCCTTTTCAAAATAACCTTCAATCTGGTTTCCAAGGCCATGTTCCTTGGCTTCCGAACGCACGTATATAAAGGGAAGCTTAAGCTTGTCGGCAGTCAGTGCACCATGGGCAATAGCACCTGTTGCAACTCCTGCAATTACCTGTGCCTGAGGATAAAGCTCCCTGACCATTGAGGCAAATGAATCGCTCAGGAAAGACCTCACTTCAGGATATGAAAGAGTCTTGCGGTTATCACAATAAATAGGTGATTTCCATCCCGAAGCCCATGTAAAAGGATTTGACGGTTGCAATTTAATTGCTTTAATTTGTAGTAGAAATTCAGCTGTTTTTTTTGCAAACTTGTCCATTATGCAATTGTTTAAAGTTCATTTCGAGAACAGATTCATTGTACTTAGCCCCGAACCTGACAGGTTACAAAAATACTCCTTATTCCATAAATTCAATGACACCTCGGAACTTTATGAGCTTATATCTCATTTTCAGGAGGATAAAACGATATCCAGCATAAATATCTATGGGCCTGACATAAAACATCTCTGGAAAATCTTCAGGATTTACTTCAATGAAGTTGAAGCAGCCGGAGGTCTTGTGAGACACAGCAGCGGTAAATTCCTTTTTATTGAAAAGAGGGGCAGGATTGACCTTCCGAAGGGACATATTGAACCCGGTGAGGCGCCTGAAGAATGTGCCCTGAGGGAAGTTGCCGAAGAGTGCGGCATATCTGGCCACAGGATAGAAAAGACCTTAAGCCCCACCTACCACACCTATTCCTGGGAAGGTATCTCCTATCTGAAAAAAACTCACTGGTTCGAGATGTACTATGATGGTGAAATGATAACAGAGCCACAGACTGAAGAAGGTATAACTAAAGTTGACTGGCTGCTTCCTGATGAGCTGAATGATATAAAAGGAAATGCATGGTATTCCCTGATGGAAGTAATAAACAGCTGTATTTTAAAAATATAGAATTATTCCTCTCCTCTGAAACGGGTCAGGTCAATTGAAGCAGGCACAAAAACAGAAGCATCTCCCCCGCTTCTTATAATATCCCTTACAATAGTTGAATTGATATGACTGTGTTCCGGAATTGTGAGCAGGAATACCGATTCAATATCCGGCGCCAGCACCTTATTTGACTGGGCTATTGCTCTTTCAAATTCAAAATCGGCAGCTGTCCTGAGACCCCTGAGCAGATACCCTATCCCCTGAGCCTTGCAATAATCTACTGTAAGCCCTTCATAATGAGCCACTCTGATTCTTGGCTCATCCCTGAACACAAGTGAAATCATTTCCTTCCTCGTGGCGAGTGAATAATAGCTCTTTTTCAGAGCATTTGCTCCTAAGGCAATTATTATCTCGTCAAAGATTCCAAGTGCCCTTCGCACAATGCCCTCGTGCCCTATTGTAAAGGGATCGAAGGACCCGGGGAAAACAGCGGTTCTTTTCATTAAAAGGTTATTTTTTTCGGATTAAGCACTTTCTGCTTCAGAATTGCAAGGTTGAGCGCTTCCATTATTGTTTCAACATAATGAAACTTCAATCCTTTGATATATATGGCATTAATGCTCTCCACATCTTTCCTGTTGTCAACCGAAAGAATTATCTCCCTTATGCTTGAACGTTTTGCAGCAAGGATTTTTTCCTTTATTCCGCCTACTGCGAGGACCTTTCCGCGCAGGGTGATCTCACCTGTCATTGCAATAAATTTCTTAACCTTCCGCTGGGTGAAGGCTGAAGCAATTGAGGTTGCCATTGTTATCCCGGCAGAGGGACCGTCTTTGGGAATCGCTCCTTCCGGAACATGAATATGCAGGTTCCACTTATCTGAAAAATTATCAGGAAGCCCCAGCAATTCAGCATTTGCCTTAAGATATTCATGAGCAATTATTGCAGATTCCTTCATCACTTCCCCGAGATTCCCGGTTAAAGTCAGCTTTCCGTTACCCTTGCTCAGGCTTGTTTCCACGAAGAGTATCTCTCCTCCTGCAGCAGTCCATGCGAGGCCTGTAACAACACCAGCCTGGTCATTTCCCGAATAAAGGTCGCGGGTGAATTTTGCTGGACCAAGTATTTCTGACAGGCTTTCTTCCTGAAGATCAGTATCATAGTACCTTTCAGAGGCTATATCTTTTGCTGTGACCCTGACAATCTTCGCAAGTTTTTTATCAAGTTCTCTTACACCTGATTCCCTTGTATATTTATCGATAACAGCTTCCATGACCTTCTTGCTAATTTTAAGCTGCTCAGGCTTAACACCATGGTTTTCGAGCTGCCGGGGGAACAGATGACGTTCTGCAATTTCGAGTTTCTCCTCAACAAGGTAGCCGGTTATCTCGATCATTTCCATCCTGTCGCGGAGGGCAGGACTTATTGTTGTGAGTGTATTGGCAGTAGCTATGAACAGGACCTTTGAGAGATCGTATTCAAGTTCAATAAAGTTATCAAAAAAGGTGCTGTTCTGCTCAGGATCAAGAACTTCAAGGAGAGCCGAGGAAGGATCGCCCCTGAAATCCTGACCCACTTTATCGATCTCATCAAGGATAAAAACAGGATTTGAAGAACCTGCTCTCCTGATATTCTGAATTATCCTTCCGGGCATTGCGCCTATATATGTTTTTCTGTGCCCCCTGATCTCTGCCTCATCATGCAGGCCTCCAAGTGACATTCTGACATACTTTCTGCCAAGAGCTTTTGCAACTGATTTTCCGAGCGAGGTCTTGCCGACTCCGGGAGGTCCGTAAAGGCAGAGAATAGGTGATTTCAGGTCTCCTTTTAGCTTGAGCACTGCAAGATGTTCAAGTATTCTTTCCTTCACTTCATCGAGTCCGAAATGGTCTTCATTAAGGACTCTCCTTGCATTATTAAGATCAAGATTATCTTTTGAATAAGTATCCCATGGAAGATCGAGGAGAGTCTGGATATAATTTACCTGTACCGAGTACTCAGCGGCAGCAGGATTCAGACGATGAAGCTTATCAAGTTCTCTTGTAAACACCTTCCTGACATCTTCATTCCATTTTTTTGATTCTGCTTTTCTTCGGTATTCCTCAATTTCCTTTTCAAGAGGGTTCCCTCCCAGTTCATTCTGAATAGTCTTCATCTGCTGATGAAGCAGGAACTCCCTCTGTTGCTGGTCCAGGTCGCTTTTTACCTTCGACTGCAGTTCATTCTTAAGTTCCAGAACCTGGATTTCCTGAACAAGGAATTCAAGCAATGAGAAGCCCCTGTCGCGCAGGCTGTTTATCTCCAGAAGTTTTTGTTTGTCCTGAACCTTTATATCGGTATTTGAACAGATGAAATTGATGAGATAAGTATTATTCTCTATGTTTTTGATTGCAAATGAAGCTTCCGGGCTTATGTTCGGATTGATCTTTATTATCTTGAGTGACAGGTCTTTGAGCGAGCCGACAATTGCATCAAAGTCCTTGCTTGTCACATCGGGCCTGACCTCAGGCAGAGTGGTGACCTTAGCCACAAAATACGGATCTTCCGATACAAGTTCGCTGAGCATCATGCGCTTACGACCCTGAATTATTGCAGTAGTTGATCCGTCAGGCATTTCGAGAAGCTTTACAATCTGACCTATTGTTCCGATAGTGTGGAGGTCAGAAAACTGAGGATTTTCAAGGTCGGGATCCTTCTGGGCCACAGTACCGACAATCTTGTCAGTCCGGTAAGCGTCCTTAATGAGCTGGATTGATTTCGGCCTGCCTATTGAGATGGGAAGCACTACTCCGGGAAACAGCACAGTATTCCTCAGGGAGAGGATGGGCAATGTTTCAGGCACCTCAACGTCCTCAAGCTCCCCGTCATCGCCATCGGCAATTATAGGAATTATATCTCCCTCACCGTCAAGGATATCTGGCAATAATATTTCGGCTGATGCTTTCCTGAATTTTCTTTCCATCTGAGAATGCTCCTTATTTCCAAATTTACACTTTATTTCTTTGTATCAGCGATGCTTTACAGCTGATCAATGATTGTGCCAGTATTTTATGTCATAAAAAAAGGGGCTTCCGGCCCCTTTTTCAAGAAAATATCCTGATTACTTCTTCTTTCCAACGTGATCCTTGTAGCGGTTCATGAACTTATCAACCCTTCCGGCGGTGTCAACAAGCTTCATCTTACCTGTATAGAAAGGATGTGAAGTATTTGAAATTTCGAGCTTTATGAGCGGGTATTCATTTCCATCTTCCCATTTGATATTGTCCTTTGAAGGCGCTGTTGATTTACTCAGGAAAGTATGACCATTTGACATATCCTGAAATACAACGAACCTGTAACTGTTGGGATGAATTCCATTTTTCATTGTTCAATCTTTTTAAATTCTTTACCTAAACGATTTATTTTTGATTAGGGACTGCAAAATTAATGACATTTCTTGTAAAAACAAAAAGAAATCGAAATTTATTACAATTTGCCTTTTTCATGCATCTCTTCCCTGAAGGTTTTGAATGTCAGCTTATCATTAATAAGGTACCTGAGCGTCATGTGTGTTTTGGCCTTGTGCGCCCCGATGGCTTCATAAACAGCCATCATCTTTGGATTATAGTCTCCCAGCCATGACAGTTCGAGCTCCCTGAACCAGGGCTTTCTTTTAAACACATCGTAAAGATGATAGAATATGGCAGATTCCACACCGCTATTCTGGAATGAAGGATGCACTCCCCCCACAACAGCGCGCATTCGTGTCATCTCATTGGTTTCCCTGTAATAAAGGAATTTCAGCATATTCCACAGATTCATTCTTCCGTCAAGATGCCTCAGTATCTGGTTCAGATCGGGAAGAAGCACAAAGAATGAGATCGGAGTATCGTTATGATAGGCAAACCAGATAAGTTCCTCATCAAGTATTGGTTTTGCCTTTTCAAAGGATTCATATAGTATGTCCTTTTCAAGCGGAGTAAAATCTTCCTTGAATGCCGACCAGGTTGCGTTATATATTGTGACTATATCATTTATATACTTTGCCCTGTTTTTTATTTCGAAGTGGCGGAATGAAAAACCCGGTCGCTTTGCAAGCCAGGCTGCAATTTTCATTATGCGGGCAGGGAACTCAACAATTGTACCATCATTTTCCCTGACTGCGCGGTGGTATGAATACTGTTCAAAATACTTCCTGAAACCATAATCTTCAAAAAACTTCCTGTAGTACTGTTTATTGTATGGCATGCCGAAGCCCTGCTGCACAAAGCCATCAACAAGCAGTCCCCAGTAATTGTCATTCTCCCCGAAGTTAACCGGACCATCAACAGCTTCAATGCCTCTTTCCCTGAGCCATCCTATTGCAGTATCGAACAGCATGAAGGCAGCATCGGCAGAATCGATCACCTCAAAGAATCCAATGCCACCTGTTGGCTGGTTATGAGCTGCCGAGCGGATATTATCAATAAAGGCCCCTATCCTTCCAATAGTTTTATTATCATCTGATTTCAGCAGCCACCTTGAAGCCTGCCCGTTTCTGAATGAATGATTTATTTTCGGATCGAAAACACCTTCAACACCAGAATCGAGCGGGCAGATCCAGTTGGGATCGTCCCTGTACAGCCATTTTGGAAAAGAGACAAAATCCCTGCGCTGCTGTCCGGTGAGTACTTCATGAACTGTCATAAAACCATTTTTTACCCTTGCGGCAAAGATAGAAAAAAAGGCGGAAGGGCGGAAGGGC
>CAZEYY010000013.1:13078-24489 GCA_964516485.1 uncultured Rikenellaceae bacterium
TGTATATCGATAATCCTGTGGTCGATAAGAACGAACACGATACCAATAAGGGCGCTGTAAAAGAGGTAAAGCCTGACAGGAATATAATCCGAAGGCCTGATATTCATCCTGATCCAAAGGTAGGCAATAAGGAAGGCCTTGCCAATTAAATAGACAACAAAGGTTGAGAGGGCCACACCTACAATGCCGTAACCCCATTTTATCATCAGGAGACTGAAAGGTATATTTATTGCAAGCTCAAGCAGTGCAGCAATGAGGGTAATATGCGTCTTCTTCCTTCCTACAATAACAGTCTGGGGAAAGACAAGCCTGGGAATTATAAGCAGTGAATAAATAAGGAATACATCCGCGCTTTTCTGGAATTCGGGGTTGAACATCCTCGGGTAAATCCACCTTGCCAGAAGCATAAAGGCTATTGCCGAAGGGAAGAGAATGTGCATAAGCCTTTTCGACTTGACCCTGATTTTTGCGAGGGACTCTTTCATCCGCTCGCGTGTTGAGAACTCAGGCAGCATGGCATTGCTGAGTGCATTGGCAAGCATCAGCACAAGCGGGAATTCCTTGGCCCCGTACCTGAACCATGCAAACATTGCAGGATCGCGGTAAACGGCTGAAATTATTATACCATCAGTATACTGGGCTGATCCACTAATAAGAGACGTCAATATAAGCGGTGTTCCAAGATAGAGATGCTCTTTCATGAATTGCCAGGAAATAGTCATGTCAGTATAACGGCGAAGAAGAAATATCAGCCAGATCCACCTTACTCCTGTTACTGCAAGCAGTCCGTAAATGGACCATATTATATCTTTTCCCAGAATCAATGGCAGAGTAATCAGCACAAGCTGCACTGAATAAGTATATAAACCGTACTGGAAAATCCTGTATGAGCGGTTATTCAGAAGATAGATATATTCAATCAGGCATACAGGGCTGCTCAGGAGGACATAGAGAAGCAGCAGATTAATGTACGGAACATTGCCCCTGAAATGGAAAACCGAGAAATTGTTCTTGAAGGCATGGCCAAGTGCGAAAACCAGAAGGCTGAAAAAACAGAGAAGAAGAAAGGCATTAAAGATCTCGGGAGATTTTTCCGAACCGTTATCCCCTATTTTTCTGTAAGTTTTGTTTCTGTGGTAGAGAGGCAATAGGGACTGGATCACACCTGTGACCCAGAAGAAAGTAAGCAGTCCTCCTATGAACATGAACATCTCCCATTTACCAATATCGGCGCGGGTAAGATGGCTTTTAGTAAATACTATACTGATTATCAGGAATATAACAGGCTTCATCAGCTGAAAAAGCTGTAGCCCTGAGATATTATCGATAAGTTTTAGTTTCCTCAATCCTGATTTTTTTGTTTTAACTGTCAAACTGCTTTTCCCTTAAAATATTGCAGCTCAGTAAGCTGTTTTTCAGTAAACCTGACAAAGATAGTAAATGGCAGTTTATGAGAAAATAAAAGTAAAATTTTGTGAAATAGAATTTTTGAGCTTATTTTGCACTCCGAAACGGTGGATGTAGCTCAGCTGGTTAGAGTACCGGATTGTGGTTCCGAGGGTCGTGGGTTCGAACCCCATCTTCCACCCGAAATGAAGAAGCCGCCCTTTCTACGGGCGGCTTTCTTATTTTATTCCAGGCTCACTTTTTAACTGAAGCATATTTGTAATATGCAGTAACAGCCAGTCCGGTAAGAAGGATAACTGCAACGTAAACAAATGACGGAACGGGCACAGGATCTCCGGCGGCATAAGAATGCAGTCCCGATAGATAGTAGTTTACTCCGAAATATGTCATGAGAACAGAAGAGAATGCAAAGAGTGAAAGTAGGTTGAACGTAAAGATATCCTTCATTGCAGGAATATTCCTGCTGTGGATAACAAGGCTGTACAGGATAACTGTGATAAGTGACCATGTTTCCTTTGGATCCCAGCCCCAGTAACGGCCCCATGATTCATTTGCCCATACAGCGCCAAGGAAAGTTCCTATTGTAAGGAAATAAAGTCCAAGGGTGAGTGTCTTGTAATTAATTACTGTAAGTTCATCAATAGTGTTTGAGATTCTCTCCCTGTTCTGATTATTTGAAAGTGAAAGCAATATCATTGTTATAAGTCCGAGTATGGCTCCCAGTCCAAGGAAACCGTAGCTGCCGGTTATAACTGAAACATGAAGTGTAAGCCAGTATGACTTAAGTACAGGCACAAGATTTGTGATCTCAGGATCCATAAAGCTGAGGTGGGCCACCATAAGAGTCATTGAGCCAAGCACTGCAGTGGCTGACAGGGCAAAAGGTGATTTCCTGCTGAAGATAAAACCGGCAAGAAGTGTAACCCACGATATGAATATCATTGACTCATAACCGTTGCTCATGGGTGAATGGCCTGAAATGTACCACCTTAAACCAAGTCCGAGGGTATGGAAAACAAATCCGGCAAGAAGGAGCCCTGAAAGGATGCGTATATACAATGATTTATCTTTTCTGCCCCGTATAACGTTTGCGATAAGAATGAGCAGCATTACAATGCCCACAGTTGCGTAATAGGGAAACAGTCTTTCGAAGATGCTCATTTTGAAATATGCAAGTTCAATAGCTGTTCTTGACGATGAAGGCAGTTCATAATCTGAAAATCTTTCCTGGTAATCGGATATTGAATTAGTAACCTGCCTGACAGTTGTAAAGTTGCCATTATGAAAAGCATCAGACAGCACAGGCATAATACCTGAAAGGTAAGTTGAATCATCCTTATTCACTGCTCCGGCAAGGGCTGATTCAGGTGATACCCAGTCGTTTGTACCATTCTTAAGCGGGAACAGCCTCATGAAATCACCTTTGTAGATCATGTACACTATATTCACACGTTCATCGACTTTCATCAGTTCCTTATCGTACTTATTCCTTTCGCCCGGGGCCTTTGCATAAGCCTTATTCACATCGGCAGATATCCTGTATGATCCGTCATCAAGGTTAATAAGATCGGTGAAGGCAGCATATTTGCCACTGACGCCTATTGCCTTTTTCAGATCATCATTCGAAACCCTGATAATCGGATAATCCTTCCAGTTATCGAAGTCGAGATAGATTCCCATGAAAACCTGCATTGAAGTCATTCCCTCAAATTGATTTGAACGTGTAACCTTGCGCAGGATATCATTGCTGAGAGTGAATAAGGGCTCTGTTCTTCCCTTCTGGTCCTGAACAAGGATCTTCCCGAATTCTTCAGCAGATTTTTTATCGGGAATGAGTTTCTGGGCATCAAGAGCCGAAAATCCTGTAAGAATAAATACAAGTATGACAGGAACCGATTTCCTTATAAGAGAATTCCAGTGACCGGCACTTATATTATGGAAAAGGGAATTCCTGTTTATCAGTGACACAATAATAAAAATGAACAGGAAGGCATATCCGGTATAAGATACGAGCATACCTGCAAAATCGTGGTTTACAGAGAGTATGGTTCCTTTTTCATCTTTGTCGAATGATGACTGGTAGAACCTGTAGCCCCTGTATTTCAGAATGTTATTCATAAAAATGAGGAAGGGCATATCCACATTATTTGCCTTGTCGGTAAGCACCACGTTGCTCTTGTAGCCTGAAGGGCTTGAGGAACCGGGATAACGTTCAAGGATGAAATCATTCAGCTTAATTTCAAAAGGCAGCTTTATCTCCTCAGAACCATAGCGGATTGCCAGTTTACTTCCGTCTATAATGCAGGAAGCTTCACCGTATTCAGAATCATTGCGGTCCCAGAGGTAAACTGTTTTTGAATCATTTCCACTGAAGATATTGAAAATGAAGGCATTCTGGCCTGTTTCAGTTTCCACGGGATTTACTGCTGCAGCCTTGTAACCACCAGCATTTACTAGTTTCTCAGGTATAATCTTAATATCTCCGAATGAAAGAATCTGCATGGGCTTAAGGATGACTTCCCTGCCCGATTCAGCCGGGCCAGAGGAATGAGCCATCATTGTCATTACAGTGAGTTCCTTATCTGCCGAGGCGACGAAATTTCCCGAATCAAACGCTATTCTCAGATCTCCGGGAACCTCCTCATCAAATGATATTGATACTCCATAGGCTGATTTAACCTCCCCTTTCTTCAGTACGACATTCTGCCTGTTCATCATGTCCTTAGTCAGCATAAGCGAGACTACAGGCACTCCGGCGGGATTTTCGCTTACCTGTTCAGTTGCATTGGGAATTATCTTTGAGAGTTCAAGAGTATAATCCCTGTTGTTTATGCTTACTTTTTTCCTGTATTCATCGGCAGATACCGAGGTCATTGAGTAAGGAGTGCTGTTTGATCCGGTGACCTTACCCGATCCGTCTGTTATGACATAACTTATTTTCCTTGCCAGTGAGTAACACTTGTCCTGGTTCTCACCCTCCCTTATATGCATAGAACCTTCCCATCCGAAATAGCGTGTTATTGCAGCGCCTGCAAGCATAAGCACAAAGGCAAGATGGAATATCGCAACAGGAAGCTTTTGCCTGCGGAAAAGCCTGTAGATTACAAGCTGTCCAATGAGGTTGGCAGCAAGCAGGATAAGTATGAACTCGAACCATTTTGTTCCATATACCATATTATATGCTGCCACTGATCCGAAATCATTTTCAAGAAATGTTGCAATGGCCATTGAAAGGGCAAAGACTATGAACAGAATGCCCATTGCTGCCGGTGTGAAGATTAATTTGAGGTATTTCATATTTTGAGTTTGGAGTTTGGAGTTTAATTAAAAACCGCAAATATAATTTTATAAATGTATTGTGAGACTAATGTTGCAATCATCAGCATTTTGAGTATTCTGAAGCCTGTTTCAGTCTTGCTTTATCCTTTCGCTGCGGTATTGTGAAGTCTGTGTCTGTCGAGTATTCTTACATGGGAAGAATCGGATTCAATAATACCGTCATCTTCAAATTCGCGCAGAATACGCACAACGCATTCTTTTGCCATACCGGTCATTTCTCCAAGTTCCTGACGTGTCAGGATCATTTCATATTCTTCAGCGCCGAAAACATCATCAGACATATATATAAGTATATCAGCAAGCCTTCCGGCCATTCTCTTCTGGATAAGGCTGGCCATTCTTTCATGAAGCCTAACTGATTTTTTGCAGTAATCAGAAAGCAGGCTCTCGGCAAACGCACTGTTTGTACGTGAAAACTGCTTGATAATCTCAGTGCTTACAAAACAGGCCTGAACCTGAGAAATTGCAGCTACTGAATAATTATGGCGGGAATTCGCCCAGGCTCCGGGACCAAGGATCAGATTCCCCGGTTTTTCGATGTCAATTATCAGATTCTTACCATTTAATCCCTCAATATAACTCCTGGCAAATCCTGTTGCCATAAAAAGAGCATTTGATGAAGGGGAACCCTGCTTTATCATTACTTCACCCGGTCTGAAAGCTGCCTCATACCTGTTAGAGTTAAGAAGCTCCATTTCATTCTTTGTAAGGTGTTTGAAATTCGGCCAGCCAGCCGAGCATTTTTCACAATTATTAATCAGGCTCAAAACAGTCATTTTCAGGAAAATACGTTAAGAAATTTAAGCATTAATATTAATCAGCGATATTATCGGCAAATATCAATATAAAAAATGACATTTATCAATCATACAGTTCATTTCTATCAATAAAAAAAGTAATAAAAAACATCAGTTATTGTTATTGCATTAACAGATCTTGGTGTAAATTGCAAAAAGAAAATTTTAACTAAACAAACCTGATATGAAAAACCTATTAAAAGTAATGTCACTACTGACCATCGCAGGCTTTTTATTTACAGCATGCGAAGGTCCTATGGGCCCCCAGGGTCCTGCGGGAACCAATGGTACAAACGGTACCAACGGTACAAACGGTGTTAATGGTAAGGATGCAAATGAAACATGCAAGCTCTGCCATAACAAAACAGTTGTTGAAGCAGTTGCAAATGAGTTCCACTATTCTCTTCATGCTCAGGGAGAGGCTTATGAAGAAGGAACAAGGAATGCATGCGCTCCATGCCATTCATCACAGGGTTTTCTGAACGTTGTTGCAAAAAACACTCCTGCCACCTTTGCAGGTCCTGATGCAAGCAACAAGTACACAAACAGTTACGTAGCAGAAGCAAGTGCTCTTGCACTTCCTGCTCCGATAGGCTGTTTCACCTGCCACAGTGCACTTCACACAGACTATGCAGGCACAGAGTTTTCACCTCTTGCAACAGTTTCTCCTGTTAAAATGACAATGTGGGGAGCAGCAAAAGAGATCAACTTTGCAAAGACTGATGCAAACCTCTGTTCAAAATGTCACCAGCCAAGGCCTATAACAGGTTCAAACGGAAACGTAATTGACTATAGCAAACTTGTATCTGATCCAACTGCTACTTACACTCTTTCATCAATAAGCTACAGAACCGGTGTTCACTACGGTACACAGGGTGCTATGGCTGCTGGTGTTGGTGCAATTGAATTCGGTACCGGAACATATACTCAGTCAGCACACGTGGCAAATGCATCATGCAACACATGTCACATGGCTACTCCTTCAGGTCTTGCAGGCGGTCACTCATTCTCGGCAACAGCCAACTATAATGGTTGCAACGCAACTGGCTGCCACTCAACAATGAGTGCTACAAATGCAACTCTTACAGCTGCAAAAGCTGACATAGCTACACTTATAACACAGCTTGCCGCTGATATTAATGCTATTGGCGCAGGACATGATATCCTTGAGAAAGATGCTGACGGCACATATCATGGTTATTTTGACATCTATGATTCAGGTTCAAATGCAGACGGTTACTGGAAGAACCCGAACCTCGGAAACGTTTCTTTACCGGCTCTCACCAATGCACAGTTTGGCGCTATCCTCAACTACCAGATGGTTGTTAGAGGTGGTGGCAAGGGTGTTCACAACTATCCTTACATCAAGAAACTTCTTGAAGAATCGATTGCTGCTATCTAAGAACTTAGCATAAATAATTAAAGGGCGTTCCGTTGGGGACGCCTTTTTTTTGGCAGAAGGCGGAAGGTGGAAGACGCTGGACGCAGGGAGGAAGAAGGAAGTAGTTTGTGAAAGATAAGGCAGGGAAGAAGAGACTTATCCTCCCTGATGCCTTAGAAATAATATACTATCGGTAAACCACTGAGAATTTTAATCCTCAAGGTCGTAATGATCTTCACTTGCATGATATCCCGAGATCATACTCATAAAGAGAGTGCCGGGCTTTTTGCCCAGAGTACAGGTATAAACGTGAATAACAAGGAAAACAGAGAGAAAGAAACCCGTTGTAATATGCAGAAGATCAGTGAGTATCATTCCGCTAACCCCAAGAACGCCTTTAGCGACAATTTCTGGGAACATCAAACCTATTCCTGAAATAATTACAAGAGGCAGGGCCAGGTACATTGCCAGTACATAGGATAATTTCTGAAGAGGATTGAATTTCCTCTCCATAGTCACCGGGAATGGATGTTTCTCTCCTTTGAACATTCCATAAGAATAATATCTGATCTGCTTATAGAGGTCGGAAAAGAAGCTGTCGCGTTTAATGCGGTAGTACCTTCCGTTTTTTGTAAGGATGTTCCCTGCAACATAGAAGATATAGTTAATAGTCAGAATTACAGCAGCCGAATTATGCCACCGTACAGCAGACTCAAAGCCCACAACAAGAACATAATCCTTCTTACCGGTGTACTGCATGCTTAATCCCGTAACAATGAGGATTATGAACAATACTGCGTTAAGAACATGCCAGGCTCTCAGCCATTTAGGGTATAAGTACATTTTCGTTCCTAGTGTTTAATATTTTTCCTGTTACGTATGCGAAAGTAAACATGAATGCCTATCACCGCCAGCATACCTGCAAAAATGAGGAGGCTCAGGACGTTAAGGTATTCATTCCGGTTTGCGCCGATCACATAAGACTGGTTAAGGATTATCCCGTTGAAGAAGCCATCCTTACGCTGTTCTTTCGATTCAAATTTATAAAGAGAAGCCATAAGCATTGAGTTCTGCGAATGGCACTCATTGCAACGCTTAACTGCCTCAGCCTTTGGTTTAATAAGGTGAGCTACAGGCAGGTTTTCATTTATCTGGGTATGACATTCAATACATCTTACGCTTGCCATGTGGGCAGACTGATTAGGCAGCCATTCATGCTGCTTTATTATATTTATCTCCTCACGGTCGGATAAGAGCTGAAACCTGTTGAAGTCAGCATGACAGTTCAGACAGATTGCATTATCGTAAGCTATTGTCTCCTTTAAATTTTCCTTTGTCCGCTTGCTAATCCTGTATGTATGCGGATCGTGGCAACTGTAACATGAGAATCCTTCCTCATCAAGCTTAAAATGAGCACTCTGCTGATATTCCTCCGCTATAGCATCGAAATGATAGGTCTCATCACCACCATGACAGTCGAGACAGCTGAGCTTAGGCTCCATCCTGAGTTCACCGGCATGAGGGAAGTTCACATACTCTGCCGAGTGGCAATCGGTACAGCTGAAGCTTTTATGATTGGAACGGTAGAATTCGTCTTTCCGTACAATCCTGCCTGCCGCCATTAAGGAGCGAACCTTTTTACCAAGCGTTTCATTTGTGTATTCGTAGCGGGGTTGTCCATGGCAGGTAAAGCAGCGCTGGTTATCCTCTTCGTAAGGAGAAACAAATGCTGCAGTATCGGCCAAGACCGTATCAGCCTGGCTGACAGACATACATGCAGCTTTTGCAGAAATAGAAACAAGAAGCAACAGGATAAATATCCCGCGGAAATATAATTTCATTACAGACAAGTATCAGGTTAAAACCTAACAGTAATATTAAAACCTACAAGGAAGTCTCCGTTTGAAAGGTCGTTCTTGTTATACAGAAGGTTATACTGATTAATAATACTTGAATAATTAGCTACAAAAAGCTGGAATGCATGTGTCGGGGTATTTATTTCCCAGCCGAATGCAAGGTTTGGCTTTGGTGAATCTTCATCAGAAAGATCTTCCTGCTTTGTAAGAAGCTGATCGTACTCAAGCATAAGCGAATGATTACCGACAACATTATAGCGGCCTCCGACATGCAAACCAAAGTTCATGTTTTTGTAACCGGTGTGAATTGTTGTTGTATCGGGAAGATTGTTTGTATAATACTCGGGAACTGAGTTATTATAAAGAAATGAAGGAGCCACCTGCAGTGAAAGTTTCTCAGTGAATTTTCTGGCAACTATCAGCTGTGTGAAGTATGAAAGTCTGTGCAGTTCCTTATAGCTGGCTTCAGGGCCAAAATTCTCGTCAGCTCTTGCATCAATTACCATATTTCCGTAATATGACAGAGAAACCGGCATGCTGTTATCTGCGGTCTGCCTGAGTATTGCATATTTCCACTGGATATCCTGGAGTTTATAATCCTTTGTGGTTCCAACGCCGAGCATAAGGCGGTCGGTGATTCCGTAATTAAGTCCGAGCCTTGTATTTGCAGCGCCGTAGATACCATAAAGGTTCTTGATGTTCTCAATAAGGCTGAAACGGTGTTGAATCTGCATTTCAAGACCACCTTTGTAAGGTGATGCTACAGTCTGGTTGTCGATAAGTGTTGCTGCATTAAAAGTATTTGTAACAAGCTCAGGTCCTGCAGATTCTTCCTGCGCAAAAACTGGAACAAGAACTAAAGATAATGTTAGGAGGATAATAAGCTTTTTCATGTCGGTTTGTATTATCGAGTTTTATTTTTTTTAATTGTTTTTTGCACCCTGTGAGATCCAGAGCAGTATTTTGTTTTTGTCTTCCTGTGTTGAAAGCGATGAATGGCTTCCCGATATTATCATTTTATAGAGTTTACTGCCGGTAGCAGGCTGATTAACATAACCTCCGTCAGTAAGCGCTGCATAAGAATTGCCTTCCCTCAGGTCGGGATTTCTCGTACCCTTATGGCAGCCAATACATTTAGCAGTGAAAACAGGCTGAATTTCAGTAGCAAACTTTACCAGGTTTGTAGTGTCATTCCCGGTGGTGTCAATAACAGGAATTCTTTTGTCGACAATGTAGGTGTATTTCTCACAGGATGAGAAATAAAACACCCCTGCAACAATGGTGAGTAACAATATCAGATTCTTAAATATTTTTGTCATCTCCTAGAGGTTTAAAATATGTTGTTAATTTTTTCACAAAGATATTTTTTTATCCATTACTCAACGCTTTGTCAAAGGCATAATTTTCCTTTCTGCTATGCTCTTTAACATAGATAAAATTGACATTTATCAATCGAATGATTGATATTGATTATTATTAACAGAAGAGAATAAGTATGCAGTTTTTACTGCTTCTTGTAATAAGTCATTACCTCAGGCAATGCATCCTTAATTTTCTGGATACGGGTAGCATCGGAAGGGTGGGTACTCATGAACTCGGGTGGTTTCTGGCCGCCCATTGAGGCCATCCTCTCCCAGAAGGCTATTGCAGTCTGAGGATCATAACCTGCCATGGCCATGAATATGAGACCAAGTTTATCGGCTTCAAGCTCATGTTCTCTTGAAAAGGGAAGCATGACACCAAATTGTGCTCCGAGCCCGTAGGCTGAACCGAAAATCGTTTTTGTCTGGTCAGGCTTATTCTTAAGCGCTTCACTCAGGACAACGCTCCCATACTGGGCAAGGAGTTCCTGGCTCATACGCTCATTGCCATGACGGGCAACGGCATGAGCTACTTCATGACTCACAACAACTGCCAGTCCGTCTTTATCTTTTGTATATGGCAGTATTCCGGAATAAACGACAACTTTTCCACCGGGCATACACCAGGCATTTGGAGTTGTATCATTCTTTATTAGGTTGAACTCCCACTGGTATCCATCAAGCCTCGACGAAAGATTATTATCAGCAAAATACTTTATAACAGCTGCTGAAATATTTTTTCCGACCTCCTGGACAAGAGAAGAATTTGCCTTATCGGCTGAGACCGGATTAGTCTTCATGAACTCGGAATAATTGTTGAATGACATTGTTATCATTTCAGATTCCGGGACAAGGCTAAGCTGTCTGCGGCCTGTAAGCGGAACAGTAGTGCATGAATTCACAATCATTATGAGTGTGAACAGGATACTGAAGTAATAAAGATGCCTCCTCATAAGCTTATTGTTTTATTTATTATCAGGACAAAGATACAAAAGCTCCGATAAAATCAGAATTTGTAGCTGTTGTCAGCAATAAGCCTGTCGGCAATTCTTCTCCTTGCATCCTTCACATTCACGCAGCTGATCCTTGAAAGCTCTTCAAAGGCTTTATGGAGTGAGGCGCATGATTCCATGGTGCAGAATGTGCAGAGTGCATCGGATGCAGATTTTCTCACTACATGTGCTGTCTCTGAAATGTTCACATCGAGGATATCCTTATAAAGTGAAATATCGCTTTTTGATTTTGAAAGCTTCTCTATCCTTAATGCAAG
>CAZEYY010000013.1:24589-45985 GCA_964516485.1 uncultured Rikenellaceae bacterium
TATAAAGTGAAATATCGCTTTTTGATTTTGAAAGCTTCTCTATCCTTAATGCAAGAGATTCTGAAACATATACTTCCATCATCATGTCGGCAATATTATTCAGCACTTCCTGTTCATGAACAAGGTTTTTCTGGAAGGTCTTGCTTGCTCCGTTGATGCAGAGAAGCACTGCCTTCTTGAAATTCTTTATGTATCTGTATTTTTCTTCAAAGTAGCTCTCTCCGTCTTTTGCAGAGGCTGCTATGTTTCCTGTATCAGCCATAAGTTTTTCTGCTTCCCCGAAGAGGTCAAAGTCACCTTTCATTGCGCGTTTCATTGCAGTATCGACAACAAGAAGGCGGTTAATTTCATTTGTACCCTCGAAGATCCTGTTTATCCTCGAATCACGATAGCCTCTTTCAACTGCCATTTCAGCGGAATAGCCCATTCCACCATGTATCTGAACAGCCTCATCGGCAACAAAGTCGAGCATCTCAGAGCCCACAACCTTCAGTATTGCAGCCTCAACGGCATAATGACTTATTGATTCGATTGCTGCCCTTCCATAATCGCCGCAGTCGGCAGTCATTTTCTTCATAAGTGTGTCAATATCACTGCTCACCCTGTAAACTGCCGATTCTGATGCAAATAAGCGTATCACCTGCTCAGCAAGCTTGTGCTTTATGGCTCCGAATGTTGAGATGAGCACTCCGAACTGCTTTCTTTCATTCGCATACCTT
Organism: uncultured Rikenellaceae bacterium; assembly: GCA_964516485.1. Classification (GTDB taxonomy): domain Bacteria; phylum Bacteroidota; class Bacteroidia; order Bacteroidales; family VadinHA17; genus LD21. The sequence continues at coordinate 25,309 of CAZEYY010000013.1, forward strand.
ACCGAATCAGTTATTGCCTTCTTTGCAGCACCAAGAACATTGGCTCCGAGCTTAAGGCGGCCCATGTGAAGTATGCTGAGAGCGATTCTGAAACCCTCTCCCCTCTTTCCCAGGAGATTTTCCACCGGTACTTTGACATCATTGAAATAGATCTGAGCTGTTGAAGAGCCCTTTATACCCATCTTATGCTCATCGGGACCAATTACAACGCCAGGATAGCTGCTTTCAACGATAAAGGCGCTGAGCACCCTGTCGTTGTCAATTTTCGCAAATACAACAAGTGTATCAGCGAATCCGGCATTTGTTATCCACATCTTCTGGCCATTGAGGATGTAATGTTTACCGTCTTCACTGAGTTTTGCATTTGTCTTTCCGGAGTTTGCGTCGCTGCCGGCTCCCGGTTCAGTAAGACAGTATGCTCCAAGGTATTCACCGGTAGCTAGCTTTGTTACGTAACGTTCGCGCTGGTCCTTGTTACCATAATACATAATAGGAAGTGTGCCGATGCCGCAATGTGCCATATATGCAACAGAAAATGAATATCCTGCCCCGGTTGTCTCAGCTGCAAGCATCTGAGTAACAAATGACTGTCCGAAACCTCCGAATTCCTCTGGAATTGATATACCCATCAACCCAAGCTCGCCTGACTTTTTGAGGATGGACTTCATAAGTTCCCTGTCGCTCTTCTCAACCTGCTCGAGATTCGTATATACCTCAGCATCGAGAAAATCTTTGCAGGTCTTAGCAATCATTCTCTGTTCCTCATTAAATTCCTCAGGGATAAATACATTGTCAGCACTTATTTCGCTTACAAGAAATTCACCGCTCTTTAAAAGTTTGCTTTCCATAGGTAGTAATATTTTATATTAATTTTTTATTCGTTTACCTAAATCGTGATTGATTTTCTTCATTTGCCCCTGACCCTGAAGGGAGTGAAGAAAATCAATTTTCATATTTCAAGTGATTGCACAATCAGTTCAGCTATATCAAAGTTTTTTATTTCCTCTTCCCTGTTCTTGTATTTTAAACCGTCTGTGATCATTGTCATGCAGAAAGGACAGGCTGTAGCGATAACTTTCGCTTCAGTTTTAAGGGCATCTTCGGTTCGCTCAATGAAGATCTCCTTTGTTCCTTTTTCTGCTTCCTTGAACATCTGTGCCCCGCCTGCTCCGCAGCAAAGTGCAAAGCTCCTGTTGCGGTCCATCTCAATGAGGTTGCCGGTAAGTTTTTTCAGTACTGACCTTGGCTCTTCATAGATATCATTTGATCTTCCGAGATAGCAGGGATCATGATAGGTTACTGAAATATTCTTCAGCGAATCCCTGTCGATTTTCAGCTTTCCCCCTTCAATATTTTCATTTATAAACTGCAGGTAATTAATCACTTCATAATTGCCTCCAAGGTCGGGATATTCATTTTTAAATATATTGAAGCAATGCGGGCAGATTGTAATTATTTTCCTGACCTCATACATTTTAAGAGTCTCAATTACCTGAAGGGCCTGCATCTGGAAAAGCATCTCGTTGCCTGCCCTGCGTGCAGGATCACCGGTACATGTTTCTTCCTTGCCCAGCACGGCATAGCTTACATTAAGATGAGCCAGTATTTTTGCAAAAGCCCGTACAACCTTTTTATACCTGTCATCGAAAGCGCCGGCACAGCCAACCCAGAAAAGGTACTCAGGTTTCTCACCCCTTGCAAAGAGTTCGGCCATTACAGGGACTTCAATTTTTCTGGTTTCCATTTTTGATTTTAATCTTATAAGTTACACAGAGTTTCACTGAGATGCTCAGAGTTGCAAAGAGCTTATTTAACTGCAATTTCCAGATCACGTGTCCAGTTGAGCCTGTCCTCGGCTGAATACTGCCAGGGAGCACCGTTATTCTCGATATTGCTGAATACGGCTTTAAGTTCACCAGGAGCTGAGGCCTCTTCCATTACAAGGTATCTCCTCATATCAACTATAAGTGAAGGGTGATTTATGTTTATAGGGCATTCCTTTGCACACGCGTTGCATGTTGTGCATGCCCACAGTTCCTCTTCAGTTATATAATCACGTAGAAGAGCCTTATTATCATTGAAATCCCTTCCGTTCTTAACCATGAGTGGCCCCTTCTCCTTCATTCTTGCACGGAGATCCATCATTATCTTCCTGGGAGACAATCTCTTACCTGTGATATTTGCAGGACATACCGAAGTACATCTTCCGCACTCGGTACAGGAAAGAGAATCAAAATAGTTTTTCCAGGAAGCATCTTCAGCATCTTTTACACCAAAGCGTTCAACAACAGCGCCTTCAGGGGCAGCAGCAAAAGCTGTACTGGGATCAAGCATCAGCTTCACCTCCCTTGTAACGCTATCCATGTTTGCAAGTTTACCAAGAGGTTCAAGCCTTGAAAGGAACACATTTGGCACAGACATAAACACATGGAAATGCTTTGAGTAAGGAAGGTAATTGGCAAAAAAGAATATGAGTAAAATGTGGGTCCACCACGATGCTTCGTAAATAATCTTAAATGAACCTGTTGTAATACCGCTTATGCTTTCAGCAATGAGAGAGGCAACAGGGTATACTCCCTGCAGTTCTTCCCCTTCTCCTGATATAAAACCCACATAAGCAATATTCATTGTCATCAGGGATACCATGAGAAGAAGAATCAGAGAGAGAGAGATGTTGGCATCACGGTGTGACCTGTGTTTCATCTCAATACCCCCGAATCTTTTTATATTAAGGAAGAGCCTGCGCACCAGGAAAATAATAATCGATACAGCAACAATGAGAGCGAAAATATCACCTGAGGCTATTAGAACATCATAAAGCGGACCCAGCACTTTCAGCGCTCTATCAGTTCCGGCAAGCCCGTCGATCACTATCTCGATACTTCCGAAAAGAATAACACAGAATCCCCAGAAAACAAGTGCATGTGCAAGGCCTATGGCAGGGCGGCGGAAGATCTTGGTCTGACCCATTGCCACCTCGAGGGTAATCAATATCCTTTTGCCGAAATCCCTGACCAGAAAGGCCGGACGTGTGAAACGGAAGAAGCTGACGAGACGGTTGATTGTATAGGAAAAAGCTCCTATTGTAATCAGAAGTGTAAGTGCGAAGATGATTTGTTTAATCATACAATTTAATTTTTAACCCAACCCTTGCGCCATTGAGCCATTGCGCCTTTGCGCCCTACTTTCTTATCTCCTTCACAGCTTCCACAAGCTTCGGAAGTACCTTCATGGCGTCACCGACAATTCCATATTGTGCTGCTTCGAAAATAGGAGCATCCTTATCGGTATTAATGGCAACTATATATTTTGAGGAGCTTATTCCTGCCAGGTGCTGTGTAGCTCCGGAGATACCTGCAGCAACATAAAGGTTTGGTGCAATTATCTTACCTGTCTGGCCGGTATGTTCACCGTGAGGCCTCCAACCTTCGTCGGATACCGGACGGGAACAGGCAGTTGCTCCACCAAGGAGATCAGCAAGTTCAACAAGGGGAGCCCAGTTATCGGGTGACTTCATTCCCCTGCCTCCTGATACGACTATATCGGCATCTGTCAGCAAAAGCTTCCCTGATTGTTTTTCAACATTCTTTACAGTTGTTTTCACGAGAGAACTGTCAACTGAAACAGCAGTATTCTCAACAACTGCTTTATTTTCTGTTTTAACAAGGTCGAAGGAGTTCTGAGCAAGTGATATAATCTTCACAGGGCTTTTTATTACCATGTGAGCGAAAGCGTTGCCTGAATAAGTCCTCTTGTAAAGAGTGAATGGGTTCAGACTTACAGGCAGCTTGCTTACACCTGAAGCCATGCCTGCCTTCATTCTTACCGAAAGCCTCGGGGCAATAGCCTTTCCTGCATTGTTATTTGCAATTATGATTATATCAGCGCTCTCCCTGGCAGCCACTTCTGCAATTACAGCAGCATAAGCCTGGCTGTCGAGAACTGAAAGATTCTGATCTGATACACTAATAACTTTTGAGGCTCCATAATCGCCCAGTGACTTAAGCTCAGCCTGATCAACATTGCCAACAGACACGGCAGTAACAGATGAGCCTGTCATTTTTGCAAGACCTGAAGCATAGGAAACAAGTTCAAAAGAAAGTTTCTTGAATTTGCCATCCCAATTCTCTGTATATACTAGTACTGACATATATTATTTATTTACAGTTACTTATAAATTTAAATTACTTTTGCTTCATTCTGGAGTAGCTGGATAAGCTGGCCAGGATTTTCGGCATCGATGAATTTGCAGGCTGCCCTGGGAGCAGGCTTTTCAAACTCCAATATCTGAGTAAGAGGCTCGCATGCCACAGGTTCCAATACTTTTACCGGTTTTGTTCTGGCAGTCATTATGCCTCTCATTGCTGCAATCCTTGGTTCTTTTGCAATACCTTTCTGCACAACAGCAACAAAGGGAGCAGGTACAGAGACAGTTTCCTTCCCGCCGTCGATTTCGCGTGTCAGAACTGCCTGGCCGTTTTCAAATTTTAGTCCCGATACAGCTGATACTGATGGTATTCCCAGGAATTCAGCTATCATGCCACCGGTCAGTGATCCGTTGAAATCGCTTGATTCTATGCCGCAGAGTATGACATCAAACTGGTCTTTTTTCACAAGCTCTGCAATCTGGGCTGCAGTGTAATATGCATCAGCCGGTTCGGCATTTACCCTTACAGCGTCATCGGCGCCTATTGCCAGAGCCTTCCTGATTGTAGGCTCAGAGGAAGCAGGTCCCACATGCACCACTGTTACTGATTTGATGCCGTTTGCAGCATCATCCTTAAGCTCGAGGGCCCTGGTGAGCGACAGCTCATCCCAGGGATTGATAACCCACTGAATGCCTGTGGTATCGATTGATGTATTCCCGGCAGCAAATCTGATCTTTGTTGTTGTGTCGGGAACATTGCTAATGCATACCAGAATTTTCATTTACTATAAATGTTAGTTAATCAGGTGATAATTAATATTTTAAACAGAAATATTTAATTGAGTAATAAAGTTAATGGCGGCAAATATAATAATTTATGGTTCACTACCAAATGACAATTTTATTAAGGCATAATATGGTTCGAAAATTTATAAAATCATAATTGTCTGATATTTTGATTGTTAAATAATTAACAGAAGGTCTGTGTCTGTTGCGTTCGAGAAAATAATTGCCCGGCAGGATTCCTCTCTGCATCCGGAATGATAAATTCCAGGATTATTGGCTGTTTGTAAAGAGAAGATGCAGATTTTGGATATATTCGCAGCCAAACAAAATTCAGCAGCAACTTGAAAAGCAAAGTCAGAGTATACGGAGCGGTAATTCTTTCAATGATCTTCTGGGCCTTTTCGTTTATTTGGTTCAAGATGGCAAACGAGAATTTCAGACCTATAGCAATAGTTTTCCTCAGGCTGGTCTTTGCTATTATCATCCTGACAAGCTACCTGGCCTATACGCGTAAATTTGTGAAGATCAGGAAGCAAGATTACAAGCTCTTTTTCATGCTTGCATTTTTCGAGCCATTTATCTACTTCCTGGGTGAAAGCTACGGTCTTACATACGTATCGGCAACAGTATGCTCTGTGCTTATATCTACAATCCCGGTATTTGCCGCCATCGGGGCAAGAGTGCTTTTCCGCGAAAGGCTCAGTTTTCTCAATTACTCAGGCATCTTTCTTTCATTCATTGGAGTTGTCATTTTTGTGATCAACAAGGATGGCAGCCTGTCATACAGTCCGAAGGGCATTGCACTGATTTTTGTGGCAGTATTCGCGGCAGTCGGCTACAACCTTACACTCAGCAGGCTTGTGGACAATTACAGCCCCATTTACATTGTGAATGTTCAGAACATACTCGGAGCCATATTCTTCCTGCCACTTTTCCTCACGATGGAACTAAAACCTTTTCTGGATATTACCCTGAATTTCAAAATGTTCATCCCTGTAATATTGCTTTCTGCTTTTGCTTCATGTGCTGCATTCATACTGTTTGCCTTTTCTGTAAGAAAGCTGGGGCTTATGAAGGCAAATGTATTTACCAACAGCATTCCGCTCTTTACGGCATTTTTCTCCTTCCTTATGCTTGGCGATAAGCTTACAGTTCTCAATTATGCCGGAATGGCTGTTGTTATTGCCGGATTGTACATGTCGCAGTTAAGGGGAAAAATTGAACCTCCGGATGAAGCTCTTACACTTACGGGGAAGACGGCATAAGACAAGCGGTAACCGGTAACCGGAAACCGGAAACCGGCCACAGGCTACAGGTGACGGGCGACAGGCGACAGGTGTGAGGTGTGAGGTGCGATGTGTGAGGTGTGAGGCGTGAGGTGCGAGGTGTGAGGTGCGATGTGTGAGGTGTGAGGTGTCGGAATTATCTGGCAGATACAATTAATCATAATCAGGCGCTTAATAATACTTAATTTCCAGCTATCTTTGGTTAGCAGGTTGATCATGAGGAAATCAATATTCATAGTACTGTTAATCAGCTATATGACTTTACCCGGAATTTGTCAGACGGGGGGTGATAATGTCTATGAATTTCTGAATCTCACTCATTCTGCCTATGTTTCAGCAATTGGCGGAGGCAATGTATCGGTTTTCAGCAATGATATCAACCTTGCAGGTCACAATCCCGGCCTGCTTAACTCAGAAATGGATAAAAGCCTTGCAATAGACTACGTAAATTATTTTGCCGGCATCAATTATGGAATGGCGATGTACGGAAGGTCGTTTGAGGGCATAGGAAACTTCGGTACAGGAATCACCTACCTGAATTACGGATCATTTACAGAGGCGGATGAGGCTGGTAACATAACCGGCAGCTTCACGGCCTCTGAATATGCTTTTTCCATTTTATATTCAAGGGCGATAGATACACTTTTTCACATCGGGGTTGCAATAAAGCCGGTGCTATCTCATCTTGAGAAATATACTTCATTCGGGTTGGCGCTTGATATAGGTGCATCGTACCACAGCAGGGACAATCTCTTTTCCGCAGGCATTGCTATAAAAAATATCGGCAGTGAGCTGACCACTTATGCCGGGGAGGAAAAACTACCTCTGCCCTTTGAAATTCAGGCAGGCGTATCCCAAAAGCTTGCACATGCACCGTTCAGGTTGTCGCTTACCCTGAGGCATCTCGAGAAATTTGATCTTACTTACCAGTATTATACACCTCAGTCAGCAACAGATACACCACCTGAAGATCCCGGCTTCGGAGAGAACCTGCTAAGGCACATGATTTTCGGACTTGAGCTTGTACCCCATAAAAACTTCTACCTGGCAGGAGGGTATAACTACCAGAGAAGAAGTGAACTAAGGGTAGATTCGAGAGGTTCATCAGTCGGATTCTCATGGGGTTTCGGAATAAAAACATCCTTCATCGATATAGAATTCGGCAGGGCCACATATCACCTTGCCGGAGCGAGCAATCACATGACAATGATCTTCAGGCCCGGATTGCTTTACAAAAAAAGCAGAGATTGAACAAATCTTGCAGGATAAGGGTTTATTTGTCACCTTTGCATGCATGAAAAAGAAACTTGTAATAGCAATTGACGGTTATTCATCCTGCGGCAAGAGCACATTTGCAAAAATGATAGCAGCCGAGCTCAATTATATATTCATCGACAGCGGAGCAATGTACCGCGCAGTTACCTTATTCTGCATAAGAAAGAACTATGTTTCAGATAAGCATCTGGATACTGCAGCCATAATTCACGATCTCAGTGAAATCAGCATAGACTTTGTTTATAATCCCGAAAAAAACACTAATGAAACATTTCTCAACTCGGAGAATGTTGAAAACGAAATCAGGGATCTCAGGGTAACCTCCTTTGTAAGCAGGGTCAGCCAGATACCTGAAGTAAGGACCCGGATGGTTGAGCTTCAGAGGCAGATAGGTTCGATGAAGGGAATTGTTATGGATGGCAGGGATATCGGCACTGTAGTATTTCCTGACGCTGATATCAAGATCTTCATGACTGCATCAGCCGACATACGGGCCAAAAGACGTTTCGATGAACTGAAAGCCAAAGGCATGGATGTGGACTTTGAAGAGATCAGGAGCGGAATCATTGCAAGAGACATTGCAGATGAAAACAGGGATATCAGTCCGCTGAGGCGTGCGGAAGACGCAGTGGTTCTTGACAACAGCCGTATGAGCGTTGAATCGCAGATGAAATGGATAAGGGAGATAATTGAGAAAAAGCTTGATACAGGTAGAAATTGACAGGAAATCAGGATTTTGCTTTGGAGTGCAGAATGCCGTTGAGATAGCCGAGAAAGCTCTTCTTGACGGAGAAAAGGTGTACTCACTGGGACATATTGTTCATAATGACATGGAGGTTCACAGGCTCAGTTCACTGGGACTGGAATCAATTGACCATGAACAGTTCAGTAAGCTGAAGAACTGCAAGGTTCTAATCCGGGCACACGGCGAACCCCCTGAAACTTACCGGACAGCTGCAGAAAACAACATCACAATAATTGAGGCTACCTGCCCCATTGTCAGGACACTTCAGTCGAGGATCAGAAATGCCTGGTCAGAGACTGAAAATGGCAAGATGCAGGTTGTTATATACGGGAAACCAGGTCATGCTGAGGTGATAGGATTGCTGGGCCAGATTCAGAATAAAGGAATACTTGTAACCGGTCCTGATGATGTGTCAGGCATAGACTTCACAAGACCGCTTCATCTTTTCTCTCAGACCACAATGAGCAAGAAGGGTTATGATGAGCTTGCCAATGCGCTGAAACAGAAATATTCAGAGTCTGGTGTCAACGAGCCTGAAAAGATGGTGACGGTGCACAGGACAATCTGCGGGCAAGTCTCAAACAGGGAACCACACCTTAAGGAATTCGCAAAAAATCATGAAGTTATAATATTTGTCAGCGGCAGGGAGAGTTCAAACGGGAAGATGCTTTTTAATGTCTGTAAATCAGTAAATTCCTCGACATACTTCGTTTCTTCGGAGAAAGATATTGATCGCGGTTGGTTTACAGGGAAAAAGACTGCCGGAGTCTGCGGAGCCACTTCCACACCAAAATGGCTTATAGAGAGCATAGGCAAGCACATTTCATCTTTTTGAATTTCAGTAATTTATCGCATTTTGAAATACGCAGAAAAATTATTATCTTTGCGGCTTGTTTAAATTCAAACTATAAATGGCAAAAATTAAGAAAATCGGGGTACTGACATCAGGAGGTGATTCCCCGGGCATGAATGCTGCAATTCGTGCTGTAGTCAGAACAGCAACTTATGAAGGATTAGAAGTGGTGGGTATCTACAATGGATACCAGGGAATGATTGAAGCTAAGTTTACTCCCCTTTATGCTCACAGTGTAAGTGATATATTACAGCGTGGAGGTACAATACTGAAGACAGCCAGATGTGAAGAATTCAGGCATCCTGAAGGCAGGGCAAAAGCATATTACAACCTTAAATCAGCAGGTATTGACGGAGTTGTTGTTATAGGTGGTGATGGATCTTTTACAGGTGCAAGGCTTTTCAATGAGGAATTTGACATTCCATTTGTAGGCATACCCGGAACAATAGATAACGATATTTTCGGTACTGATTATACAATTGGCTACGACACAGCCCTTAACACTGTTATTGAGGCTGTTGACAAGATAAGAGATACTGCAAGCGCTCACAACAGGATGTTCTTTGTGGAGGTTATGGGAGCCGAGGCTGGATTTATAGCACTTTACAGCGGTATAGCCAGTGGTGCTGAAGCTATCATAATTCCTGAGATCAAGGATGATGCAAAAAACCTCAGGGCTATGTTTGACAAGGGTCGCAAGAAATCAAGCGCCATTGTTATCGTTGCAGAAGGTGATGAAGGCGGAGGCGCTTTTGCACTTGCTGAAGCAGTGAAGGACGATTTCAAGGATTTTGACATCAGGGTTTCGATTCTCGGTCACCTTCAGAGAGGTGGTTCTCCTTCAGCTATTGACAGGGTAAATGCAAGCCGTCTTGGTCATGCAGCTGTTGAAGCTCTTGTTGATGATCAGAAGAGTGTTATGGTAGGCCTTGTAAATGATGAGATTACTCTTGTTCCTTTCAGGAAAGCAGTCAAACTGCACAAGGATGTGGATCATAACCTGATAGAGCTGTCAAAGATACTTTCAGTATAAGATTCTCACTATAATTACATAATGAATGCAAAGGTAAGCGTAGCACGGCTTTCGATTATATCGAACTCAACTCTCATTATACTTAAGCTTGTTGCAGGGATAATAAGCGGTTCAGTCAGTATCATTTCAGAGGCAATTCACTCCTCTATGGATCTGGTTGCTGCGCTTATTGCATTTTTTTCAGTTAAGGTTTCCGATAATCCACCTGACTCAAGGCATCCGTACGGACATGGGAAAGTGGAAAATATTTCAGGAGTTATAGAGGCTATCCTCATCTTCATTGCTGCAGCATGGATTATTATTGAGGCTGTTAAGAAAATGACCGGAGGAGTGATTGAGCTTGAAGCAGTAGGTTTAGGAACTATTGTAATGCTCATCTCTGCTCTTGTTAACAGTGTGGTATCAATGCGCCTTTACAAGGTAGCCAGGGAAACGGGTTCAGTGGCACTTGAGGCTGATGCACTGCATCTGAAAACTGATGTCTATACCTCAGCAGGTGTGGCTGCCGGGCTGGGGCTTATTATGCTTACCGGCATAAAATGGCTTGATCCTGTTGTAGCAATACTAGTTGCACTCTTCATAGTTTTTGAATCATACCAGCTTCTTAAAAAGGCATTCTCTCCTCTTCTGGATACAGCATGGAAGGAAAATGATATTCAGGAACTTGAAGGAAAGTTAAAAAACCTCGGGGTTGACTACCATGAGCTAAGAACCAGAGTCGCAGGAAATTACCTCTTTATTGACCTGCATGTACAGATCCGTGAGACTGTTTCAGTCGGTGATGCCCATAAATATTGTGACAGGATTGAAGATGAGCTGAAAAAAGTCTACAAAAACCTTAATGTCACAATTCACGTTGAGCCTGTCTAGGTAGCTGGGATCCATTTTTTAAGTCTGTCAAGAAGTTCATCAATCCTGCTCATTTCATGAATTGCTGTTACTGCCAGCCTGAGCATATACTGTTCATGTACTGAAGGGTAATTCATGTAGGGAACTATTATTCCGTGTTCATCAAGCCATCTGTTGAGTGAAAGAGCAGTATCCCTGTCATTAAAAATCAAAGGGATAACCGGTGCTTCACTCTGGCTTGTTGTAAAACCCAGCTTTATTATCTCCGACCGAATATATGCTGCCTTCTTCAACAGGTTTGTCCTCAACTCCGGCTGGTTTTCAATTATTCTGACGGCTGCGAGTCCGGCAGCAACAACCGCCGGTGGCAGTGAAGTAGAAGCCTGGTAAGCTGCCGAATGTTCCCTGATGAGCTCCGCAACGTAACTACTGCATGAAATGAATCCTCCGTAACTGCCTATTGCCTTGCTCATTGTTTCTGTCTGGAAAATATAATTATCGGCCACCAGCCCGAAATACTCAGGAGTTCCTTTACCTGTTTTGCCCAGAATTCCTGTCGAATGTGCATCATCAACAATTAGCCGTGCATTATGCTTTCTGGCGACAGAGTATATTTCACCCAGGGGGGCAATTTCTCCAGACAGTGCAAAGACACCATCAGTTATTACAAGCGGAGCATCGGAAGGATGCTCATTCATAAGAAGATTGAGATCCCCGTAATTGAGATGTTCATAGAAATATTTTTCACAGGCGGAACAATTCAAGGCTGACCGGATACTTGAATGCGCCGCCTTATCAGCAAAAACTGCGGTATATTTTCCTGCAAGAGCTTCAAGAAGTATTGAATTGCCAAGGTAACCTGAAGCGTATACAACTGTATCGTCCTTCCCTTTGAATTTTGCCAGGGCCTGTTCCAGTTCCAGGTGAATATCCGCAGTACCCGAAGTGCGTCTTGATGCTGAAAAGTTAACTCCGTATTTTTCCACGGCTTCAATTGCAGCTTTCTTAACATCAGGATGGCCGGCGAGGCCCAGATAATTGTTACCTCCGAAATAGGAGTATCGCTTTCCCCTGTTTATCACATAATTTCCGGGACCACTGTTAAGTATCAGCATCTACACCTCCACTGGTATTTCAAAACCCGGTCTGTATTTAAGCCTGTCGAGCTCAGCAGCATGCGGATCATTAGTAATAGCCTCATATTCCGGCGAAAATAATAATTGTTTGTTCCCTGCCCTGTAGGCCAGGTTAGCAAGGTGTATCATTACCGAGCTCTTATGGCCTTCGACGATACCCCCGTTAGGTTGTTTTCGTGTGCGGATACAGTCGATATAATTAAGGATATGTGCCCTCAGAGGAAAGATCCCCTTGTCCTGAGCAACGAGTTTTTCATCCTTATCAAATACCTGCCAGCCTCCTCCCATCCTTCCGAGATACATCATTTTCTTAGTGCCGAGGATGTCCACTCTTGTTGCATTCTGCATCCATTTTGGATATATTTTGCCCATGCGCACATCGAGTCCTTCTTTCTGCATATATGGAGTACACTGGCCAGTTTCGAGGGTCATTACCCAGTTTCCAAAATCAAAAGTAGTCATCTGATAATCAGGCACCTCTCTCTTATCCAGGAAATACCTTCCACCGGCACAGTAGGCAGATTGAGGCAGCCCGGGATAACCCAGCACCATCCTTGCCATATCGAGCTGGTGTATAGATCCGCCCGAGGTAATATATCCACCGGAATAATCCCAGTAGGAAGTCCATGATTTATGACGTGATACATTGTATGGTACTTCAGGTGCAGGTCCCAGCCACATGTTCCAGTCAAGTGTCTCAGGAGGTTCAGAATTTTCCTTTTCATTCAGGGGAACCGGACCTTCAAGAAGTTCCTTCACATGTACAGAAACAATTTCACCAAGCTCTCCGCTTTTAATATAGTCCCTGGCAGTAAGGCCATAGTCAGCGCTTCTGTTTTGCATTCCGCACTGGAGTATCCTTTCATATTTCATGGCAGCTTTTATCATTTGCTGCCCCTCGTATATTGAATGGGAGACTGTTTTTTCGACGTAGACATCTTTTCCTGCCTGGCAGGCCCATATTGATGCAAGCGCATGCCAGTGCTCGGGAGTTTCAATAAATACACCATCAACTTCCTTATCTTCAAATACCTTTCTCATATCCCTGACAGGTATCGGCTTTACGCCCTGTATCTTTTCAAGTTCTGCAGAAGCCCTTCCTCCTCTATCATCATCAACATCGCATACATATTTAATAAGTATGTTCTCTCCTGAATTTGCGGCCTCAAGTATCAGATTAGTACCCCACGAACCGGCACCTATGAGAGCAAGGATAACCTTGTCGCTTGCCGGTTTGGGCTTAACAGAAGTGAAAGCGGTCTTTATCTTTTGCCTGTAATCGGGCACTTTAAGGTCAGCCGGCACCTGAGAAGCACCGGGCATTTTCTCACCACCTTCGGATTTGCAGGAGGCCCCAAATGTCAGAGCATCAGCGCCTGTTGACGACAACTTAAAGAATTTTCTTCTTTGCATATAGTAAACTTTAAATTATAAAGCATGCTGCACAAGCAGTCATCTTTTAATTTATAAATTTACCATATTATCAGTTAACTGCGATGAAAATGAAACGCAAAGATTTTATAAAAGCAGCCGTATTGTCTGGAAGATGGCTGGCTTCAGCAGGATCAGAAGTTTCAGCTCATGGCAGATCAAAACATAAAAATCTGCTCAAATCTGCGTAATCTGGAGGAGAAAGATATTAATATTTCCCGCTGATTACGCTGATTAACGCAGATAAGAATATAAAATATAATCTGTATAAGACCATGAAGAAATTTATTTTAACGTATTGTCTATCAGTATGTTTTACAGCATGTCTGTCAATCATTTGCGGAGCTACACCAGGTAACCTGATTAAAAATCCGGGTTTTGAATTATCAAAGACAACTCCTGATGGATGGACTGTTACAGGTCCGGTGGCTACAATGATGCCTGTGATAACTGTTGACAGCAGGATGAAATTTTCTGACAACCAGAGTCTTAAAATGGTAAGTACTAATCCGAATGGTCATGGCAAAGTTATGCAGACAATACAGGTAACAAACGGGCAGACTTATCAGTTCAGTGCCAGGTTCATGGCTGAAAATATCACTTCGATTGATAAAAGTGTTCTGATCAGGATCAAGTGGTTCAAAGGGAAAGAGCAGGTCGGGTACAATTATATATATCACATCTCGGATGACAGGGACGGATGGTTGCTTGCCTCAGACAGAATTAAGGCAGCTCCGGGTTCTGAAACCGCAGAGATCTCTCTTGTATTCCGCTGGGGAACCGGTACCCTTTGGTGGGATGAGATAAACATGGAAGCCTGCCCTGGTGTGCCTCCCAGAAAAGTTATTGCCGGGACTATGTATTTCCGTCCACCAGGGCCAACTGTTGAAAAGAATATTGAGCTGATGAGCGGTATGCTTGATAAAGCCGGTAAAGCAGGCTGTGATATTGTTTGTCTGCCTGAAGGGTGGCCCACATGTGATACCGGACTGGGGATGACAAATGTTGAAGCAAACACAATAGGTGGCAGCGCATCGGTAATGATGGCAGAAAAAGCCAGGGAGTATAAAATGTATATAGTATCAGGACTTTACAACTGGGTTGGAGATACCCTGAAGAACATAGCAGTGCTTTATAACAGGGACGGAAAGATTCAGGGAGTTTATGAAAAAGTCCAGCTGCCTGATTCAGAAACAGAGCAGGGGGCAGTACCTGGTACAAAATTGCCCGTATTCAAAACCGATTTCGGGACAATAGGTATTCTGATATGCTGGGATATTGCTTTTCCGGAAATATCAAGAGGGCTTTCAGTAAACGGTGCGGAGATGCTTCTTTGTCCTATTTGGGGAGACGTAAGAGGCAAAACAGAGGCCTGGAAAGCCACTGTACGCAGCAGGGCCATTGATAACGGAGTTTTCTTTATAACGAATATTTTTGATGGTCATAGTGTAATAATAAATCCTGCAGGAGATATCCTGAAAGAAAGCGGTGTGCAGGGAACGCTTTTAACAGAGGAAATTGATCTTAATTTCAGTCCGGAGTGGTACTGGATCGGTAATGCCGGCCTGGGAGTATGGGATGGCGTCTGGAGAAAAGACAGAAGATCAGAGGTTTACGGGAATATCGATGATTTCAGATCTGGCAATAAATGAAGTTCAAAGTTTAAAGTTTTAAGTTCAAAAGTTTATAGCACAATAAAATGATAAAGAGAAGGGAATTTATTGAGAAGGCAGGGATCGGGGCTGCTGCGCTTTCACTTTCAGGAATTCCGGGCTGCAGTGACGACAGGAATACAGTGATATACAAGCCCGCAGGGGGCAGGGTCATTGATGCCCATATTCATATCACCCCGGGAAAGGTTGACAAGGCCCTGAAGATGATGGATGAAAATAACATCAGCTATGCAGTTGTAATTGCATCACTGACAGGCAAAGGTGAGGACCTGTACATGGGCGACAGGGCTTTTTATGAACTTGCCGAAGCATTCCGGCCACATAAAAACAGGATTGGGCTGCATTACACGTACGACTGGGATCTTGCAGGCAGCGATCCAGACTTCTTTGTAAAGGCTCCCGAAATGCTTGAAAAAGCTGTAAATGCAGGGGCTATAGCCCTTAAAAATCTTAAACAGCTCGGACTTACTGCCAGGGACCATGAAGGCAAACTTATTGCAATTGATGATGCAAGACTGTTTCCGATATGGGAGAAAGCTGAGAAACTGGGAATCCCGGTGGCGTTTCATACAGGCGATCCTGTTGCCTTCTTTCAGCCATGGGAACCAGCTAATGAAAGATGGGAAGAACTTGAGCTTCATCCGGAATGGTCATTTGCAGACAGAAGCAAATATCCTCCTTTGGAAACTCTTTTTGAACAGGTAAATAATGTATACCGGAAATTCACAGGTGTAAAATTTGTCGGGGTCCATATTGCAGGCTATTCTGAAAACATAAAAGCTGTTGGAAAATGGCTAGATGAACTGCCTAACCTGTGGCTTGACACAGCTGCGCGGATAGGTGAGCTTGGAAGGCATCCTGCTGATGAAGGTCATGAGTTCTTTACAAGATACCAGGACAGGATAATGTTCGGAACTGATATGGCCATGTGGTCGGAATGTGATGTTCAGGGAGCCGGACCGTACAGAAATTTCACTCCGGAGGAACACAGGAATTTTTACAACATACACTGGAGGTATCTTCAGAGCAGGGACAAGCAGTTTGATCACCCCACACCCATCCAGGGCAAATGGAAGATAGATGGCATCGGACTTGATGAATCTGCCCTTAAAAAGATTTATTGGGACAATGCTGTTAAATTCTACAGACTTGACAGGTTTGGGATATCATAAAATAAATTTCACGCTGATCTCGCTGATTTGCGCTGAAGAAACTGGAATGAAATACGAGCAGATTTCTCGTCCCGCTGAAGCATTATTACAACAACTTAATGGCTTAGGAATGAAATATGAGCAGATTTCTCGCCCCGCTGAAGCGGGATGAGGGATCCGATTCCCCCATCAATAAAATTTACACGGATTGCCAAACCGTATTAGCTTCTTACAATATCGCAGCAAAGGCTTCCAAAACTTCCTTATCGCGATCGTTTTTCAGGTCTTTAAGGACTGATACTGTTATGGTCTTAAAGTCTTTTGAATCAATCTTAAGTGCATCAGTCAGTCTGTTGCCGGAAGTGTATGTTCTGCCATCAGGATTCCTATACTCACGGATGTATTTAAATGATTTCTCTGACTCAGCAGGTATCTTCAGTTTTTCAAAACAATAACTGCGCAGGAATTGAGTAACCCGGTTATCAGGATAATATGGTTCTCCGGAAAAGAGGTTCTCAGGCCATAACTCAGACTGATTAAGGGATAACACTGCTTTTTTCCACTTACCGGATTTCATAAATTCCATGGCATATAAAATATTTGTCTCCCTGTAAAGTGTGTGAGCATTTACATCTCCTTCTGCAGGCAGCATCTCCAGACCTGACAGTACTTTAAGAGCTTCCGGATATTTTCTGTTAAGCTTCAGCATCTGAGCATACTGCAAACCTACTATGAAGCTTCCGGAATGCGATATGTAGTTTTTTGCAGCGATATCAAGTGCTTCTCCGGGCATATTTTCAGATGCATAGAATCTCGAAAGCCGCAGGGCAGTCCTCCATGAACCAGGATCAAGCTGATAAGCCTTTTCAAATGATTTTCTTGCTGTTTCAGTCTGGTCTCTGAAAAGATCTGCTTTTGCAATCCAGAAAGGAGCAAATGCCGGTTCATTGCCACAGGATTCAAAAAGCTTTTGTGCCTCACTTGTTCTGTTTAGCTGCCATAAGGTAAGAGCTTCATAATACTTCCATTTCCAGTCAGGCTTGCTTTTATCAGCCCAATCAAGCATCCCAATCATTTCGGGACGAAATGGAAGGACCAGTTCAGGTGAGGATGCTGCAGCAGCAGCCAGGATCTTTTCAGCATCATCCTTCAATCCTTTCTTATCCAGAAGGTATGCAAGAAAAAGCTGAACAAGAGGATGCTGCGGTGCCATTCTGAGAATCTGCACTGACTCATCATCAAGATTCCAGTTATGATACTGAAGTGCAAGTTCAATGAATGTTTCATGAGGCAATTCCTGCCTTATGTTGCTGATAAACTCCTTTTTGTCTGTTTCTGATTGAGTACACATGAATCTCTCAAAGCGGGAAATATGGTTAAGAGGATCTCTTTCAAGTTGTTGTGTAATTATTCCGTGAGCTTCATCTGTTTTACCCTGTCTGCGTTTAATAAGAGACTGCATGTTATATCCTAATTCATCAGGAGGGTAGTTCTCCAGGCATTTCATAACAAGCTTTTCAGCCAGAGCCCAGTCTTTTCGTCCTATTTCAAGCCAGGCAAGTTTGATATTGGCAATGCGTCTGGTTGCCGGTGATATAGCTGCAACCGAATATCCGTCGAAGGCATCCTGAAGAAAACCTGTCTGCTCCGATGACAGACCCCAGAAATAATTTGCATCCGGATCATAGGCATTTATAGCCAGTGCTTTCCCGGCATACTGCCTTGATTCCTCATACAAGCCCTGCCTGTAACGGATCTCTGCCATTTTTGCCAGGGCAGGAGTCAGTCCGGGATTTTTTGCAAGAGCCTTCAGCAGGTAAGATTCGGCATCCCTGTAATTTTTCTGCCTGCTGAGGTCGGTTCCCTTTACAAGCAATCCGTAATCAGAATCCCAGTTAAAATCTTTTGGTGATTCAACAGGCCGGTTTAATTCGCTGCCTGATTCTTCTGTCAGTATTGAATGTCCCAATCGTGCTGTAACAGAGCCTGTATTACCATTCCACTTCACTGAATCGCGGAAGAGTTCCATCGGTTTCATTACAAGATATCTGGTGATCAGATTTTTACCTTCATGTGAAATAAACAGTGAATCAGACAGATACTCAAGAGGCATCAAGTCAATTTTCAGCCATTCACCTTCTTTCCGGAGGTTCAATGCACCTCTTTCTGATGCATGTGTCATACCCCTTGTATGTTTTACCGGGAACCATTTGTCGCTCCAGGTGTCAGCGGAGTAAGGAGCAAAGCCCACATGGTCAAAGGGAGTACGTTCGCTGCCTGATGAAGCCTGGTTGAAGAGCCTGCCTGACTGCATTTCAACATTCAGACCGTCGTTATCACCAAGAAGGTTTTCCCATCTCTCCCCTTCCTGTGACAGCCCCAGTATCCATACCTTCTTCCCAAGCTTCTCATAATAAGGAGAATACCGTCCAAAACCCATATTGTCATCATGCCAGAATCCTCCGTAAAAAGATGACGGCTGGCCGATTATATGATATGATTTATAGCTTCCGAAGTTGTTGTTCCGGTAAAATGAGAGGTTTCTTCCCATGGAATCAAGGGGCCAGGTATCTTTTTCGCCTCCATGACCAATATGGTAGGTTCCAGGAAATATGAATTCCAGATCTCCCTCAGTTTTAAAACCTGCATTGACCCAATGGTAATACTCCTGTTCAACGGGAGTATTGTTATACCACCATGCCCGTGTGGTAAAAAATGCCTTGTCAGGTGAAAGCTTAACCTCAATCCTCCACGTCGTCCGGGAAGACCAGTCTGTGGCCCCGATGAAACAGCTTACGCTGCCGTCGTCGTTTTTTCTTGTGAAATAATCAACAGGAGCAGATACTGTTGTACCATGCCCTATGTCGCCGAAGTTGAATTCCAGACCTCCTGTTGTCCATGGTCCGCGAAGTGCTATATCCCTGAATTTGATGGCTTTTGTCGTAAATACAAAGGGATAATTCTCCGACTTTTCGACTGCGTCCCATACTTTCCCTCCCATTTCAGGCAACACTGTCAGACGAATAAAATCATTCTCCAGTTCGATTGTTTTCCACTCCTGTTTAACTGAATTGTTTGTAAAGCCGTCATACCTGAAATAAGGATATACCCTGCCTGGTCTTGGAACCGGATCGGGATCAGAATAGGGATATGTAGTCATCTGTCGGCTTACTTCCCTTATGACTGCATTTTGTGAAAGGCAGATTTGCGGGATGATAATAAGAAGAAATATTAACCACGGAGTAGCACAGATCCCGATAGCTCCCGATAGCCATCGGGACGGGATCCGTGTTAAAAATACTAAACGATTATTCAGATTTTCCATATCAGAACTTCTTAAGTTCATTCTTTATAATGGTTTTCATCTTCTGAACTTCAAATTCAACAATTTTCTGACCATATTCCCTGCTTGCATGGATACGCGGATCCCTGCCTAGCATTCCTTTAGGCCAAACAGCAGTATCAGCAGGAAGCTTCTCCATATTAACAAGTTCAGGATGCAGGTACATCATTATTGAAGTTTCGTTTGCAGCTGCATGGTCGCACATAAGGCAAAGATCATCACTGTCGTTACCCCAGCAGTTCATAACAGTAAGGTTGTATTTCTCCTTAAATTCAGCTGAATGACTGCCTATATAATTTGTTGAAGGTCCGTGACCATGAGCAACAACAATTTTGAAACCTGCACGGCTGAGCTGTTTCATTATCCCGTTCATCATCAGATCAAATGTTGAATCAGGTACCCAGTATGCACTGCCTGTAAGCTGCTGTATCTCATAATTGCCCTGTTCGCTGAATTTACTGGCACAGTCCATCCCATAATATTCCCTGCCATTGATAATTGTGTCATAACCATCGGGACCGATGAACAGCATTGGCATCACTACTCCCCCTGCTTCCTCAGCCAGCAGCTTAAAGAAACCAGATGACTGCAGTCCGTCAGATCCCAGGGGCAGATGTTCACCATGCCATTCAAGTGTTCCAAGAGGGAGATATGCCACTGGACATTCTGCAAGCTTCTTACTGAATTCATCAGGAGTAAGTTCCTGGTACAGGACTTTCTGAGGTTTTGAACATGCTGCCATTATGAGTATTGTTACAAGGATCAGGATTCTTTTCATGGTATACTGAAGTTAAGTCAGGATAAGCTAAGGGGGATCCCTCGCCATGCTGGCGCTTGGCTCGGGATGACAGGTTACGATAGAAGTCTAATACAAACGGTGGTTTGTTATCAGTCCACGTTTTTCAAGTTCATCGTGCATAATCAGGCAATTGCTTTCCCTGTAATCGGGTTCCATGTGATATGCAATCT
>CAZEYY010000014.1:0-29807 GCA_964516485.1 uncultured Rikenellaceae bacterium
AGCTTGTCATGAGACGATATTCACTCAATTGTTCATTCCATGTATAAAAGAAATAACTCTTTTTAAGTTTCTCAGCAACTTCCACCGGCATAACTATAAAAATTGCGTTAGCCTGTACTTCCTGGGTAATCCTGAGCCCCCTTATTTCTTTAAGCTTCAAATACAGCATCTGAGCCATTTTATTGGCATGAGCAGCTGATGTCCTCCACAGATCATCTCTGAAATATGCATTGAACTGAGCAGAGATGAAGCGCATTTTTGACGCCAGCTGCATTCCCTGCTTACGGATATACTTGAAACCATCAGTCAGTCCGGGTTTCAGGAAGCATATAGCTTCGCCGAACATCATACCATTTTTTGTGCCTCCAAATGATAAAATATCTACTTCGCAATCTGTTGTAAATTTTCTGAATGGAAGATTGAGAGCAACAGCAGCATTGGCAATCCTTGCACCATCCATGTGCAATAACATCTCATTTTTGTGTGCAAGGTCAGCAAGAACTCGAATTTCCTCTGGAGAATAGACTGTGCCCATTTCAGTTGTCTGGGTAATTGACAGAATCTTTGGCTGTGCATGATGCTCAAAACCAAAACCATGAAGATGACGTTCAACAAGTCCGGGAGTGATTTTACCATCAGGAGTATCTACTGTCAGAACCTTACATCCTGTGAATTTTTCAGGAGCACCGCACTCATCAGTCTCAATATGGGCAGTAGAAGCAGTTACAATTGAATTCCATGAACGGGAAGCTGCTGAAATACCAAGCACATTGGCTGCAGTACCAGTAAATACAAAGAAAGTCTCTGTTTCGCGGCCAAATATTTCCCTGAACGTTGCATAAGCCTTTTCCGTATACTTATCATTGCCATAACCGAGTGCATGGCCTGTGTTTACCAGCTGTAGCTCGTCAAGTATCTGTGGATGCACTCCTGCATTATTATCACTTGCAAAACCTCTGTAAACTCCACCTACATCTGAAATATCCATATATTTTTACTTCAATAATACCAAGCTGCTATTTTATTATTCCGGCCATATATTCTCTTGCCATCTGTACCTGTTCATGCACAAAATCGATCCCACAATATGAATTATCATCATTCAGCAGAGTATGGCAAAGTTCAAATGTGAAATAGCCTGAATATCCTATTTCATTCATCAGTTGAATATAATGACTGTAATCAGGCATAATTCCATCAGCATAATAATAAAGGAGTTTTGGCTTTACTACGCCTTTTTCATCACGATAGTACTCGCCTCCGAAATGAGAATGAGTCTGCAGATTACCTATTGTCCTTACAGCATTGGCAATATAATCCTTGTCCTGCTTTTCAAATATCGGCAGGTCGAGGCAAACTTTGAGCCATGGAGAATTCACCTGTTTAACGAAAGTAAATACATCCTTCCATGTTTTAATAAGGGGAGCATGATTCTGGAGTACCATTGTCACTCCAAATTCTTCACCATACTTTGCGGCCTCCTTAAGGCAGTCAAGTGTATGGTTCCACCTGTCAACCATTGTTACATAGGGATACTGCCTCATGAATGAATAGAATGAATCGCCCCTCACAAAGTCATAAGTTCCTACTCCATCATGGATTGGAACACCCGGCCATGCCGCAAAAAGTCTGACAACCTTTGCACCCATTTCTCTGGCAAGCCTTACTGTCTCCCGCACCATCAGTAACTGACACTCCCTGTGTTCAGGGACAGGACTTGAAAAGTCGTTATTAGCGGCTATTGCCGGTATCTCAAGACCATATTTGGCAAGAGAATTCTTCATCCCGTCTCTTTTTTTCTCATCAAGATCCAGGGGATTTCCCATTGGCCGCTTATTATCAAGTTCAACACCATCATAGCCATATTCCCTTGCCTTCTGGCACAGCTGATCAAATGAAAGTGCTTCACCTTTATACCATATTCCTCCATAGGAAATTGAATACAGTCCAAGCTTTATCTTAGCTTTTTTCTGCAAGTTCTGCTCAGCATTTTCATGAGCGGAGACTTGTGTTTTAAGATTGCCCAGCATGGCACCGCCTGCAGCAGCACCAGATGTCTCAATGAATTCTCTGCGGTTCATAGCTTAAATATTTTCGTATTACACAAACAAATTCAGATGGCACTCTTTGAATTACAGGAAGAAATGCATAATCACTTCTGTTTTTTCTTCCTGAAAGAAAAAAACAACATTATTAATCCGAAAAGTAATATCACCACCCCCATTATGAGGTTAACATTTATACCAAGCGACTTTTGATACATGTCTGAATCTGAGACTGTAAATAAACCCAGAATTGTTATTATCACTCCTATTATTGAAAACATCAGACCTATTGGAATTCTTATATCAACCATTTCACTATCCTCCTACCAAAACATTATTGTTAATACTATACAAATTACACCCACAAGTATTGCCATACCTGAAGGCCTTTCATACCAGGGAAGATGACTGTCATCAGCTTCACGCGGAGTCAGCGAATAAACAAGTCCGCGAAGATCTTCTTCCGACTTCTTCTGTTTAGTCAGATACGTAAGCCCGACAGTGACAACCGTGCTCACTGTAAATGCAATAATTGCAGTCCAGAAATTCTGAGCCATTTCAACAGGGTAAGTGTGCACTGATGCCAGCCAACCGCCCTTAAACATTGTTGTTGCCCCGGCAGGCACAGTCAGACCATGATGAAGCAGAGCCATCAGGAAGCCTAACAGCAAGCCTGTAAATGCAGCATGACCTGTTGTCCGCTTCCAGAACATGCCAAGAAAGATCACTGCAAAAAGAGGAGCATTGATCATTGAAAATATAGTCTGAAGGAAATCCATTATATTTCCAAATTTGCTGGCTATATAAGCGGAAGCAATGCTCAGGAGTATACCTGCTACAGTGGCTATTCTTCCGACTTTCAGGTAATGTTTTCCATCAGCTTCTTCGTTTCCTGTCTGCGGACGTATGTAACTCTGGTATATATCATAGGTCCACACAGTATTGAAAGCCGACACATTACCGGCCATTCCCGACATGAATGATGCCAGTAATGCTGTTATGCCGAGTCCCAGAACACCTGCAGGCAGGTAGTGTTTCAGAAGCATAATAATTGTATAATCATAAATAGGCTTATCTCCTGCCATGGGAAAACCAGCGCGGAAATCAGGGCTGTGGCCATTGAACAGTGCAAGGGATATAATTCCCGGCACAATTATCAGGAAAGGAATAAACATCTTCGGAAGGGCGCCAATAAGCGGAACTTTTCTTGCAGCGGATTTTGACTCAGCAGCAAAGGCTCTCTGAACAATGAGAAAATTTGTACACCAGTATCCGAATGAGAGCACGAATCCGAGTCCAAATAAGATTCCGAACCATTCAACACCGAGTGGATTCGATCCGGCTTCACTGGAGTATTTCCAGGTTGTGGTGAATGTATCGGGTGCAAAATTGTTTGCAGTGGCAATTGGTGCAAGTTTTTCCTTCAGGCCAAACCACCCTCCTACATCCTTCAGACTCAGAAATACAAGAGGGAGAAGGCCAAGAATTATAATAAAAAACTGCAGTACCTCATTATAAATTGCAGAAGACAAGCCCCCTAAATAAGTGTAGGCCAACACAATAAGTGCTGATATCCAAAGACTAAAGTTAAAATCCCATCCCAGAACATTTTCCATAAGTATAGCAAGGGCATACATTGAAATTCCTGAAGCTAAAATTGTCATAACTGCGAACAGAATAGCATTTAGTCCCCTTGTTTTTTCATCATAACGCAATTTTAGAAATTCAGGAACAGATCTTGCTTTTGAACCATAATAGAAAGGCATCATGAACAAGGCAAGGAAAATCATGGCAGGGATTGCACCAATCCAGTAAAAATGCGTCGTAAGCATCCCGTATTTCATACCTGAGCCCGTCATTCCCATTACTTCAAGCGCTCCAAGGTTAGTTGAGATAAATGCAAGACCAGCAACCCAGGCAGGCATTGACCGGCCGGCTTCGAGGAAAGCATTGGCATTTTTCATATATTTTCTCAGGAACCAGCCTATGCCTAGGACAAAAAGAAAGTAAATCACCATTATCAGGTAATCAATCCAGTGTAACTCAAGTCTCATATCTGTTTGGAATTAATTAAAATTGTTGTAGTTAAAGAAAACAGTACTTCTGCTGATTAGGCAAGAGTAAAAATACATTTTAAGAACGGTTTTCAAAGAAAATTCAGTTTATTTTTTGAACATTGCGGAATGATTATATTTGCACAATGATGCCTGAGAATAACCGTTATTTCCTGTTCCTCAGATACAAGGGAACAAATTTTCATGGATGGCAGATTCAGCCGGGATCAGATACAATTCAGAAAACACTTGACGATACACTTTCCCTCGTATTGAGGGAAGAGATAAAAACTACCGGGGCAGGAAGAACCGACGCAGGTGTTCATGCTTTATTCTTTTGTGCACATTTTGACAGTTCAAAGGAAAATATTGACAAAGACAACAAGTTGATTTTCAGACTAAACAGGCTTCTGCCTTCTGATATTGCCGTGAGTTCAATAAAAAAAGTAAAAACTGACGCAAATGCAAGGTTCAGCGCTCTTTCAAGAACCTATGAATATCACATTACAAGGACCAAAGATCCGTTCAGAACTGAATATGCCTGGTATGTACATGGAAACCTTGATTTAACTGCAATGAATGAGGCATGCAGCATACTTCTGAAATACAGCGACTTTACCAGCTTTGCAAGACTTCACTCTGATAACAAAACCAATATTTGCAGGTTAATGTCTGCATCCTGGACAGAAACAGAAAATAGCCTGGTTTTTACAATAAGGGCTGACAGGTTTCTGAGGAATATGGTCAGGGCAATTACCGGAACAATGATTGAAATCGGATTCGGAAAGTTAAGCTTAAATGATTTCAAGGATATTATCACTGCAAGGGACAGAGGGAAAGCAGGAAAATCAGCTCCGGCAAGAGGATTGTTTCTTACAGATATTGAATATCCTGAAGTAATTTTTAAATAGCAGTTCAACAGATTCAATGTGATAATTATCACTACACTTGGATTGTTATTAATTTCACAATACTGAAAATTAGTTCTATTTTTGACGCACTTTTAATACAAAAATTCATTATTTATGAATAACGAATGGCTGATCCTGTTTTTCATTGTTGGAGCCCTTTTTGTCGGATTAGTCCTGGTTTTCTCAGGACTTGTCGCTCCCAGTTCAGTGAATCCGCAGAAATATGATCCGTATGAATGCGGGATACCCACCAAGGGTGTTACCTGGTTACAGTTTAACGTGGGTTATTACCTGTTTGCTATTCTGTTCCTGATATTCGATGTTGAGACTGTTCTTGTATTTCCGTGGGCAGTTGTAATGAAGGAAGTAGGGATGGCAGCATTCATTGAAATTGTGATCTTCTTTTTAATTCTGGGCCTTGGTCTGTTATATGCCTGGAAAAAACATGCGCTTATATGGGAATAAAAGGAATGAAAGATGAAGAGTTCAGGGATAATGAAGCCCTTGAACTTCTGAAAGAAACCGGAGGAAACGTTCTTCTGACCACAATAGATGATGTAATTAACTGGGGCAGAAAAGGTTCGCTCTGGCCTCTTACATTTGCTACCAGCTGCTGCGGGATAGAGATGATGGCAACAGGAGCACCCAGGCATGACTTTGCCCGTTTCGGCATGGAAGTATACAGAGCCAGTCCTCGCCAGGCAGATGTCATTGTTGTGGCCGGTACAATTGTAAATAAAATGGCTCCGGTTCTAAAACGACTTTACGATCAGATGTCAGAGCCCAAATATGTAGTGGCAATGGGTGCCTGTGCAATTTCAGGCGGTCCCTTCTTCCTGAATTCATATAGTGTAATCAAGGGAGTTGAGCATGTGATTCCAGTTGATGTATACATTCCAGGCTGTCCGCCAAGGCCTGAAGCCCTTCTGTACGGAATGCTTCAACTACAGAGAAAAATTGAAACCGAGAATATAAAGTCACGCAGGGAACGCAGTGCAAAAAATGATGTGAAATAAACTTCCGGAAATTATAATTCAAAATGGATAAATCACAACTTCAGGATTTTATAAAATCTATAAAACCGGATGCAGATATCAGTGACGGAAAGAATTACCTTGAAGTTACCGTACCTGCAGCTGATCTTTATAATCTGGCAGAGAAGCTCAGAGAAAACACGGAAACAGATTTTGACTTTCTGGTTAACCTCACAGGAATAGACTACGGTAAAGATTTTGGTGTTATTTATCACCTTGAATCTACTAAGCATAAGCACTTTATTGTGTTAAAGACCAGAACATCAGGAAGGGAAAATCCTGCAATCGATTCAGTATGTGCCTTATGGAATACTGCTGAATTTCATGAAAGGGAAGTCTATGACCTGCTCGGAATTAAGTTCAATAATCATCCGGACCTGCGCAGATTATTTCTTGACAGTTCATGGGGTTTTCCTCTGAGAAAAGATTATGTGGATGATGTTAATATTGTGAGTAAATAATTATGGAAGAAATAATTAAAGGCAAAATCATCGACGAACAGGAAGACTATGTAATAAACATGGGACCACAGCACCCATCCACTCATGGAGTGCTAAGGCTTGTTGTATCCCTGCGCGGTGAAATAGTTAAGAATGTTCAGCCTCACATCGGATATATCCACAGGGGTATTGAAAAGATGTGTGAAAGCCTTACTTATCCTCAGATAATCCATCTGACAGACAGAATGGATTACCTGTCGGCACATATTAACAACGAAGCTGTTTGCCTTGCAGTTGAAAACGCCCTTGAAGTTGAAATTCCCGACAGGATAAAGATTATCAGAACAATAATGGCTGAACTGACAAGGATTCAGTCACACCAGTTGTTCTGGGCCTCATATGGTATGGATATGGGCGGACAAACCTGTTTCTTTTATGGTTTGCGTGACAGGGAAAAAATCCTTGACATATTTGAAGAGACTACCGGGGGAAGAATGATTGTGAGCTACAATTGCCCCGGAGGACTTATGTATGACATTCATCCCAACTTTCAGAAAAGAGTAAAGGATTTCATCAAATACTTCAGGTCAGTACTTTGGGAGTATGATGCAATTCTCACCGGAAACGTAATATTCAGAGAGAGAACAATCAATATTGGAAATCTCTCACTTGAGGATGCAATATCCTATGGTGTGACCGGTCCGTCAGGAAGGGCATCAGGATTTGTATGCGATATCAGGAAAAAAGCACCTTACTCGGCTTATGACAAGGTTCAGTTCAATGAGATACTCTATACCCAGGGTGATACTTATCACCGTTATCTGGCAAGGATTGAGGAGATGAAGGAATCAATGAACATTATCGAACAGCTTATTGACAATATTCCTGAAGGACCTTTTGCAGTAAAAATGAAACCTGTTATAAAGCTTCCTGAAGGTGAATATTTCCAGCGTGTTGAAACTGCACGAGGAGAGCTTGATGTATTTATCTCAAGTGACGGAAACAAGAATCCGTACAGGGTGAAATTCAGATCACCAAACTTTGTTAACCTGGGTGTTCTTAACCACATATCAAAAGGTTTTAAAATTGCAGACCTTATTGCAATTGCAGGGTCACTTGATTTTGTAATTCCTGATATAGACAGATAGCCTAAAGGCTGAATACCCCTTTGGATAAGGAACTGATGATGAATGAAATTAAGATAAAAGTACATATATGCTACTGAAGAATATTCCTGCTTTTTTGAGTTTACAGGCAGAACCATGGTGGAGAGTATTTTACGACTTTTCATCACTGACAAAATCGATTGACGAAGGTCTAAGGAACTCAATGTCATCATTCTGGGCTGTTACTCTTGAAATGGTCATTATAGGAGTCTTATTCCTGCTGTTTTATGCAGTGATAGGACTATTCCTTGTATATGCTGAAAGGAAAGTATGCGCATTCATACAAAACAGGCTTGGGCCAAACCGTATTGGTCCCTTTGGAATGTTTCAGACAATAGCAGACCTTGTGAAGCTCCTGTTCAAGGAACTTATCCCGATAAAGAATGCAGATACTTTTCTGTTCAACCTTGCTCCGTACATTGTCATTATAGTGAATTTCATGGTATTGGGAGCAATCCCATTTGCAAAAGGACTTCACGCAATTGACTTCAACATAGGTATCTTTTATGTCATTGCAGTTTCGTCGATGAGTGTTGTCGGTGTACTGCTTGCAGGATGGGCCAGCAACAGTAAGTATTCCCTACTGGGAGCAATGCGAAGCGGCGCCATGATTGTCAGTTATGAACTGTCAGTAGGTTTGGCAATGATAACAATAGTAATACTTGCCGGATCGATGCAGCTTTCTGAAATAGTTGAAGCTCAGAGAACCGGATGGTTTATCTTTAAAGGACATTTGCCTGCATTTATTGCTTTTGTAATCTATATAATCTCAGGCACAGCTGAAACTAACCGCGGGCCTTTTGACCTTGCTGAAGCAGAATCAGAACTTACAGCAGGATATCATACAGAATATTCAGGTATCAAATTCGCATTCTTTTACCTGGCTGAGTATATAAATATGTTCATTGTAGCTTCAATAGCCTCCACAATGTTCCTTGGCGGGTGGATGCCTTTCCATGTTGGAAACTGGGAAGGATTCAACAGAATAATGGATTTCATACCTCCTTTCATCTGGTATCTGGGAAAAACATTCTTTGTAATTTATCTCATTATGCTGTTCAAATGGACCTTCCCCAGACTCAGGATTGACCAGCTTCTGACTCTGGAATGGAAGTACCTTCTTCCCATAAACCTTGTTAATGTTCTCATTATGGCCCTTATGGTATTGCTTGGATGGCATTTTTAAGCAATTCCTACAATAATATTATGAATCATGAATAATGTAACGCAATATTTCAAAGGTATATTTGACGGTGTTCATTCGCTGATTAAAGGAATGAAGGTAACAAACCGGTATTTCTTCAGTCCGGGGAAAATTGTTACACAGGACTATCCCATGAACAGGAAGGATCTTGTTATGTTCGATCGCTTCAAAGGAGAAGTAATAATGCCGCACAACGATAAAAATGAGCATAAATGCACCGGATGTGGTATTTGTGAAATCAACTGTCCAAATGGTTCTATTGAGATAATTTCAAAGACTGTTGTAACAGAAGACGGGAAAAAGAAGAAAGCGATAGACAAACACATTTACAGGCTCAGCATGTGTACATTCTGTGGCCTTTGCGTTAAAACATGTCCTTCAAATGCTCTGGCATTCGGACAGGAATTTGAACATGCCGTTTTCAACAGGGCAAATCTGGTGAAGACTTTAAATAAACCAGGGTCACAATTAATGAAAGGAGTTGAGTAATGACAAGTAATCAGTTAATGTTCATAATATTCGCAGTAATGATCGTTGTATTCTCGATCCTTACAGTTACAACGCGAAGGATATTAAGAGCAGCAGCCTTCCTCCTGCTTGTGCTTGTATCCACCTCAGGCTTGTATTTCATGTTGAATTACCAGTTTATGGCAGCCGTTCAGCTTACACTTTATGCAGGAGGCATTGTAGTATTGATTATTTTCTCCATTCTGCTTACCAGCCATATCAGCCAGAAATTTGAACCAGTTGAAATAAAAAAATCTGTGTTTTCAGCACTTGCTGCTGTCTCAGGCGCAATAGTTGCTATTATAACAATCCTTGATTTTAACTTTAATGCTACTGAAAAGGCTGCAACTGAGATAACAATGAATAATATCGGGAAAAGCCTGCTCTCAACAGAGTACGATGGCTATGTACTTCCCTTTGAAGTGATTTCCATTCTTCTTCTTGCTGCAATGATAGGAGCTATTGTTGTAGCGAAAAAAGGAGGACCTTCAAAAACACAGACTCCAAACTATAATTAATTCAGAACATGATAACAGGGATTCCAATTCAATACTTTCTGATACTTGCAACAATAATGTTTTTTGCAGGAATCTATGGCTTTCTGACACGCAGAAACCTTATTACAATACTGATGTCAGTTGAACTGATACTTAATTCCGTGAATATCAACTTCATGGCCTTTAACAGGTATCTCTATCCGCACAAAATGGAAGGGATGTTTTTCAGCCTGTTCATTATAGCGGTTGCTGCATCAGAAGCAGCAGTCGCAATTGCAATAATTATCAACATTTACAGGCGCTTTGCAACAATAAATGTTGAGGATGTTAATGAAATGAAATATTGATTATTAAAAAATAAATAGGGACAGTTTACGATGATTAATTTCGGCTACACAATCTGGATACTGGTACTGCCTTTCCTTATGTTCCTCCTGCTTGGACTTGCGGGCCATAAGTTAAAAGCAAAGTTATCAGGGCTGTTAGGGACAGCAGGACTGGGCATTATTACATTTCTCTCCTATTTTGCTGCATACCAGTATTTTTTCAGGTCGGAAAAAATAGCTGACACGTATCAGCAGATTATAGCATTCAACACAGTCTGGCTCAGACTAACTGAAAACCTGCATATTGACATGGGTATTCTTCTCGATCCCATTTCAGTCATGATGCTTATTGTAGTAACTACTGTTTCCTTTATGGTTCACATATACAGTCTGGGATATATGAAAGGAGAGAAAGGTTTTGAGCGCTTCTTTGCCTTCCTTTCACTTTTCAGTTTCTCAATGCTCGGGCTTGTGGTTGCCACCAACATTTTCCAGATGTATATTTTTTGGGAGCTTGTAGGTGTTTCTTCATATCTGCTTATCGGTTTCTATTATACAAAACCATCAGCGGTAAGGGCTTCCAAAAAAGCATTCATAGTTACAAGATTTGCCGATATGGGATTCCTGATAGGTATCCTTATTCTCTCATTTAACACAAAAACATTTGATTTTGTTACACTTACAAGTCTCAATGGACCAGCAATCACTCAGACGGGAGGTGCTGCCTTTATGGGATTATCTGTTCTTACGTGGTCAATGATTTTTGTTTTCATGGGAGGTGTAGGAAAATCAGCCATGTTTCCCTTCCATATTTGGCTTCCTGATGCAATGGAGGGCCCAACACCGGTTTCAGCGCTGATCCACGCGGCAACAATGGTTGTTGCAGGAGTTTATCTTGTGGCAAGGCTTTTCCCAGTATATGCCATTGGAGCACCCGATGCACTTAATGTTGTTGCTTATGTAGGTGCCTTTTCATCATTATTTGCAGCTGTTATTGCCTGTACCCAGACTGACATTAAGCGTGTACTTGCCTATTCAACAATGTCGCAGATCGGTTATATGATGCTTGCGCTTGGCGTCTCAGGCTATGGTGGTCATGATGGACTGGGCTTTATGGCTTCTATGTTCCACCTGTTCACACATGCCATGTTCAAGGCTTTGCTCTTCCTTGGTGCCGGTGCAATTATACATGCCGTACACAGCAATTATATGACAGATATGGGAGGTTTAAGAAAATATCTGCCTGTAACACATCTTACATTTCTTATTGCCTGCCTCACAATAGCCGGTATACCACCTCTTTCAGGCTTTTTCAGCAAGGATGAAATACTGACTGCTGCCTTACATCACAACAAGCTTCTGTTTGCAGTTGAATATATTGTTGCCGGACTTACCGCATTCTATATGTTCAGACTTTATTTCAACATATTCTGGGGAAGAGATACACATTATCATCACACACCTCATGAGGCACCGGCAACTATGACGATACCTCTTATTATTCTTGCAATAGGATCAGTATTTGCAGGCTTTATTCCTTTTAATGAACTTGTTACTTCTGACGGAAAAGCCTTTGAGTCGCATATTGAAATGTCGGTTGCAATTCCTTCTGTTCTAATCGGATTGGTGGGTATAAGTATAGCTTTCCTCATGTACAGGAAGGAAACAGCAATACCTGATAAAGTTGCGGCAACTTTTAAACACAGCTACAAATGGGCTTACAACAAATTCTATATTGACGAAGTATATATTTTCGTTACAAAAAATATAATATTCAGATACATCTCCACTCCTATTGCATGGTTTGACAGGCATATTGTGGATGGAACTATGAATTCCATAGCTTTTGTCACACAGGTTATCTCATTCAGGATAAGGGAATTTCAGTCAGGACAGCTTCAGAAATACGGCTTCATTTTCATCACAGGTGCAATAAGCCTTGTTGTGCTGTTAGTTTATTTATGGAAATAGAAAAAAGGTAAAGAATTGACAATATGGATATTTTAACGCTATTTGTAGTAATACCAGTACTGACTATCACAGGGATACTGTTTGTTAAGGACATAAAACAAGTCAGGATTGTAGCAGCCATCGGTATGGGAATACAGCTAATACTGGCTGCAGTCCTTGTATTCATGTACCTTTCAGCAAGAAAAGCAGGAGTTAATGACGAAATGCTTTTTATTAAGGATTATCTCTGGTTTAAGAGTTTAAACATACATTATGCAATAGGTGTTGACGGCATATCGGTTGCGATGATTGCCCTGACCTCAATTGTTGTGTTTGCAGGAATCTTTGCCTCATGGGAAGTAGAATTCCTCACGAAGGAGTTCTTTATTTCACTTATACTGCTTGCAACAGGAGTCTTTGGATTCTTTATCTCAATAGATCTGTTTACAATGTTCCTGTTCTATGAGCTGGCCGTGATTCCTATGTACCTGCTTATTGGTATCTGGGGAAGCGGCCCCAAGGAATATTCAGCAATGAAGCTTACCCTGATGCTGATGGGAGGTTCTGCACTGATTCTTCTTGGACTTCTGGGCATATATTTCAATTCTGCACCTGACGGCGGGCAATTCACATTCAACATTCTTGAAATATCAAAAGTTACAATACCGGTATCAGCTCAGAGACTATTCTTCCCACTGACCTTTATAGGTTTCGGTATTCTGGGCGCCTTATTTCCATTCCATACATGGTCCCCTGATGGCCACGCTTCTGCACCTACCGCTGTATCAATGCTGCATGCCGGTGTGCTTATGAAACTGGGAGGATATGGTGCATTCCGTGTTGCAATTTTCCTGATGCCTGAAGCTGCCCGGGAGCTTAACTGGATTTTCATTATTCTTACCTCAATAAGCGTTGTATATGGCGCTTTCGGGGCAATAGTCCAGAAAGATCTTAAATATATCAATGCATATTCTTCTGTAAGTCACTGCGGACTTGTACTTTTTGCAGTGCTCATGATGAACCAGACTGCGTTGAATGGCGCTGTAATTCAGATGATTTCACACGGATTGATGACAGCCCTTTTCTTTGCTCTTATCGGAATGATTTATGGCAGAACACATACAAGGATAATAAATGAAATGGGTGGTCTTATGAAGATAATCCCATTTCTGTCAGTTGCATACGTGATTGCAGGTCTTGCCTCACTCGGACTTCCCGGCCTTAGTGGATTTGTTGCAGAAATGACAATATTTGTTGGTGCATTCCAGCATACTGATACCTTCCACAGGGTGGTAACAATAGTAGCTGTTTCATCAATTGTAATAACTGCTGTATATATTCTGCGAGTTGTTGCTATTCTCCTTCTTGGACCAGTCAAAGATGAGCATCACGCACATCTTACCGATGCTAAATGGTATGAGAAAGTCTCTGTAATAACATTAATAGGCTCTGTTGCAGGAATAGGACTTGCGCCCTTCTGGTTGTCAACAATGATTGGTAAAAGTCTTCAGCCTATTGTGAATAAGATATTAGCAGCAGGATTGTTTTAATTAAATGGATTAATAACTGTTCCGGATAAAGTTTAAAAATGAGCTCAAGTAATTTTCTGATAATGCGTCACGAACTGCTCCTTACAGCAGTGACATTGATTATCCTGATAGCTGAGATCTTCGCGGATCCTAAAAAGAAACATTCTATAATTACCTTTACACTGATACTGTTCGGTGTAATAACAGCTGCAGGATTTCTTCCCTCACCGGAGGGCAGTATGTTCGGAGGCATGTATAATTCCACAGCTGGAAAACTGTTAATGAAAAACATACTGAATGTAGGTGTGCTTATAATACTCATTCAGTCAGCAGACTGGCTAAGAAAGGATGAAAACGCTGATAAAATTCATGAATATTTTATACTTCTCATATCAACTGTCATCGGGATGAATTTCATGATCTCATCAGGGCATTTCCTGATGTTTTACATCGGTCTTGAGCTTGCTACAATTCCAATTGCTGCGCTTGCTGCTTATGACCGTTACAAAAACCAGTCAGCAGAAGCCGGAATAAAGCTGATTATGATATCCGCTTTATCATCAGGTATTCTGTTATACGGATTATCAATGATATACGGTACTACCGGCACCCTTTATTTCAATGAGGTTGCAGATCTGTTCCAGAACAACAATCTTCAGGTTCTGGGCTTTATCTTCTTCTTCACCGGTATGGCTTTCAAACTCTCGATAGTACCATTTCACCTTTGGACAGCTGACGTTTATGAAGGCGCCCCCATAAATGTTACATCATATCTTTCGGTTATCTCGAAAGGCGCTGCAGCATTTATTTTCATAATTATACTTTTTACTGTCTTCCCTGTAATAACTGAAACATGGCAGAAAGCTGTATATGTTACTGCTATTCTGACAATGACAGTCGGGAACCTGTTTGCAATCAGGCAGCAGAATCTCAAAAGATTCCTTGCATTCTCCTCAATTTCACAGGCAGGATATTTGCTCCTGGGTTTTATTGGCGGGAACCAGCTCGGAATGGCATCTGTAATATATTATATACTTGTATACATCTTTTCAAACCTTGGAGCATTCGGGGTTGTTCTGGTTATTTCAAATGCGACAAACAAGGAAAACATAGATGACTATAATGGTCTTTATCAGACAAATCCCGGACTGAGTCTTATTATGACCCTGGCATTGTTCTCCCTTGCAGGCATCCCACCTGTTGCAGGCTTTTTTGGCAAATTCTTTCTTTTTGCTGCAGCAGCAGAGAAAGGTTTCTACATTCTTGTACTGATAGCTGTTTTGAACACAATAATATCTCTTTACTACTATCTTCTGATTGTTAAAGCCATGTTCCTTACAAGAAGTGAGACTCCGATTGAAAAGGTTAATTCTGGATTTTACACTAAACTCGGACTTGGTTTATGCGTTGCAGGTATATTTGTAATAGGTTTTGCAAGCATACTTTTCGAAATAATAAGAAATATAAGTTACGGTATCTGATATTCTGAAGTCTATGGCTATTAATAATGCAAAACATATTGTAAGTGAGATCAATGGTGTCAGATGCACTATTGTTGAATCAGGAATCACTCTTGATAGGGCTGCTTTTCTCAAAGACCTTCTTTCATCGAACAATCTGGATGTCATAGAGTTGCAGGAACCTTCCACAAGTCCTGACGCGGAGCCAAAGTATACAATAGGTGTTTCCGATCTTCTTTTTAATCCCGTTTTTGCAGTTTATGAGAGACAGCTCATGACTCCTGCAGGGACTCCTGTAACCCCAGGTTACTGGAATCAGGAATGTACTGATTGCGATCCCCGCTACTGGGTCAGAAGAAAAGGGGCAAGAAAAGGCCTTGACGGTTAAGCTTATACAACTAATCAGAACCTGTTATCATTCCAAATTTCCCAGGCTCTTTCTGCCTGCGAATGAAGCATTTTGATCCCGGCTATTGTAGTTGCACCATTATCTGAGCCTAGCCTCAGGAAAGAAGTCTGTTCAGGATTATAAACAAGATCAAACAGAATATGGTCCTTGCCCAGCGCTGAATAATTTATTGAAGGCCGACCTTCAATATCCGGGTACATTCCAAGCGGGGTGGTGTTTATTATTAACCTGCTCTCTCTTAGAATCTCATCTGTAAGCTGATTATAAGTCATTACTCCGGATTTAACTTCCCTTGATACCTGTATAATATTGATATGATTATTTTTAAGTACGTAACAGACAGATTTTGAACTACCACCGGTACCAAGTACCAAGGCCTGCCTGATATTCATTTTAAGATATGGCCGGAGAGAATCCTCAATGCCAAATACGTCACTGTTAAATCCCTTAAGGTAAGGACTTCCATCCTGCCATGAAATTTTGATAACATTTACCGAACCTATTTCCTCTGCCGTGGAGTCGATTTCATTGAGATATCTGATTACTGCAGATTTATGAGGGATTGTAACATTCAAGCCGCATAACCCGGTATTTCCACTTATTAGCTGAGGTAAATCTGTGATATCCTTCAGAGGATAGTTGTCATAAACTGCGTCAGTGATCCATTCTTTTATAAACTTCTCACTAAAATACTTCTGTGAAAATGAATGACCGAGCGGATAACCTATTAGGCCATATTTTCTCATCGGCGTTAAAAATTAAACCAGATCTTCTGGAAGGAACTGGAAAAAAGTATCACCCCTGAGCCCAAGCCTTAGTGTTTCGAGTGGTATAATTTCATTCGGGGCAATGTTTCCCAGGTTAACATTTGAGCCGAAGTTCTTAATGAACCAGGCCTGTTGTGATTTTAAAGGTGCTTCCCAGAGAACATTATCAAGCTTAACATGTTCTGATATGGCTTTAATAAGCTCATTATTAACTGAGCCGTCATCATTATATATGCCAATAGTGCCAGATTCCCTTGCCTCGGCAATAACCTTTGAGGAGCCGGCTTCCAGTTCAGATTTCATCATTGACACCCACTGTTCGGGCGTGTAAACAACATCCTTCTTTTTGGAACCTACTTCGGAGATCACAACCCTTTTTTGTGACAGCTTATTTATGTATTCAAGCTTTACATTATGATCTATATCGTACGATCCGTCTGAGACCTCAACAAGAGCAAGTTCATACCGGTCGAGGAGTTCAACATATTCACGAAACATTTTCCTGACAATATATGCTTCAAAGAGGGTTCCTCCAAAATATGGTACTGTTCCTGATTTCTTATATATTTCAATTTTCCTGTCAAATCCCGGTGTTATTACTGAAGTCCCGAAACCAAGCTTGACAAAATCAGTGTATTCGCTGCCGACTGACATGAAATCTTCGGCTTCACGAATGCTCAAACCTTTATCCATTACCATTGTAAGTCCTGATTTTCTTGGCTTTTCAGGCCGCTCGGGAATGTATGGAAGAGAAATTTTCATCCTTTAAGTGTTGATTGTTTATGATTAACTGATATCATTCTCCTTAAGTAAGCTTTTTATATCTTCTGTGAACAGATTAGCGGGGAATAGTTCCATGAAATCATTGAATGCCTCTTTTTCTATTGCAAGGGCAGATGTCAGATGCTTCAGAGATTTTTCTGTATTTCCTGCATAAAGAAAGAAAGCAGAAAGCAGGTAGTTAATCCCGGGTACATCTCCTGTCACTTTATATGCAAGTTCAAGGAAGGGCAGAGCCTTTTCCTCGAGTTTTTCATTTATTACAATACGTCCAAGGTCTATCCATACCTCGTTATAGTATGCATCTTGCTTGAGAGCTTCCCTGAAACAACGCATCGCTGCCTTCTTTTCACCTCCTGCAATATGTGCTTTTCCCAGAAGATACCAGAACTCAGGATTCTCATCATCAAGCCTGACAGCCTTTCTGAAATAAAGAAGGCTGTCTTCAATATTTCCTGAATTTAGTGCAATTACACCAAGACCAAACCAAGGATCAGCAAAATCGGGTGCCAGTTCAATAGCCTCCTGATAGTATTTTCGGGCAAGCTTCAGGTTATTTGTTTTTTCATAACAATCAGCAAGATAGGTCATGGCTTCAAAGCTGTCCTGCTCATTCTCGAGATACTCATGATATACAGGAATTGCTTCTGTATATTTCTCAATATTGCTCAGGATATTACCCTTATTAAACAAGGCAAAAGTATTCTCAGAGTTTATTGCAAGTGCATAATCATAAGCCTCCATTGCCTGTTCATGCATATCAAGCTTGTTGTAAATTATCCCCAGATTGTACCATGCACTGTCAGAATATGGCTCCTCCTCAAGATATTTTAGGTAACAGCGTATACTGTTGTCAAAATCCTCTATTTTTTCGTAGGCATAAGCAAGATCATACAGATGAGCCTTAAAATCAGGTTCAAGCTCTATAAGCCTGAGCATGTAAGGGATCATCTGCTCATAATAATTGAGGTTCTGCAGAACAGAAGTAATCGTGAAAAGAACATTTTCAATATCATCTGTATCAAGTGTCAGAGCCTGGTCGAACATCTTCTTTGCACCCTGGATATCTCCAAGAATACCGTATGCAGTCCCTTTTGCAATAAAAAGCTCATGATTTCCGGGTTCAATGCTCTCAAGCTTTTTAAGCAGGCGGAGAGCCTCTACTGCTCTGCCTTTGTCGAGTAGTACCTTTGCTTTCCTGAGTTGAATGGATACTGAATGTGGATGTTGTTCACTTGCCAGAGCTGCCGCTTCAAATGCTTTAGCCGAATTATTGCTTTCGATATAGTAGTCAATTATTGTTTCGAACTCTATTACATCAAAAAAACAACGTTCATTGTTTTTTTTCATGCGCTCGAATTTCTGGACTGTTTGCTTAATCTCTTCCTCAAATGAAAAACCGAATCTGTCTTCTTCCATCCCAGTATAATATACTTTACAAAAATAATACTATTTTAATTAGCGTTACATTCACATTTTTTCAGTTATTAACAATAATTTGTCTTTGTAAGTAGCTGTTTTAATGACCAATAGAAGACATTGTTTAAATATTTTGCATTTTTTTCAGATATTACGCAACCTCAGCAGGCAAATTAGCATCATATTGTTGTAATTAACGTAATAAACCCTAAACACCATAATTACCCTAGAATTAACCTAAATTCTACTTGTGAAAAACCGGGCCCCTACCCGGTTTTTCGTTTTAGTTATTATTGGTATATTTGTGATTATGCCCTCAAATTGTTCAAAATGACAGCTGTTTACACTAGAATTCTCCGTATATTATTGACCACAGGCCTGATGATTACATTTGCCTTATCATGCAAGAAAGATGATAATCCGATTAATTTTCAGTATGGTACTTTCCCCGATAGTATCATAAACATGACAGGCATCAATTCTGCTTACGATGATTATAATACAACAGTCTATGAAATTAGTGATGCTTTTTCTGTTGTCTTTTCGAGTAACAGGAAAAGCACAGGTGGTCAGTTTGATATTGAACAGGGAAAGATAAATTACAACTTTAACCAGACAACAGGAAAATGTGTACTGACAGCAGAAATTACAAATGACGGTTTCATAGCAGGTCTTATTTCAAAGGCAGCTACAACAAAAAATGATTTCGGCCCTTACAGGTTTTTCAGCACTGCAGATGGTTTTGAGTATCTCATTCTTTCAACAGAAGATGCCGATGGCAAACTTGACTTTAAATATCTCAGGAATGCACCAGTTCAGGGTACCTCAGTACCTGAGATAAGCGGACCTTTCCCGATTAATTTATTCAATACCACTTCTGATGAAGCCTATTTCTGCTTAGATACTGACCAGGACAGCGTTTATTTCTGTTCAGACAGAAGTGGCAATTTTGATATCTATCTTGATACGCTGAACAATGACAAGTCGTTAAGTGAGCAGTTCGGCAAAACTATTAAAGAATCAATTATTCAGGATGTATTTAACAGTGAGGGGAATGACAAGTGCCCCTTCTTCCATAAAAATGTAATTGTCTTTGCCTCTGACAGAGTCGGCGGACTCGGGGGCTATGATCTTTATTACTCAGTGCTTAAAAATAAAAAATGGAGTTCTCCGGTGAATTTTGGCCCAGGCATTAATACCTCTTCAGACGAATTCAGGCCTGTGCTGGGTTCAGTACAGGATTTTTCAAATGCATACCTGATTTTTTCCTCAAACAGGCCCGGAGGCAAAGGAGGTTTTGATCTTTACCTTAAAGGAATAGAACTGCCTAAGTAAGCTTTACGGCCATCAATGTGTTCCTCAGCAGTGAAACTCTTGTCATCGGGCCTACTCCACCTGGAACAGGGGTTATAAATGAACACTTTGGAGCAACATTATCAAAATCCACATCACCGGTAAGCCTGAAGCCTGATTTTGTACCTGGCGCCGGAACCCTTGTTGTTCCAACATCAATCACAACTGCTCCTTCCCTGACCATATCAGCTGTAACAAATCCCGGTGATCCGATTGCTGCAATAATAATATCAGCCTCCCTAACAATATCCTTTATATTTCTTGTTTTGCTGTGAAGAAGAGTGACAGTCGCATCCATTCCCTTTTGTGACATAAGAATGCTTACAGGCCTTCCGACAATATTGCTTCTTCCTATAACAGCACAGTTCTTACCTGCAGTCTGAATGCCATATCGTTTTATAAGTTCAATGATACCATAAGGAGTTGCAGGAAGATATCCGGGAAGTCCGATCATCATCCTGCCAATATTTTCGGGATGAAAACCATCAGCATCCTTAGCCGGATCGATTGATTCAATTACCTTATTTTCAGATATATGTCTTGGCAGCGGAAGCTGCACAATAAAACCATCAACATCGCTGTCGGCATTCAGTGCTGCAATCCTTTCAAGAAGAAAAGCTTCTGTAATATTGTTGTCATACCTTAACAGGGTTGATTTGAATCCCACTTCAGCACAATCCTTTACCTTATTGTTGACATAGGTTACACTGGAGCCATCATTTCCGACGAGAACAGCTGCCAGATGAGGTACTTTTTTTCCCTTTCTTATCAGTTCATTTACCTCAGCTCCGATTTCCTGTTTAATCTCTGCAGAGACCTTTCTTCCGTCAATGATTGTATACATCAGATTTTTTATTTGCGACCAGCCAGTCTGGCCATATTTCCTCCTTTGGTCATCATTTTCATCATCCGTTTTGTTTCATCGAACTGCTTGAGCAGCTTATTTACTTCCTGTACAGATGTGCCACTGCCCAAAGCTATTCGTTTACGACGGCTTCCGTTCAGAACTACAGGATTGCTGCGCTCCTCAGGAGTCATACTCCGGATTATTGCTTCGATTCCCTTAAATGCATTGTCGTCAATGTCAAGGTCCTTGACTGCTTTACCGACACCAGGTATCATAGCCATAAGATCCTTCACATTACCCATTTTTTTGATCTGTTGTATCTGGCTGATAAAATCATCAAAATCGAACTGGTCTTTTGCAATTTTTTTCTGAAGCTTCCTTGCTTCCTCTGCATCATATTGTTCCTGTGCCTTTTCAACAAGAGAAACAATGTCACCCATACCCAGAATCCTGTCAGCCATCCTTGAAGGGTAGAAGATATCGAGGGCATCCATTTTCTCACCCGAGCTGACAAATTTGATAGGCTTGTTAACAACCGACTTTATTGAAAGAGCTGCACCACCTCTTGTATCTCCGTCAAGCTTGGTCAGCACAACACCGTCAAAATCAAGCCTGTCGTTAAACTCTTTTGCTGTATTGACCGCATCCTGCCCTGTCATTGAGTCTACAACAAAAAGTATCTCACCCGGATTTACAGCCGATTTCACTGCCGAGATCTCGTTCATCATCTGCTCATCAATAGCCAGACGACCGGCAGTATCTATTATCACAACATCATTACCATTTTTTTTGGCTTCCCGTATTGCATTTTTTGCAATAGCCACAGGATCCATATTTCCCGGTTCCGTATAAACGGGAACTTCAACCTGGGTACCGATAACTTTCAGCTGTTCAATAGCTGCAGGTCTGTAAACGTCACAGGCTACCAGCAAAGGATTCTTGCTTCTCTTTGTCTTTACCCACTTTGACAGTTTCCCACTGAAAGTTGTTTTACCAGAACCCTGCAAACCGGCAATTAGAATTACAGAGGGATTTATTTTGATATTGATATCAGTCTTATCGCCTCCCATCAGATCGACCAGTTCGTCATGAACTATCTTGATCATCATCTGTGAAGGATTCAATGACTTCAGAACTTCCTGTCCAAGAGCCTTTTGTTTAACAGTATCAGTAAACTGCTTGGCAATTTTGAAGTTCACATCAGCGTCCAGCAGCGCTCTTCTTACCTCCTTAAGAGTTTCAGCTATATTTATTTCTGTAATTCTTCCCTGCCCCTTCAACATTCTGAAGGACTTCTCCAGGCGGTCACTCAAATTTTCGAACATAATCCGGAAAAAATATTTTATAAATTAATAATCTCTACATCCTTTCAGGCATCTCAATACCAAGCATCCACATCCCTGAATAGAGGATCTCACTTGTAACTCTTGATAAAGCAAGCCTGAGGTTGCGCTGGGAGGGATCTGTTTCACCAAGTATGCTGAAATCGTGATAAAACTGGTTGAATTCTCTTGCCAGTTCATAGCAATAGTTGGCTATCAGCGCTGGTGAATATCCGGCAGCTGCAGCATTTACAGCTTCGGGGTACTTTCTGAACAACTTGATAAGATCAGCTTCCTTCTCTCCCATCTTCGCACTGCTCATAATGCTTATATTCTCTGCAATACCATTTGCCTCAGCCTTTCTGAAAACAGATTTGATCCTCGCGTACGTATATTGAATAAAAGGTCCTGTATTGCCATTAAAATCAATTGATTCTGAAGGATTGAATGTCATGTTTTTCTTTGGATCAACCTTCAGGATAAAGTATTTAAGCGCTCCAAGGCCTATAATTCTGAAGATCTCGTCTTTTTCATCCTCCGAGAATTCAGAGAGTTTTCCAAGTTCAAGAGAAACTTCCCTTGCAGTAGCAATCATTTCATCAATAAGGTCATCAGCATCAACAACAGTGCCCTCTCTTGATTTCATTTTGCCTTCAGGCAGTTCGACCATGCCATAGGAGAAGTGGAACAAACCATCACTCCAGGCATAACCCATTTTCTTAAGAAGGGCTTTCAGAACATGGAAGTGGTAATTCTGCTCATTACCAACAACATATAAATTCCTGTTAAACTTATATTCATTATAACGATCAACTGCAGTGCCCAGATCCTGAGTCATGTAAACTGCTGTCCCGTCAGATCTCAAAAGCAATTTCTGATCAAGCCCCACATCGGTCATATCGGCCCATATTGAGGAATCGGGGTTCTGATACAGAATTTTCCTTTCAAGAGCATC
Organism: uncultured Rikenellaceae bacterium; assembly: GCA_964516485.1. Lineage (GTDB taxonomy): Bacteria > Bacteroidota > Bacteroidia > Bacteroidales > VadinHA17 > LD21. Next base: position 22,976 of record CAZEYY010000014.1, read on the forward strand.
CTGAACTATTTTTTTGCCATGCTTGTATGTTTCTGATTCATAGTATATTTTATCAAAATCAACACCAAGTCTTAAATAGGTTTCATCAAAACCGGCATATACCCATGAATTCATCAGCTTCCACAACCCTATTACCTCCTTGTCTCCTGCCTCCCATTTAAGAAGCATTTCACGCGCTTCCTTCATAAGCGGTGCAGAGTTTTTAGCCTCATTTTCGTCGATACCTGAACTTATCAGTCCTTCTATCTGAGACTTATATTCCCTGTCGAAAATAACATAGTATTTTCCAACAAGGTGATCGCCTTTAAGTCCGCTTGATTCCGGAGTTTCGCCATTTCCGAATTTCTGCCAGGCAATCATCGATTTGCAGATATGAATTCCCCTGTCGTTCACAATGTTAGTTTTGATTACATTATGTCCACAGGTGCTTAAGATCCGGAATATTGAAAAGCCAAGCAGGTTGTTTCTTATATGCCCCAGGTGCAGGGGCTTATTTGTGTTAGGTGAAGAATACTCCACAAGTATCGTTTCCGGTGCTGCTACTTTGCAAGTGCTCAATAATTGGCTGGCAGAAGCAGATCTGATAAAAAAATCAAGCCACCATCCTGCAGATACTTCAAGATTCAGAAAGCCTTTGATAACATTGTACCGTGATATTTCATCAAAATTTTCAACAAGGTATTTACCAATACTTTCGGCTGTTGATTCAGGCGTATTCTTCGAAAACCGAAGCAGCGGAAAGACTACGAGTGTGAAGTCTCCTTTGAAATCCTTACGTGTTTCCTGAACCTGTATCAGCTCCTCACTTACATCACAATTGTACAGATTCTTAAGAGCTTCCTTAATTCTGTCCCTTAAAATTAATTCCATGTCAGTTAAAAAAATCAGGCTCCAAAGATAACATTTTAAACTCTTGGTTTACAACAACAGACTTGCAATTTAGGACGACAGGAAATCAGAAAAGACCCGGAACTTATGTTAAATGACAAAAATATTTGACAATTGACTAATTCTTTTTGATAAAGGTATTGCATCAGGTTGAAAAGAAAATATATTTTTATTTCGGATATTTTATATAAACTTCCTCAGGGGAACAGAACTCAAAAAAGTGGATTTTAAGAATCTCTTCATAGAACCTACAGTAAAAACTCCGCAAATTGACCTGAATCATGTCAACGGAGAGTTAATCTTTTCTGGAAGGTCTATTCCGGAAAATGCTGCAGAACTGTACGACAGTGTTCTTAAATGGATACATGAGTATGCACAGGCTCCAAGGCAGGTTACAAACCTAAGGCTGAATCTTGAATATTTTAACACTGCTTCCTCAATCTGGCTTGCCAAAATAGTAAAAGCCCTGAGTTCAATAAATGGTGCTGAGAACACACTTCTGATACATCTGTATTTCAATATTGACGAGTTCAACAATATGGATTCAGACGATATAAAAGATGCCCTTAGCCCTATAATTGACATTATTGGAAATCCTACAATAAGCATTGGTATAAAAATTTACGGAACTGATCCAAACGGGCAGATTCTCAAGGAGTCAATTGTACTGATCTGAGACCTTCCTTTTCTCATCATTTTCCTTTGCTTTACCTCGATTTTTTGACCTAACTTTATTCTGTCAATTCAATTACTCTGTCATGAGAACAGGTTTTGTCATATTGCTTTTAATATCAACCATCATGGACAATTATTCACAAAGCAAAACAGTCGACAGGCAACCGGTAGCCGCGGGACGGTTCTATTCGTCAAATAAGGAAACTCTTGCCAAAGACCTTGAGAAACTTTTTATAGCCTGCAAAAAGCCTAAAGAGAACATGGACGTAAGAGCACTTATATCTCCTCATGCCGGTTATGTGTTTTCAGGCAGTATTGCTGCTTCTGCATTCTCTGCGGTACCCAAAAACAAAAAATTCAGCAATATATTTATTATCGGATCCAGTCATGTAATGGCATTTGACGGAGCTTCTGCATATAATACCGGAGATTATATCACTCCACTTGGAAAAATTAAAGTCAACAGGGAAATAGCTAATAAACTAAAAAATGAAAACAAGGTATTTGATTTTCCCATAGCATCGCATCTGCAGGAACATTCAATTGAGGTTCAGGTACCCTTTATTCAGTACTATTTCAAAGAGCAACAGTCAATAGTACCAATCATAATCGGAACTGACAGGCAATCAACTCTTAAACAGATTGCAGAAGCCCTCAGGCCATGGTTCAATGAAGATAATCTTTTTGTTGTCAGCAGCGATTTTTCTCATTATCCTTCGTACAATGATGCGTTAAGCGCTGACGGTGCAACTGCAACAGGGATTATTACAGGTGATCCGGGAAAATTTCTGGATGCCATTGAAAAAAACTCATCACGGCATATCGATGGTCTTGCTACCAGCATGTGCGGCTGGACATCCGGACTAACTCTCCTGTATATGTCTCAGCATGACAAAGACCTTAAATACATTAAGCTAGACTATTGCAATTCAGGAGACAGTGAATATGGTGATAAGGACAGGGTGGTTGGATACAATGCAATAGCTCTTGTAAACACCAGGAAAGAAAAAGAGGATGACAAAAGTCTTTCATTCAGTGAAAACGATAAGAGAATTCTGTTTGACATAGCCAGGGCGGCTATAAACGCAAGTCTGGACGGAGAAAATATTCCTGAAAAAGATCCTGACAAGGTTCCTGATAAACTCAAAATGAATTATGGTGCATTTGTAACTTTGAAGATCGATGGAAACCTGAGAGGTTGCATAGGACGATTCGTATCCTCTGATCCTTTGTATAAAGTTCTTAAAGCATCTGCCTTATCTTCAGCATTCGATGATCCCCGGTTTCCACCTCTGACAAAGCATGAATATCCTGAAACAACAATAGAAATAACTGTTCTGGGGCCAATGCAAAGGATTAAATCTCCTGATGAAATTGTCCTGGGTAAGCATGGAATATATATAAAGAAGGATTTCAGAGCCGGCACTATGTTACCACAGGTTGCAATTGAACAGGGATGGAATGTTGAACAGTTCCTTGGATATACATCAAGAGATAAGGCAGGTATCGGATGGGATGGATGGAAGAATGCCGAATTGTATATATATGAGGGAGTTGTCCTGGAAGAGAAGCGAAAATAAGCATGCATAATCCTACCAGCTATAACGACTTGGAACCTGAAGATAAGCTGGATACAGGCATAAACCTGTTTATTATTGGATTTGTCAGCTCATCTGCGCAATTCCTGCTGCTAAGAGAAATGCTCAATATTTCAGGCGGTTATGAACTTATAGCCGGTACTTATCTTGGAATATGGCTCATAAGCTCTGCAGCCGGATCCTTTCTTGCAGGCAAGTCAGGAACATCAGATCCTGACAGGCTTAATCTTCTGTTTGCAATAACTTTGTTGCTGACACCTGCAGTTCTTGTGCTTTTTTCAAATCTTATACTGGTTCCGGGTGAAACGCCTTCAGTATTAAAAAGCTTGTTCTTTATTATTGCAGTACTCTCACCCTTCTGCATCGTGTCGGGTTTCATCTTTGTGAAAATTACCAATATTGCACTCACTCAAAGCGGAACAAAACCCGGCAGATCGTTTGCTTCAGAAACAACCGGGGGAATAATTGCCGGAATAATTGTTTCAATACTTATAGCCGGAGGAACAGGCACTTATAAGCTATATTTTCTTATTGCACTTCTCTACTCAGCCTTTGTTTTACTTGCTTTTTTCATACAGGTCAAGGCACATAAACTTATCTATAAGCTGACATTTGCCGCTGCTATTGTCTTTATTATTGTTACTGAACCTGATGTAATTTTCCGGCAGGCGCTGATGAAAGGATTAAATATCACAGAAAACAGGGATACGCCATACGGAAACCTGGCTATAGGTGAATACAACGGCGAGCGAAGTATCTTCTATAATCAGAGGCTGCTGTTTAACACAAATGACGTAATTGAAAGAGAGGAAGACATTCATTATGCAATGCTTCAGCATAAAAATCCACAGAAGGTAATGTTGTTGTCTGGCTCACTTTTGCCTCATCTTCATGAAATATTAAAATATCAGGTTAAGGAGCTTATTTTTGTTGAAAGAGATCCTGTCCTGGCACAAACTCAAATTGCCGACAGCCTTAGAGACAAGGTTTCGATCTCGAATGCAGATGCCTATAGTTTCATAAAAAAAAGCGACTGGACAGGAGATATAATAATAATGCTTATTCCACCTCCGTCGACACTCCTGCTGAACAGATATTATACACAAGAGTTCATTCAGCAGATCCATAATAAGCTTGACAAGGGAGGAGTCTTCATTTGTTCAACCGGACCAGGTGACAATTATCTGAATGATGAATCTCTGAAATTAAATTCTTCAGTCTTCAATACTTTGAGCAGTGTATTTAAAAATGTTGTAATTGTGCCTGGCAACAAAACTTACATTGCCGCTTCAGACAATGAACTCTCACTTGATTTTTGTGCTCTTGCTGAACAGAAAAAGATTAAAAACCTGTATGTAAATTCAGACTATCTTGAAGATGATATCATGGAAAGACGATCAGCTGAGATAATGAATCAGATAGACAGGTCACAAAAGCTGAATACCTCCTCTTTTCCCCTGGCTTACAATTATTTTCAGCAATATCATTTAAGCAGGACTGCAGGTGAGAAGGTACCTGTAATAATTCTTCTTACGGCCTTATTCGCACTTCCCGGCATTGCAGCTGCAAAAAAAAACATTACAATGTACCTCAGTGCAGCAGCCCTGGCAGGCTTTGAGATTATTGCCCTGCTGACGCTTCAGTTTACTGCCGGGAACATGTACCAGATGACAGGTCTTGTTCTCTCAGGATTAATGGCAGGTTTGGCTGTTGGTTCCGCAAGGGATTACAAGCTTCTGCAAAAAATTTCCTTCAGATACAGGGCTTTGATCCTTGCAGTATTTTATCTGCTGACAGGTCTTTTTTATTCTTATCTGGCAGCTGTATCAGTAAAATTTATTGCAGTATCACTCATAATACTCCTGTCTTTTGTGCCTTCGTTCATAACGGGAAGCATTTTCAGATGGCTCAGCTCTGATTCTGCCAATGAAGTATCAAATGTTTACACATCAGATCTGACCGGATCGGCTTTAGGATTTATGATTGTATCAGTTTTTACAATCCCCATTCTGGGACTAACCGTTACAGTTATTTTCCTTGGAATAATGGTTTTTACAGGATTTCTTTTTGGAGCAATCACAAACAAGCAGTAGTTTTATGTTATTTTGAAGAGGTTTATTTACAGCAAATGGAAAGCACAAACCTTAAGATATCAAAGAGGGATTTCTTAAAAAGATCGGCTGCCATCTCAGCAGGTGTGCTGTGCTATCCATGCAGCAAGATGCTTTCTGATTCAGCTGATTCACAAAAGAGTAAACTCAAAAGGATTGCAATGTACCAGGAAGAGACTGCCCGAGGAATCATGTGCAGGATCTGTCCCAATGAGTGTATACTCGCTGAAGGTGAGACAAGCAGATGCAGAAACCGTATTGTTTACAATTCAAAGTTGTATACAATGGCTTATGGAAATCCATGTTCAGTAAACATTGATCCCGTGGAAAAGAAGCCGCTTTTTCATTTTTTCCCGGGTTCAAAAGCATATTCAATTGCCACTGCAGGATGTAACCTTGCTTGCCTGAACTGCCAGAACTGGACAATTTCACAGACTAGTCCTGACAAGACACGCAATTACGAACTTCCACCTTCGGAAGTAGTAGCAGATTGTATCAGGAATAACTGTAAATCAATCGCCTACACCTACTCAGAACCTGTAACTTTTTATGAGTATGTATATGAAACAGCGCAAATAGCGAGAAGGGAAGGTGTAAAAAACATAATTAAATCAAATGGCTACATTAATCCTGAGCCCCAAAAGAAACTGGTTGCCTTCATCGATGCTGTGAATATTGATCTCAAGGGATTTTCAGAAGGTATATATCTGAAGCTTACAGGTGGCAAGCTTCAGCCTGTGCTTGATTCTCTTAAAGTATACCGCGATTCCGGAGTGTGGCTTGAGATCACAAACCTTGTAATACCACGATGGAGTGATGATCTTAATGAAATCAGAAAAATGTGCAAATGGCTGAATGATAATGGATTTAACAAGACGCCGCTCCATCTCAGCCGTTTCTATCCAATGCATAAACTTGAACAACTCCCTCCCACCCCTGTCGAACTGTTAAACAAGGCTGCTAAAGTTGCAAAAGAGGAAGGGATGCTTTTTGTATACACGGGCAATGTACCAGGTGATGAATTGGCAAATACTTATTGCCCTGATTGTAATACACTGCTTGTTGGAAGACAGGGATTCAGGGTTACCTCAAATTCAATAAAAAACAAAAAATGTCCGAAATGCTCCGGATCTGTTGAAGGAATATGGCAGTAAGGATAACAGATAAAGAAAAAAGTAACAATTAAATGAAACCAACAGAGGCCGGAGAGAGGATAGAATTGCTCAGAAAGGAAATCGAGGAACATAACAGAAGATATTATGTTGATAATAATCCGATTATATCAGATTTTGAATATGATCTGCTTCTCAATGAACTGGAAACTTTAGAAAAAAAGTTCCCTGAATTTAAGAATGACAATTCTCCTACGAACCGTGTGGGAAGTGATATTATAAAAGAATTTGCCCAGTATGATCATGCCTACCCCATGCTGTCGCTTGGAAACACTTACAGCGAGGAGGAAGTGAAGGAATTTGATGTGCGTGCAAGAAAAGGGACAAGCAAAGAAATTGAGTACACATGCGAACTTAAATTTGACGGAGCTTCAATCAGTATAATTTA
>CAZEYY010000014.1:29907-43999 GCA_964516485.1 uncultured Rikenellaceae bacterium
AAATTGAGTACACATGCGAACTTAAATTTGACGGAGCTTCAATCAGTATAATTTACAGCAAGGGAAAACTGTTCAGGGCAATTACAAGAGGTGACGGCGTCAGAGGTGATGATGTAACTCTAAATGTGAAGACTATAAAAAGCCTTCCTCATAGAATTGCAGTACCTGTACCGGAAGAATTTACAATAAGAGGGGAAATACTGATGCCCAGACCAGTATTTGATTCTCTTAACGCTGTAAGGGAAAAAGAGAGCCAGGCTCCCTTTGCAAATCCAAGAAACGCAGCAGCCGGCACTCTGAAACTCCTTGATCACAGGATAGTTGCCTCCAGAAATCTTGACTGCATGATCTATTCTGTCCTCGCAGACTCCCTGCCCTACAGTAATCATTTTGAAAGTCTGATGGCTGCACAACTATGGGGCTTTCAGATTCATGACAGCATAAGGTTATGCAGATCGATCGATGAAGTGATCAGTTACATCAAAGAATGGGATAAAAAACGCTTCAGCCTGCCCTTTGACACTGACGGTGTTGTTATAAAAGTAAATGATCTGGCAACAAGAGAAGAACTCGGGTATACGGCAAAATCACCACGGTGGGCAATAGCCTACAAATATAAGGCGGAGCAGGCGCTGACAAAACTTCTTTCTGTATCCTATCAGGTTGGACGAACAGGTAATATTACACCTGTTGCAAACCTTGAACCTGTGCTGCTTTCAGGATCTACAGTAAGAAGAGCATCGCTTCATAATGCAGACCAGATAGAACTTCTTGATCTCCATAACGGAGATATGGTTTATGTCGAAAAAGGCGGTGAGATTATTCCAAAAATAGTTGGTGTTGATCATTCGTACAGGAACATCGAAAAGAAAAAAATCGAATTCATTACAAACTGTCCGGAGTGCGGTACTTTACTAACGAGGAATGAGGGTGAAGCCAACCATTTCTGTCCGAATTATTTGCACTGTCCACCACAGCTCAAGGGTCGCATTGAGCATTTTGTCAGCAGAAAGGCTATGGATATAGATGGTCTGGGTGAAGAAACAACCGATCTGCTCTTTTCGAAAAACCTGATCAGAAATTTTGCCGACCTTTATGACCTTAAAGCAGGTGACCTGATTCCACTTGAAAGGATGGGCGAAAAATCTGCTGCAAATATAATAAAGAGCATAGAGGCATCAATTGCAACTCCCTATCCAAGGGTGCTTTACGCATTAGGAATCAGGCATGTTGGAGAAACAGTTGCGAAGACCCTTGCGGCAAGTTTCAGAGATATAGATTCATTAATGGCAGCTACACACGAAGAACTCACAGCTATCAATGAAATAGGACCAAAAATAGCTTCAGGCATTATCGCATACTTTTCTGATAAGGAAAATATTGAATTGATAAACAGGTTGAAAAACAAAGGATTGATATTCTGCCAGACCAGGACAGAAGACTCGCTCAGCGATAAGCTTGCAGGAAAGACTATAGTCATATCCGGCACTTTCAGCCGCCATAGCAGGGATGAATACAAAGAACTTATTGAGAAGCATGGTGGAAAAAACGGATCCTCAGTCTCAGGAAATACATCATTTATACTTGCGGGAGAAAACATGGGACAATCAAAACTTGAAAAAGCTGAAAAACTGGGTATTCTCTTGATGAATGAAAATGAATTCCTTAAAATAATAGGAGAATATTAATTTTTATTGCATTTGTTTTAATAAATAAATTAGGTTTGCAGTATGGAATTGTTTAAAAACAGCCGTCAGAAATTTGGAAATGCAATCCTGAAAAAAAGGGCATCAAAAACTAACAGGAAGATGCTTTATAATAATTTCAGGAATGTGAAAAGCATAGGAATTGTTTGGGATGCATCAAGACAGGAAGAATTTCAAACTATAGCAAGGTTTCATCAGAAAATGCTTGAAAAGAACATAGATGTCTCTGTTATTGGCTACTTTAATAATAAAAACCTGCCTGACCAGTACACTGCATTGAGGTACCTCACTATTCTGAAGAAAACTGACATCAACTTCTTTTATATACCTCAAACAAATGAATCTCAATTATTTGCAGATAAGAAATTTGATGTTTTGATTGAAATAAACAGTGACGGAATATTTACCCTCAGATATATTACAATTCTGTCAAATGCATCTTTTAAGGTGGGTATCCTTGAGGAAGGAACAGGCATCTCTCCTTTTGATCTTATGATGGAACTGAAGAAGCCTGTTAATGCAGAAGAATATCTGAAGCAGACAGTGCAGTACCTTGAAATGATAAATGCATAAATCATAAAGTAATTGATTTAACTTAAGAGAAATGAAAAGATTTAAAGGAACAGGAGTTGCAATTGTAACACCATTCAAAAATGACCTGAGTATTGATTTTGCTGCACTGGGACGGGTCATAAAACACATTATTGACGGCGGTGTGAATTATATTGTCGCTCTTGGGACCACAGGAGAATCAGTTACAATTGCAAAAGAAGAGAAGAAGGCAATCATTTCATATATAGTTGAAGCTGTAGACGGCAGGATTCCTGTTGTGGCTGGCATAGGTGGCAATAACACGCAGGAAATCATAAATTCAATAAAACACACCAGTTTTGAAGGAGTTGACGGCATTCTTTCAGTTGCACCCTATTACAACAAACCAAGCCAGAGAGGTTTGTTCCAGCATTTCAAGGCTATTGCCAATTGCAGCCCTGTTCCTGTGATAATTTACAATGTTCCGGGCCGGACAGCCTGTAATATATCAGCAGATACCTGTCTGGAACTTGCTCATGAATGTGAGAATATTATTGCTGTTAAAGAGGCCTCTGGCGATATGACACAAATAATGAAAATCATAAAAGGCAAACCTGAGAATTTCAGTGTTATATCAGGAGATGATATGCTTACAATTCCAATAATTGCTGCAGGAGGTTCAGGTGTGATCTCGGTACTCGGGAATGCTTTTCCTTCAGAATGCAGTGAAATAGTGTCAAATGCATTAAAAGGGAACTTCAAAACTGCCAGGGAGATTCAGTTCAGATTTATTGAAATGACTGAACTACTGTTCGTTGAAGGGAATCCAGCCGGTGTTAAGGCCATGCTTAATCTCATGAATCTGTGCAATAACACTCTACGTCTGCCTCTTGTTCCGGTAAGCAGGCAGGTTTTTACAAGAATACAAAAAGCTGTTGAGGAAGCACGCAAATAATAGTTACACTCAGGCAGGACTGCCAGCCTGCTGCTGGGCTCCATGACACTGTTTATATTTTTTACCGCTTCCGCAGGGACAAGGATCATTTCTTCCTACTTTCTTTTCAACCCTTACCGGTTCAGTTTTCTGATTTCTTTCAGGACTGCCTCCGCCTGTGCTGCTGTATTGTGAGAAATCGCTTTTCGAAGCCCGCAAATTGCTCATATCTACCTGTCTCCTTCTCTGAGCCTCGCGCACCTGATCAGGATCCTGGGTTGGAATATGTCCTTTCATCAATATGCTTACAACATCCTTATTCACTTTGGTCAGCATTGTTTTGAACAGGTCGAAGGATTCGAATTTATAGATAAGCAAAGGATCTTTCTGTTCGTAAGTCGCATTCTGAACAGATTGTTTCAGGTCGTCCATCTCCCTGAGATGTTCTTTCCACGCGTCATCTATTGTGGCAAGAACTGCTGTTTTTTCGTACGATCTTGACAATTCACGGCCTTCTGATTCTGCAGTAGCCTTCAGATTTGTTATAACCTGAAATACTTTTACACCATCGGTTATTGGAACAACTACATTTTCATACTGGTGCGACATCCTTTCATAAACATCTTTTAACACAGGATAAGCCTGGGCTGCTACTGATTCGACCTTCCTCTTATATGTATCAAGCACCTTTTCATATACCTGGTTGGTTATATCGGCTGTATTCATTTTCCGGAAATCATTCTCCTTAACAGGTGAATCCATTGAGAATGACCTTATTAGATCGAAGTCGAAACCTTCAAAATCTCCCGCCTGATGATATGTATCGACGATATTTTCGGTAACGTCATACATCATGTTCGCTATGTCAACACTGAGCCTCTCACCCAGCAGGGCATGTCTTCTTTTACTGTATATGACCTCACGTTGCGAGTTCATTACGTCATCATATTCGAGAAGACGTTTCCTGATACCAAAGTTGTTTTCCTCTACTTTTTTCTGTGCACGTTCAATTGATTTGGTAATCATGGGATGCTGGATCATTTCACCATCTTTCAGACCCAGCTTATCCATAATGCCTGCAATCCTTTCTGAACCAAAAAGCCTCATCAGTTCATCTTCCAGTGAAACGAAGAATTGTGATGATCCGGGATCACCCTGACGTCCAGATCTTCCCCGCAACTGCCTGTCAACCCTTCGTGATTCATGCCGCTCAGTTCCTATAATGGCAAGTCCGCCTGCCTTCTTGACTTCTTCAGTAAGCTTTATATCGGTACCCCTACCGGCCATATTTGTTGCAATTGTAATTGTCCCAGCCTTACCGGCTTCAGCAACTATCTCTGCTTCCCTCTGATGCAGTTTAGCATTCAGCACATTATGCTTCAGTCCTTTCATCTTAAGCATTCTGCTGAGCAGTTCGGAAATTTCCACCGAGGTTGTTCCTACAAGTACAGGCCTGCCCAGGCGGTACATTTCAGAAATCTCATCTATAACAGCATTATACTTTTCACGCTTGGTTTTATATATAAGGTCCTCGCGGTCAATCCTCACAACTGGCCTGTTTGTAGGTATAACAACCACGTCAAGTTTATAAATATTCCAGAATTCACCTGCCTCAGTCTCTGCTGTTCCAGTCATACCGGCAAGCTTATGATACATCCTGAAATAATTCTGAAGTGTGATTGTGGCATAAGTCTGTGTTGCTGCTTCAACCTTGACATTCTCCTTTGCTTCAATAGCCTGATGCAAGCCATCTGAATATCTGCGTCCTTCAAGGATACGACCTGTCTGTTCGTCGACGATCTTAACCTTGTTATCAATCACTACATATTCTGTATCTTTATCAAATAGTGTCCATGCTTTGAGAAGCTGAGTCATTGTATGGACCCTCTCCGATTTGACTGAATAATCCTGCAGCAGTTCATCCTTAATCTTAAGCTTTTCTTTTTCATTCATTCCTGAACGCTCAAGATCAGCAATTTTTGAACCCACATCAGGAAGGATGAAAAAACTGCTGTCTTCAACTGATGTTGAAATAAGGTCAAGGCCTTTATCGGTCAGTTCTATTGAATTTGCTTTTTCATCAATAATAAAATAGAGCTCGTCAGTTACCTTGGGCATCTCCTTATTATTGTTCTGCATATAAAAATTCTCAGTCTTAAGCAGTAGCGACCTGTTCCCTTCCTCACTTAAATATTTAATAAGAGCATTTGTTTTCGGGAGGCCCTTGAAAGCCCTGAAGAGCAGCAAACCGCCTTCTTCATTTTTCCCTTCCGCTATAAGCCGTTTTGCATCAGCAAGTAATTGTGTTACAAGCTTTTTCTGAGCGTTCACAAGCTTATCAACTTTTGGTTTAAGCTCATCGAACTGTGATGTATCGCTTTTTGAAGTGGGACCTGAAATAATGAGAGGCGTACGGGCATCATCGATAAGAACGGAATCCACTTCATCGACAATGGCATAATGATGCTTTCGCTGAACAAGGTCCTCAGGATTAATAGCCATATTATCCCTCAGGTAATCGAAGCCAAATTCATTATTAGTTCCAAAAGTGATATCTGCATTATACGCACGCCGGCGCTCAGCAGAATTAGGCTGGTGTTTATCTATGCAATCAACTGTAAGTCCATGGAATTCATAAATAGGCCCCATCCATTCAGAGTCTCTTTTGGAAAGGTAATCATTGACAGTGACAATATGCACGCCCCTGCCAGCAAGTGCATTAAGGAAAACAGGAAGAGTGGCAACAACAGTTTTACCCTCACCTGTACCCATTTCAGCTATCTTGCCCTTATGCAGGGCCACACCACCAATAAGCTGAACATCGTAATGAACCATATCCCAGGTAATCTCATTTCCGCCGGCTGTCCAGGAATTCTTCCATAAGGCAAATTCACCTTCTATTGTAATGCTCTCACGAGTGGCTGCAAGGTCTCTGTCATATTGTCTGGCAGTGACTTTAATAACCTTATTTTCCTTGAATCTTCTGGCAGTTTCCTTAACAATTGCAAAGGCATTTGGGACGATCTCATCCAGAATACGTTCTATTGTTTCATTAATTTGTTTTTCAATCTTGTCGACTGCTGAATACAGATCTTCCTTTTTGCTTATATCTTCCTCAGCTTCAGCCCTTTCACGTATATGTTTTATCTCGTTCTCATCATTTTCAATACTTTGCTTTATCCTCTGCCTTAATTCCTGTGTGAGATTGCGAAGTTCGTCATTTGAAATACCCTGAAGCTTATCGTATTCAGAATGAATCTTTTCTATATATGGATTTATTTCACTGAGGTCACGTTCATATTTATTTCCCAAAAACAGACCAAGTACCTTGTTTATGATGCTCATTTTATGGTGTTTTTACTTTTCTCAAAATTTCTGCAAAAATACTCTAATTTTCCAAATAAAGCCGGAAAAACCCACATAGTACAAAAACCCCGCCAATCAGACGGGGTTATTAATTATTTCATATAAGAATACCTTAATGTGCTTATCCTTCCATCAATATTCAGCCGGATTATATAGAAACCGGGCGGATGATGGCTCAGGTCAATTGTTTCGCCTGATTCAGGCAACATATATCCTGAAACGACGGGAATTCCTGTAATTGTGAATATTTCATATCTGGCAGTTTTATATGCAGAATAGCCTTCCTCCCGGAAATTAAGATGTATTGTACCATTTCCAGGATTTGGGTAAAGACTTATTTTTTCTGCCATGTTGTTCTCCACCGCATCAACAAGGGGATTTATTTCCAGATCCTGAACAACCCATCCCCATCCGTTTGCAAAAGGATCAGAAAAAAGTCTCATGCGAATAATCACCGTATCGCCGGATTTGAAATAATCACCAGGTTGTACTAATTCTGTATGATGCAAAAGCATCGATTCTTTTCCTGCTGCAGTTGAATTCTGTTCTACTATTGAACTGTTATATGCTTTCAGCCATACAGAATTGTAGCTGGCATCATAACCGTCAAAAAAGCTTTTCCAGGTCCGGCCAAAATCCCTTGAACCTTCAAGAACAACATAATCATAAAAGTCTTCTGAACCGAACAGTGAACCTGTTTCTCCCGGTTCAACAAGAGCAATATCATTATATTGTATAAGCATCCCGCTCTTATCAAACCTCACTGGCGTTTTCAGGAGGGCGATTGCATTTATTGTCGAGTCTTTCTCAGGACTTATATAGGGATGTTGCGAGTGAATTCCTGTTTTTTGCCAGCCGGTGAGCTTCTTAATTACTAATCCGGAAAGATAAAAATCTCCTGCATTTTCAGTAAAATCAGATGAATAGGAATTGACAACATCTTCAATTCCAATAATATCAACTGAATAATAACCTGTATCGGGGCTAACAGACATGTTTGCCACTGCAGCAGAATCATACGCAATAATCCTGTATCTTAAGAAGTCTCCTCCCCTCCAGTTAAGATCGGCTGCCTGAAGTGTAAGTGTATAAATGTCTGCAGAGTCAATAGTAAATCCTGAATATTTCTTCGTTCCGTCATTAATCATATATTCAAGGCAAACACTGTCTACTCCCAGATTATCAGTAACTTCCACATCAAGGTTCACTTCACTTGCTGCTGTAAAATAATAAGCTGCAGGTGAATGATTTATAATGGCTTTTGTTGTATCAGTTCCTATATATGATTTATACCTTAAAAAATTATAAGGAGACGGCGACCTGAAAATCCTTTTGAAAATATCTTCAGTAAAAAAGTAATACTGTACTTCGGTTTTATATGAAGGTATATTAACCGGGTATCTGAAATTGTTATCAGCATCAGCTGAGTACATAAAAACAGTATCTGCAGTTTTAAAACCGTCATAGGATAACACTGCTCCTACCTTATCCCTGTTAAATGTCGTATCAGATCTTATCTCAACCTCCAGGTTGAGTGAAGTTAAATTTTCTTCAGTATCTCCTGGTGGATCATGCAGTATTCTTGTGTTTATCCAGCCCAGGTCACCGAGAATGGCCCTGGTATATATACCCGGGTTGTGTATGGCCTCCTGCATATCGATGAAGGGAGTCATCAGTCTGCCTTCCGAATCAAGCGACATTTCTTCATCAAGATGTGAGATACTTGAACCATCATCCCATGTCGAAGGAGCATATACCCTGACCTTTTCCATATCAGTGAAGGCTTTAAGTACCGGTCCCCGCATATAAAGCTTGCCACTTGTGAATTCAGATAGTAATTCAGAAGAATTATTTCTGAATTTAAGAGTGTCTGTAAGTGACTTTCCGTCGATGTTTTCAATGAAAGTATCATATATGACCGGAAGAGAACTAATTCCATACCAACCGGTCGAATTGTCAGCACTCATACTGTCAAAAAATCCCAGCCCGTGACAAAGTTCATGAAGGATAACAGTGACAAGGTCGTATTTTCCTGCCGGAACCTTGCCATCAGTTCCAAAGTACCAGCTTGCGGAGCTGTTGAGAGTCAATACTATATCACCGCTCGGATCTGAATTCAGATTAAAGCCTGCGATTTTCTCTGCAAGGGCAACCGGATACAGGGCAAAAGGCCTGTAAGCATCTATGGACCAACCTCCAACCACGGCTGTTACAGATGAATTTCCCAGAACGTTGGCAGAGGTTATTTTGGTCCAGTTAGCAACAACAGAGGTTTTTGTACCGGCTGGAAGAATTGATTCAAGTATACGCATGGCATACTCAAATGAGGTAACAGCCTCAGCTGAAAAGCCATTGTAATAGGCTTTTATTGTGCCTCCTCCCTTACCCTGGCTTTTTTCCAGGAAATCACGTGGAGGAGGGACATAAAGTTTTGTTGTCCGTTTACCGGCATAGCAAATACCTGTAACAGACTTATTTGAAATCAGTTCCTGTGATAGTATACTGGCAGGAAACAGAAGACCTGATAAAACTGAAATTATGAATAGGCATTGCCTCATGCAGTGGCAGGCGGTTTTGTTGCCTGAGCACGCAATCCCATAATATCCTTATCAAACTGATACATGTTGTTTTTCCCGACAAGTCTGACCTTATCAAGGATTGTCCGTACTGATGCTTCTTCCTCAACCTGCTCAGTAACAAACCACTGCAGGAAATTCTGTGTATTAAAATCCTTCTCCTCAAGAGTAAGTGCTACTATTTCATTAATGCTGGCAGTTACAAACTCTTCATGTTTAAGCACTTCCTGAAATAGATTTTCAACACTTTTATATTCGGAGACCGGTTTTTTCATTGCAGGAATAACTGCCTTTCCTCCGCGTTCATTTATGTACTTTATAAACTTAAGCATATGCAGCTTTTCCTCTTCTGCCTGGGCATAAAGCCACTCAGCAACTCCCGGATAACCGTTAGTTTCAGCCCACACAGCCATTGCAATATACAGATTTGATGAATAGCCTTCCCTCTCAACCTGACGATTACAGATTTCTTCTACTTTTTTCTTAAGCATGATTGTATAATTTAAGTTATTACTAAAACAAATTAACAAGAGCTATTGTTCTTTATCCAGCAACTCTTCAATTTTGACTATCAGATCATTAATTGAGAATGGCTTGGAAATAACAGCATGAGCTCCAAGAGCTTTGGCAAGATTCAGGTAACCACCCGGACCAGCCTTTCCTCCTCCTGAAACTGCAATAATCTTTAATGAGGGTTTAAGTTCCTTCAACTTAATAATTACTTTCAGTCCGTCTTCCTCAGGCATAATCAGGTCAGTTACAACAAGATCAGTCATTGATGGCTTAAAATGCAATAATGCTTCCTTCCCGTTTGAAGCTTCCATTACAGTGTACTTTCGTCTGATCAAAGTTGTCTTAATCATTTCACGCAATTCTGCTTCATCTTCTATAATAAGTACCCTGGGCATAATTTATTTGTTTATTAGCACAATCATTATTGAATCAAGATAACAAAAATACAAAATCAGCCAGATACAAACGCTTCTATACTGACAATTGAATAGCACTTTTTATTTCCTTCAGAGAAACTGGTTTTACAAGATGCTGCTTAACAATTCCTGAATTGAGTAATTTATCCTCTACTGATGTACAGTTCTGATTTGTAATAATTATACAGGGAACGGGATAACTTAACTGCTGGTAAAGAGGCAGAAAATCTTCAGGTTTTATCAGGCCTGAATCAGTCATGTAAATTATCAGGTCAGGGCTGTTTGTCTTAACAGCAAAATCGTGCAAAAGCTGTTGCCTGTCAGAAAAATACATCAATATAAAGCCGGTATTTTCCAGGGCCATCGAAAGCATTCTCGATTCATGCTTGTCTCCGGTAATAAACAATATTTTCCTCTTGTTTTCTTCGACCTGAACTGGCTGATGAAACTGATGCCGGACAGGCAGGTAAACAAAAAATTCCGATCCCTCTCCCTTTTTGCTGGAGACCAGAATGTCCCCATCCATTTCAGAAATTATTCCATAAGTTACCGAAAGGCCCAGGCCAGTGCCTTTTCCGACATCCCTTGTTGTGAAGAAAGGTTCAAATATCCTGCTTAGCACAGCCGGTTCCATGCCTTTACCTGTATCCTTGAATGACAGGATTACGTACTCATCGGCTACAATATTCTTGTTAAGCTGATTTGTAACAAGCTTCCCTTCAACAACCTTCATGGCAAGTGACAAAGTACCGCCATTTTCATCCATGGCCTGTATTGCATTTGTCATAAGGTTTATAAAGACCCTGAAAAGCTGAGTGGGATCTGCAAGAACCTTAACATCCTTACTTATGAATTCGCTATTAATAATAATATTTGAAGGGACAGAAGATTTTATAAAACCAATAGTTTCTGAAAGCACCTCTGCAACGCTTACAGCCACTTTCTCCTGCTCCACCTGCCTGCTGAAAGTAAGAATCTGATTTGTGATAGATCTGGCTCTGAGTACGGCATTCAATATTTTGTTTACCTTTTCTGACAGGTCAGAATTAGCAGGAACATCTTCAAGTATAAGTTCTGAATATCCTGTAATTGTAGTCAGGATATTATTGAAATCATGAGCGATTCCGCCTGCAAGTGCACCTATCGTTTCAAGCTTCTGAGCCTGAATCAGTCTGTTTTCGAGCAGTAGCTCCCTTGTTGCATCCTCTATTACGAAGTCAAGATAAGATTCAGAATCCGGGCTGTCAAGAGCAAGAAATCCGCTGATACGGCATGAAATTTCTTCTCCTCTGCAATCAATAAGAGACATCCGTCCGAAATTTTCAATGTGTCTCTCAAGTATCTGCTCACAATGAATATCAAACAAATATTCCTGCTGGTAAAAGCTTTTAAGGTTTACCTGTTTTATTGTTGACTCATCATAACAATTCATTATATCAAAGAATGCCCTGTTTGCCTGAACTATCATTCCGTCAGGCCTGCATCTGACAATGCCTATTGGAATATTCTTCTCTATTTTTTTTAGTACTTCTTCCTTTTCCCTTATCTCATTTTCCTTTTCCTGAATCTTTAACTCCTTGAGCTTTGATTCATTTATATCCATTGTTTCAGCAATAAGGTGTGTTATTTCCTTACCTGTAACAGATATTGGTTTGAAAGTTACCTCAAAGTATCTTGTACCATTGCCCGGGGTTTCAAATGATGCTTCATACCTGATTATCTCACCTTTCTCAAAGCATCTGTCTATATTGTTCTTAATGAAATCACAAAAAGTCTGTATTCCCCACAGATCCGAAAGCGTTTTTCCAACTATGTCACTGCCAATTACATTATGGGCATTGCAAAATGCGAAATTGACCTTCTCGTAAACATAATCCCGGTTTATCACACTTATCATTAACCGCGAATTATTAAAAACACTCTCTGAAATCCTGCTCTCTTCAGAAAGCACTTCAGCGCTGCGTTTTTTTAGCCCAGGTTCCATTTCAGGTTCCATAACAGAGGTAAAAAAGTTTTATATCAAAAAATTTAATCAGTTCAGATCGAGGTTGAAGGTCTTCTTAACCTCCTTCAGTATCGGATATTTGTTAAACAGGTAATTGTACTTCTGCTCATCAGAATAAATTGTGTTATTTGTCTCATTAACATCTACAACAGTTTCAATATCAATTTCATTCATGATATACTTTCGTTCAAGATGGTTAATGAGGCGTTGCTTATAGTGTTGCACAAAAGTATCTTTTTGTGTTGCATTGCTCAGGTGGATTATTATTGTTCTGTTGTTTTCCAGAACAGGTGAAATAGCTTTGAACATACTTACAATTCTGGGACCTTCACCATTTAACAGTTCTGTAAAATCAGCCCAGCTCTTTTCGAGCAATTCAGGAGTCAGAACCTGCAGGTCCGCAGCCTGCCTTTCTGAAATACCCGAGGCTGAACCAGGTTTATCAGTATGTCCGGTATCCGGAGAATGGTTACCACCGTTTAGAAGGTCCTTAATTGAGACTGACCTGACCTGCTTTTCTATTTTTGGCTCATGCACAGGCTTCTGATCTGCTTCAACCGTCCTGACATCCTCAGAAGTCTTCTCAATCTGCCTGACTGTATTTGATCTGGAAGGCACAGGAAGCTCTTCTTCCTGATTTATTACCTGTTCAGATTTTTTTTTTTCAAGGTCACCGTAAGACTCACCATTGATTCTGCAAAGCCTTATAAGTGCCAGCTCAACATGAAGTCTCGGATTCTTGCTTGCCTTATATGATAACTCACAGGCAGATCCGGTTTCAAGGGATCTGAAAAGGAAATCGGAAGAAGCAGAAGCAGTTTGCTTCAGGTACAGCTGTCTTATTGCCGGTGTCGCTTCGAGAAGTCTTATTGTTGATTCATCCTTGCAAACAAGTAGATCACGAAGATGACTGTTAAGACCTGAAATAAAATTATGTCCGTCAAAGCCTTTCTCAAGTATCTCGTTGAAAGTCAGAAGCACCGAAGAAACATTTCCCTCAAGTGCCCCCTGAATTGTCTTGAAGAAATACTCATAATCAAGTACATTCAGGTTTTCAATAACATTTTTATATGTAATGCTTTTACCGCACAGGCTTACTATCTGATCAAATATCGAAAGGGCATCACGCATTGCCCCGTCAGCCTTCTGTCCGATTACATGCAAAGCTTCCTCTTCAGCTTCTATCCCTTCATTTTTAGCAACGAACTGCAGCCTGTTTACGATATCCTCAATTCTAATCCTGTTGAAGTCAAAGATCTGACAGCGCGACAAAATAGTCGGAATAATCTTGTGCTTTTCAGTTGTTGCAAGAATAAAAATTGCATGTGGAGGAGGCTCTTCCAGTGTTTTCAGGAAGGCATTAAAAGCAGATGATGACAGCATGTGTACCTCATCTATTATATATATGCTGTACTTTCCAACCTGGGGAGGAATCCTTACCTGGTCATTCAGGCTCCTTATATCTTCAACCTTGTTATTTGAAGCGGCATCAAGCTCATGAATATTAAATGACCGTTGTGAACTGAAAGAGATGCACGATTCGCATTTATCACAGGCATCACCATCAGGTCCGAGGTTTATGCAGTTAATAGTCTTTGCAAAGATCCTTGCACAGGTTGTTTTGCCAACGCCACGAGGGCCGCAAAACAAGTATGCCTGGGCAAGGTGCTTGTTCCTGATGGCACTTTTCAGCGTATTTGTAATGGTATCCTGACCAACTACCATGTCAAAACTGGCAGGACGGTACTTGCGCGCTGAAACAATAAAGTTCTCCATATATTAATGCTTTCTCACACTTTTACTGATACAAATATAGTTTAAAAAGGTATCAGGCAGATGCAGCTTCAAATATTCGCATCAAAATCTTAGAAGAGACTCAGAATATACATAATACATATTTTTTTTGCAGAAAATTTTCGTAAAAATCAAAATAATTGTACCTTTGCGAGCCAAATTAATACTTAATAATTAACTAATTAAAACTATGTTGAATCAGTACGAAACCGTTTTCATTGCAACTCCCGTTTTGTCTGAGAATCAGATGA
>CAZEYY010000015.1:0-13922 GCA_964516485.1 uncultured Rikenellaceae bacterium
AAGTGGATGGAGGATAAAAATTTTAAAAACATAAGTGAATTCAGAGGTAAATTAAATTGGTCGGGATACAGGAATCCCTCAATTTTTGAGCGTTCTCAGTTCATGAAGCATTTTGCATCGGAGGATTGAGGAAAGCATATCCACGTAATAATGCCATAATTCCGGCACTGTATTCGATTGGCCTGATTATCAGCTTATATTGTTAAACTTCATAATAACAACAAGCGCTTTTTGAAAAATAAAAATAATGTACTAATTTAGTCCAAAATTAGTTTTGACATTTAAAAAACTTCATCATGAATAGAAATCACAGAATGAGTTCAGGGCTCCTGATTGTTGTTCTTCTGTTTTCAATCTTTATTGCCGGATGCAAATCAGGTGGAAACAAGGCTCCAAAGGAAGATCTTACTGTTGAAGTGCCAAAGGATAATACAGCAGTATATGAAGATATAAAACAGGCTGAAAAGATTTTCAATGCACTGCCTTCACCCCTTGAATCAGCTATGCTTATCAAATCAGCTGGTGCAAAATTTGATGAAAAGCTTCTTAACCAGATAGGTAATGTAAATAAATATGTTACAAACAAAAGCATGGCGCTTAACCTCGGTATTTACACATGCGACCTTAGCTTTGCCAGCCTTTATGAGCAAACACAGCTCATTATCGATTATATGAATGCAGCCAAGAAAATGGCTGATGGACTCGGTATTCTGAAAGCTATTGACCAATCTACAATTGACAGGCTTGAGGAGAATATAAATAACAGTGAGGTAATTATGGAGATTGTAAGCGAGACTTTCATGAATTCAAACTCCTACCTTCAGGATAATGGCCAGCCCGCTATAGCTGCTATGACTCTTGTAGGAGGCTGGTTTGAAGGCCTTTACATCTCGACTCAGCTTGTTGATATGAAAGAATTCAACGGAAATAAACTCGTTACAAGGATTATTGACCAGAAACTGTCAATTGATATTCTTATCAGCTTACTTGAAAGCAGCAAGGGTGATCCTGCAGTAGATGAACTCATTACTCAGGTTAACAAACTGAAGCTTGTTTTTGACAAAATCAAAATTACAACATCACCTGTGCGTCCTGAATTTGACCAGGCATCAAATACCACAGTTCTCAAATCAGAAGTAAAAACAGATATGACTCCGGAAGTATTCCTAGAACTTTCCAAAACTGTAGGTGAGATTAGAAATTCATTTGTAAATTAACTGGCTATGAAATTGTATAAGATTTTACCTGTCCTTGCGTTAATGATTTTTGCATCACAAAATGCTGATGCTCAATGCAAGGCGTTTGCAAAGAAGGTTTGTCTTCCTGAACTGGGGTCATTTACCCATGACGGTAACTACCATGCAGCAGTTCTCGTGGAAGGAGAGGAAGCTGAACTTTACAAAACTTTTTATTCTGACATGGACTACAGGGTAGCCATTTGTGGTGAAGACAAGCTTCCCAATGTTGAATTCCGTATTGTTGATGCTAACAAAAATGTTCTTTACTCAAATAAGGAACATAATTATGCAAAAACCTGGGATTTCAAACTGCAATCGAGCCAGCAGCTTAAGCTTATTGTAAAGGTTTCATCCTTCAATCAGGCTGGCGATACGCCTGCAAGTGGCTGTGTTTCAATAATGTTTGGATTCAAGATGAAGAAATAATCCCTTTGAGGGAACAGAAGGGTGCCGGTTTCCGACACCCTTTTTTTATTTTTTCAGTTTCTCAGAAAGGAACCTGCCTGTATATGATTTGCTACATGATGCAAGCCCTTCAGGTTTGCCCTCATAAACAACATACCCTCCGTCTTCACCTCCTTCAGGACCAAGGTCAATAACCCAGTCGGAACTTTTTATTACTTCCTGGTTGTGCTCAATAAGTATTACTGAATGACCATGTTCCACAAGGGCATTCAGGGATTTGAGTAGCTTCTTAATATCGTGGAAGTGTAGTCCTGTTGTAGGCTCGTCAAATATGAACAGTATATGGCCGCTGCCGCGTTCCTGGCTCAGGAAATATGCAAGCTTTACACGCTGGTTCTCACCTCCTGACAGAGTGCTTGATGATTGCCCCATCTTGATATAACCTAGTCCGACATCAGAAAGTGGCTTAAGCTTTTCAATAATTCTTTTTTCTGTCTTGCCTGGATGTTCACTGAAGAAAGAAATTGCATCATCAATAGTCATCTCAAGCATATCGTAGATATTCTTTCCATGATACCTGACGTCGAGTATCTCTTTTTTAAATCTTTTTCCGTTGCAGCTTTCGCAGGTAAGTTCAACATCAGCCATAAACTGCATCTCAACCCTTATAATGCCTTCTCCCTGGCATTCTTCGCATCTGCCGCCTTCGATGTTGAACGAAAAATGAGAAGCTTTGAAATTATTCTGTACCGATGCCTGTTGTTCCGAGTAAAGTTTCCGGATCTCATCATAAGCCTTAAGGTAGGTTACCGGATTAGACCTGCTTGATTTTCCTATTGGATTCTGGTCAACGAGTTCTATTCCGGTCAGAAGGGCAATGTCGCCCTTAATATCAAGATACTGACCTGGTTTGAGGTTGTTTCCGGCAATCCGGTTCGATAAAACCCTGTAGAGGATGTCGGACACGAGGCTTGACTTGCCTGAGCCGCTCACCCCGGAAACTGCTGTTATTGTATGTAAGGGGAATTTTACATTAATACCTTTGAGGTTATTCTCCCTGGCTTCCTTTATTTCAATAAAACTGTTCCATTTTCTTCTGACAGGAGGAACAGGTATCTCGAGTCTTCCGCTTAAATAACCTGCTGTTAATGATTTGTTTGATGTTGACAGGTCAAGGCCTCCCTGGTATACTACTTCTCCACCCAGCCTGCCTGCTTCAGGTCCCATGTCGATTATTTCATCGGCAGCCCTTATTATCTCTTCCTCATGTTCAACGACAATTACAGTATTGCCAAGATCACGAAGTTCCTTAAGTACTTTTATAAGGAGGTTTGTATCGCGCGGATGCAGCCCTATGCTTGGCTCATCAAGTATATACATCGATCCTACGAGCGTGCTTCCAAGCATTGTTGCGAGGTTTATCCTCTGAGATTCCCCTCCTGAGAGAGTGCCTGACAGCCTGTCGAGTGTGAGATAGGGCAGTCCAACATCAATTATGAACCTGAGCCGGTAAAGAATTTCCTTTATAAGCCTTTCGGCAATTTTTGAATCATGTTCATTAAGTTGAAAAGCGCTTATTGTATCGTACAGCTTGCCTGCAGGCATTGCGGTAAGCTCCTGAATTGTTTTTCCGGCTACCTTAATATATGCTGCCTCTTTTCTGAGCCTTGCGCCCTTGCAGGCCGGACATATCGTTTTACCGCGGTACCTGCTGAGCAGAACCCGGTATTGGATCTTGAACTTCTTCTCCTCCAGATGTTCGAAGAATTTGTCAAGACCGTAGAAATAGCGGTTTCCGGTCCACAAGAGCCTCTTCTGTTCATCTGTAAGCTTATAATATGGTTTATGTATGGGAAATCCGAAGGAATCTGCACTGGCAATAAGCCTTTCCTTCCATTTTTTCATTGTATCGCCCTTCCAGCAAACAATGGCATCCTCAAAAACCGACAAGTTGTGGTTCGGGATTACAAGGTTCTCATCAATGCCAATAATCTTTCCGTAACCTTCGCAAACTGGACAGGCGCCAAGGGGATTGTTGAAACTGAAAAGGTGCTCATGAGGTTCCTCAAAAATGATTCCGTCTTCCTCGAAAAGGTTTGAGAAACTTTCGCGCTTAATTATGCCATTATCATCCTGAACAAGCACCTGGCAGTAGCCTTTCCCTGTCAGAAAAGCAGTCTGGGCTGAGTCGGCTGCCCTGCTGAAGCTGTCAGAGGAATGATTAATTACGAGCCTGTCAATTACTATATTAATATTCTGCCCTGGTTTGAAAGCCTTGTGTGATTTCAGATCATCAATTCTGATTAATTCCCCCTTACTCTCAATTCTTGTAAACCCCTGTTTTACAAGGAAGCTGAAATATTCTTCAGGGCTAATGTTTTCCGGGATCTGACCTGAAGATGTAATTATCACCTTTGTGTCCTCAGGAAGTGAGGCCAGGAAATCAACAATGTCGTCAGCACTATGCTTTTTTACCTCCCTGCCTGAAACTGGTGAATAAGTCCTTCCTGTGCGTGCAAACAGAAGACGCAGATAATCATATATTTCTGTTGATGTGCCAACCGTGCTCCGGGGATTTCGGGTGTTGACCTTTTGTTCAATAGCTATAGCAGGCGGTATTCCGCTGATAAAATCGACCTCGGGCTTGTTCATCCTTCCCAGGAACTGACGGGCGTAAGATGAAAGGCTTTCAACATAGCGTCTCTGTCCCTCAGCATATATCGTATCGAAGGCAAGTGATGATTTGCCGGAGCCTGATACACCGGTTATCACTATGAGCTTATTTCTGGGTATTGAAAGAGTTACATTCTTAAGGTTATGGACTCTTGCTCCCTTTATATCTATTCCTCCCTGCATCCCTCTCTTCTCCTGACCGCTTTGTTAAAATTCCGTTAAATGGCAAAAGTAATACTTTCAAATCAAAAAATTTTGTTTCTTTGTATTACAAATCTTAACCAAAACAGGAGGACCGCCTATAGAATATCTCTACACAGTTTAATTAAAAGGTAGAGTTATGAATAAAATGGTTTCCGATTATGAACTGATTACCAGATTCATAAAAGGTGAAGAGTCCTGCTTTGAGGAAATAATCCGCCGACATAAACACAAAGTTTTCGCTTATATCTCATTGTATATACGTGATCAGGCGCTTGCTGAAGACATCTTTCAGGATACCTTTCTGAAAGTCATTCAGTCGGTAAAGTCAGGCAAGTATTCCGATAACGGAAAATTCCTGTCGTGGGTGATGAGGATAGCTCATAACCTTATTATTGATAACTTCAGACGGGTTAAGCAGATGAATACAATATCGAACGACAGTTATGATACCGATATTTTCAATTCTGCAAAGTTGTCAGAAGGCAATATTGAAAACACCCTTATAAAGAAGCAGATACAGAAAGATATCAGGTTTCTTATCAGCTCCCTTCCTGATGACCAGAGAGAAGTTGTGGTACTACGTCATTATGCCGACATGAGTTTCAGGGAAATTGCTGACATTACAGGTGTAAGCATAAATACTGCACTTGGAAGAATGCGGTATGCCCTGATTAACATGAGAAAAATGATGGAAGAGAGGAAGATGAGCCTTACTTTGTGAAGTCTATACCGGACTGTTTCAGATATCCTGAGCAGACTTAAAATTTTAATAATTAATTTAATTCCTGATACAATATTGTATAAGACGGGGCGTTTTCTGAAAAAAAGAGATGCCTATGGGATTAAATTCTACCCTTTTTCTTTCATATCGTGATATTAATGTTAAAAATGAAGATCTCCTTGAAGATGCATTCAGATTAAACTGTGATTTCAGTGATGTGAAAGCTTTACTAGGAATGGTCAGGTTTGACCAGGAAGATACTGTAAGTGAGCGACTTATTGCCAGGCTCAGAAAGCATGACTGCTGAAAATTCAAACACAGGAATTTTTTCCTGTGTTTTTTTTGTTTTAATTAAATTAAAATAATATCTTTGTGATATCAATATAATATCATACATCATGAAACAGGAATTTACAGTTAAACCCATATCGGGTTATCTGGCGCTGCTTGCAGCAGTACTAATGCTATGTGGATCCATAGCCGGATTTGCTTATGAGATTATCTGGGCCGGAATTTTGCTGACACTTCTTTTTGTACTCACTGTGATTGGATTTACAGTAGTTTATCCCAATGGTTCATCTGTTATGGTTCTCTTTGGAGCCTATAAAGGAACTATAAGGGATAATGGCTTTTTCTGGGTAAATCCTTTTTATATAAAGAGAAGAGTATCACTGAGAGCCCGTAATTTTAACAGTGAACCAATAAAGGTTAATGACAAGATAGGGAACCCTATCAAGATTGGCCTTGTACTTGTATGGAGGGTATCAGAGACCTACAAGGCCGTATTCGATGTTGATGATTTTCAGCATTTTGTTCTTGTTCAGAGCGATGCCGCCCTGCGTAAGCTTGCAGGCTTGTACCCCTATGATAATTTTGAGGATCATGATGCTGTTATCTGTCTCAGAAGCGGGGGAGAGGAAGTTAATAATGAACTTGAGAAGGAGATAAGGGAAAGGCTGCAGATTGCAGGCATTGAGGTTATTGAGGCAAGGATCAACTACATAGCCTATGCTGAGGAAATTGCAAATGCAATGCTGAGAAGGCAGCAGGCCGCGGCTGTTGTGGCAGCGCGCTTCAAGATAGTTGAGGGAGCTGTCTCAATGGTTGAAATGGCTCTTGAGCAGCTTTCAGACAAGAAGATAGTTGAACTTGATGAAGAGAAAAAAGCCGCTATGGTAAGTAACCTGATGGTAGTCCTCTGCGGCGATAAGGATGCAACACCGGTTGTTAATACAGGAACTTTGCATAACTGATATGTCAGAGAAGAAAGCATTTGTTTTAAGGATCGATCCTGATAAGCTGAAAGCAATTGAAAAATGGGCTGCAGATGAATTCCGCAGCACAAATGGTCAGATAGAATATATCCTTGATCAGGCTCTCAGAAAATCGGGCAGACTGAAAATAAAAAATGATGAAGCAAAAAGTGATGAGAAATGAACCGGCAAATTAAATATACATGTCCGAAATGCGGATCAGTGACTTATGAGACGCAGAAAATAAGAACTTCCGGTAACCTGATGACAAGCCTGATGAATATTCAGCATAAAAAGTTTGATGCTGTAATATGCACAAATTGCTTTTATACAGAGCTTTATTTTATTCCCTCCCGTTCGAAAAGAGAGATGTAGAATCAGGTCTGGTTAACAAAGTAAACTGAATGGCAGGCTGCAAGGCCTGCCGTTTCTGTTCTGAGCCTTGCCGGCCCCATGTGAATGTGCGAGAATCCGTATTTCAGAGCTGCCTGAGCCTCTTCAATGCTGAAATCACCTTCAGGCCCTATCATAATAAGAGCATCTGATCCTCGCGTGTATAGTTCGTTGATGCCTTTTCTCTTCAGGTCACTGTAACAGTGTGCCAGCATTTTTGTCCCGGCATGGTTTCGTGAAATGAACTCACTGAACCCGGCGGCAGGATTGAGAACAGGCTTCCTGGCTTTAAGAGACTGTTTCATCGCCGAAATTATTATGTTCTCAATGCGCTCCTGTTTAAGTGATTGTTTTTCAGTGTTTTTACAGATAACCGGTGTTATTTCATCTATCCCGATCTCAACGCTTTTTTCAACAAACCATTCAAACCTGTCAGTGTTTTTCAGAGGAGAAATAGCAATATGCAGCCTGTAGTCCCTCTTTTCATAATCCTCCCTGATATCCGTGATCTCAATCCTGCATCTTTTTACATCCGGTGTGCAGATGAAGCCTTCAAAGAGATTCCCCTTTCCGTCAATGAGTTTTACCTGTGAACCGTATGCCATCCTCAGAACCCTTATGCAATGTTTCGATTCATTCTCATCAAGAGTATGGTACCTGCCTTCAATTCCGGGAGCATAAAAAACCTGCATAGTGTATGCTTTCTGCAAAAATAGGAATTAGAGCCTACAAACATCGCATGCGAAATACTTAACTTTACCTTTTTTGTAAACAGTATTAATTTTATATAAACCTGGTTTCCACGTCTGACGACCGCAAGACCGCAAGACAATGTTAATAGGCCTGATTTCCGATACCCATGGCTGGATTCATCCACGGCTTTTCCACTTCCTTGAGGCCTGTGATGAGATATGGCATGCAGGCGATATCGGCAATATTGAAACGGCTGATGCACTTGCAGCCTTTAAACCATTTAAAGCCGTTCATGGCAATATTGATGATGCCACTGTGAGAAGTGCATATAAGGAAAACATGCACTTCATGGCAGAAGAAATGCGGATATGGCTGACTCATATCGGCGGTTCTCCCGGGAATTATGACAGGAAGGTAAGAGATGAACTAAGGCATAATCCGCCTGATATATTTGTTTGCGGGCATTCTCATATTACCCGTGTAATGTTTGACAGGAATCTGAATTTCCTTTATTTAAACCCCGGAGCTGCAGGTTACAAGGGCTTTCATAAAGTGATGACTGCTTTAAGGTTCCGGATTGACGGAAAACAGGTACATGACATGGAAGTCATTGAGCTGGGAGAGAGAGCGCATGTAACTATCTGATCACATCTTCCTCTCCTGACTCATCGCTTGTCATTCTTCGGAGGAAATTGTTAAGTCTTCCTTCCGCAGCTATCATATAAGTATAAGGTACGCGAACAGATGCATCAGGATGTTTTCTGTCATTGATTTTAATATTGGTAATCAGTGTGTTATATGCTGAATTGCTTGACTGCGTCATGAGAACTCCCCTGAAGTATGAGAAGTAGTACCATGTATTGTTATCTGCTTTCAGATAAATATCAAGCATGTCTCCCGACCTTCTTCTCTGAATTTCCACATAACCATCAGTATAGATGTTTACCGGCTGAGGTCCGATAAAGCCTATTCCAATCCTGCCTTTTGAACGGAATGATGCTGTAGCTTCATTCCAGTAAAGTTTGACATCATTGAGCAGCAGTTCATAGGTAAATTCTTTCGGAAGGTTCCTGCTTGTGCCGAAAAGGTCAATTTCTTCCTTAAGCTGGCTTGCAGCCTGAACGCCAACCAGGTCCTTCATTCCCTTAAGATATAAAGGGGTATTAAGATTTACCGGCTGGAGTGTAGGCATCATCCGTATCTCATCAGCCATCATTTTCAGCCCTTCCGGTGAGAAATGGAAATCCATTGCAAGGATTGTCTCCAGCACTACCTTTCCTGAATCCATTGTATGAGTGTAGTTACCTGCACCAGACAAAGTGAAAAGGTCATATTTTGTCCCGAAATTGAGATTGCCTTCCCCTGACATTACACAGTAATTTCTGTCGAAGCTTACAAGGTTGCCGTTGAGTGTGGGGTCTGAAATCTTTTCAATACTGCTGATCAGGTAGCTACCTTTGGCCTTGTCGAACCAGAGGTAACCATTAGCATTTACAAGTGCCACGTCAGTCCATGATTTCTGGGCCGATAGGAATGCAGGGTAAATATGTACTGAATCTGCATTGATAAATGATCCGGAGAAGACAAGATTGTCATTTATATCCCTTGGTTTGTCACTTACAGGAATCATTACCCTGAGAGGATCAATAGCCGCTTTGAATTTCATATCATAGCTTGTCAGCTGACTGCATTTATGTATTATACCTGCAGCACCTGTAAAAGTGAGCAACTGTGAACGTGCCGAAAGCAAAACATCGCCTGAATATGTGAAATCGGGACTTAACATGAACTTCTGGTTTCCTGGAATATAGCCTTTGGCAGTAGTTGTCATTGTATCAACAGACAGCTCAGGGAATTTTATCTCCTGTATTTCCTTATTTTCATCAATATAGTCGTAAACTGCACTGCCGGTATAGCGTTTTGTAGATTCAATATCGACTGATGCAGAATGGAGTATATGCTTATTATTCACTGCAATAAGGGCATTTTTCATAGTTTCCACCTTAGCCCTCCTGGTTATTGTGACTTTCCCGCTGTCAGGTTGAATAAGTGCATCAGCAATATGAATGTAATTTATATTCTCAGCTTCGATGAATTCCTTGTCAAGGTTATAACGTCCTTTCCATGATGAGAATGATACTGTGTCCTCAAGGTTGTTGGTGGCAAAGAAAGTCGGTTTTTCAAGTCCTGTAAATGGCAGCCTTATAAGCTGGTCGGCTGTCATGAGGGAGGTGTTCGACTTGCCTTTCTGTTCCATGTTGAGAATTCTTCCTTTCATATCGTACATGAAATCAGTCATGGTGCAGATATACTGCAATTCAGGGAATTTCACCATGGATGAATCGGTATTGAGCCTGAACCTTGACTCCTGCAGGTCAAAGTTTATGTCTGTATTGGCATTTTCAGCAATAAAAGAATAACCATCACCTGATCGTGATTTCAGGTTGTAATCGGATGTGTCGGCTCTGATTGCATTTGACCTGAAATTAAATGAATTTGATGTAATCCTCGATTCAGTCATGTCGATTGCACCGGAAGCCATCAGTCGCGAAGGTGTAAGCTTTACAGATCCGTCAAGGGTTGTTCCGTTGTCGAACATCTGAAAGCGCTTGTCCTGCGCGTTTTCTGCTATCCATTCATCTGCATCTGACAGCCATTTTACTGCAACATCCTCACTTTTAAGAACCGGGAATATACCCTGCGGATCTTTTTCAATATTGAATGTTTCAGCCCTGGTTATCATTGAATCGGGGAAGAAGTGGTACTCTTCTGCAACGGTTGTGGATGTAATGCGTTTCAGTTTTCCGCCTCCTATCAATCCCCTGTTGCTCATGCTTATCTTATCATACAATCTTCCCTTGTTTCCATACAGACCAATACCGTCATCGGGAATTAACATATTGAAACCCAATGAGTTGCTGTCCTGTATTGTAAGATACTGCTTCATTGGTTCAAGTATTTTCCCTCCGTAGAATTCACCAGAAAGATTGAGATCTTCATACGTATAATGATCTATGTTTTCATACGTAAAAGGGTCGACTTTAAAATAGAAATCCTTTTGAGAGTAAACACCTTCCAGCCCTGGTATTTTATCGTAGAAGATATATGAGAATGTTATGGCATTAATAATTGGATACTGCTTATAGCTCCTCAGACCCGATTTATTCATCGGATTGTCAATGAAGAGTTCTGCAGTTCCAAGTTCAATAAGGTTGTTGATTCTTTCAACCACCGGATTACCGTACATGTCTTTTTTATCGGTCTCGACAGAGATCCTGATCGAATCGATTTTCTGCAGTCTGATCTTGAAGGTATCATAGCTGAAACTAAAGTTCTTGCCGTAAATAGTGAATAGTCCGGCATCAACAATACCATCAAATTTAAGGCTTCTGTTTTTCTCAATAACAAGTTGTTTATTATATGGATACAGCGCTACTTTCTGCGAATCGCTCAGCATTACTCCGGTTACACCGTTTACCGTGAGCTGGTAATTTCTCAGGTCAAGAATGGCATTGTCAACAGGAGCCCTTGTCGAGCTGTATATCCTCATTACGTCGTAATCGGTTTTTTTCGCGAATGACTGGAGGTAATCTTTTGTTTTTTGTTTTATTGTAACCTCATTATTTGCCCTGTCATAAAAGAGGAATCCCTTATTTGCCAGGTCAATGCACATTCCTGTGACGGTTTCTTCGGGTTTATTCAGCCACCTTGCAAATTCCGTTACAGGGAAAGTCTCTGAATAGTACCATTCTGCAAATTTCAGGAGTCTGTTAAGAGGATGATACTGATCGAGGCCCATAAGCCGGAAAAAATCATCATTATTGAAAAATGACACTGATTCAAACGATGCTTCTCCCAGTGAGGCTCCCCGGGAACGTGAAAGCAGTATTTTCGATTCCTCCATGTTCCAGGTAAGGTATTCAAAGTACATGTCCATCTTGTGGAAAGAATTGAAATATGGACTTTTGGAGATCGGGTTATTTGTCCTGAAGAGGTTAACCTGCCTTGATGCTGCAAAATATGAGAATCCAAGATTTGAATGATATATTGAATCTTTTTCAAGGTACATTGTCATTGCAGTCTCCTGGCTGTTAAGCCCGGTTTTGGAAAATATAAACTCCCTTGCAGCAATCTTAAGGTAAAGAGTATCATTGCGGTATAGTGTGATCCTGGCAGGCGACAGTTTATCTCCGTTTCCCTTGACATTTGCTCCTTCAAAGGCAAGTCCTCCCTGGTAATTTACTCCTTTATAAAGGTCCTTTATCTGAAACTCCTTGGCATAGGTGGTGAACTGTGGATAGTTTGCTTTTTCCGGCGAGCTGAAGCTGGCAGCCCTGTCGGTAAGTAGACCAAGTACCGGTTCACTGAAGTAATTTGTGTTGGTGAACTTAACTGAATCGAAAGTGAAATTATTCCTTGTTATATTTATTGAGAAGGAATCAAGTTGTGCAAAGACATCTTTGCGGCTGTAGCCGGCCTTTTCCCATGAAACAATGCCCTTTGTGCCAATAAATACCTGTATGTCAGGATAATACTCGCCATTCACATTGTATATTTCCGTGCTGTCCTTTTGTGAATAGCATGTAAGTGTGGCATTTGTCACAGAAGCATGATAAACAGTGTCATGAAGAAAATTTATCTGGCAGTTCTTGACTTTCCATTTCACACTGCCGGATTCATACAGGACATTTTGCCTTATCATCAGGCCGGTATTCCTGAAATAGCGGTGCAGGTTGTCATTTGTGAACCTGGGCATGAAGGAGATCTCACTCAGGCCTGTAATCCATGCATTAAAGAAGGCCTCATCCTTATTAAATTCCTTGAAGGCTACAAGAGTGTTCAGGAAATCAATAAAATGAGGAACCGGGCGCATGAACCTTGACGACATCTGGCTGGAGACATCGATAATTTTCACCATGCTTTCCTTAGAGAATGCAGCACTGTCCCACTTCGCAAGAAAGTTATTCATTTCAGCCAGCTGTTCCG
This sequence comes from uncultured Rikenellaceae bacterium, assembly GCA_964516485.1. Taxonomy (GTDB): domain Bacteria; phylum Bacteroidota; class Bacteroidia; order Bacteroidales; family VadinHA17; genus LD21. Next base: position 12,567 of record CAZEYY010000015.1, read on the forward strand.
GCTTGAGGTTGGGACCCATGAAAGCAATAAGCTCAGTCCTGTACTTGTCAGGTTCTCCTGAAAAGGCACTGCGTCCCTGGGAAAACAAAAGTCCAGGAACAAGTAATGATAAGAAGAGAAGAATTGCGCAGTGCCTTATCATATTTTATACATTAAACAGACAAAAGTCTGAAGCTTTATTTCACCGCTTCAACTATGCCAATGAAATCTTCCTTCTTGAGTGCGGCACCGCCTATCAGTCCACCGTCAACATCAGGTTTTGAGAAAATTTCTGCGGCATTTGACGGCTTGCAGCTTCCTCCATACAGAATCGGAAGTTTTTTTGCTGTGTCGTTACCATATTTCTCCCTTACAAGGTCGCGGATATACTGATGCATCTCCTGTGCCTGATCAGGTGTGGCTGTAAGTCCGGTACCAATTGCCCACACCGGCTCATAAGCAACTACAATTTTGTCAATCAGCTCGGCAGAAAGTGGGAATAGACCCTCCTCAAGCTGTCTTTTTACAACGAGGAAATGCTTGTTATCTTCCCTTTCCTTCAGTACTTCACCACAGCAGAATATCACTTTCAGGCCGGCATTTAATGCAAGCATTGTTTTCTTGTTGAGCAGCCTGTCATCTTCGTTATAGTATGATCTTCTTTCTGAATGGCCGAGTATTACATATTCGGCACCGGTGCTTTTTACCATCCATGCTGATACTTCTCCGGTATATGCTCCGGAAGCTTCAGCTGCACAGTTCTGTGCTCCGAGAAAAACCTTGCCGTGTTTTACTATTTCATGTACTCCTGAAAGATGAATGAACGGTGTGCAGAGAATAACTGTCGCCTTTTCTGCCGGCTTTTCACTGAAGTATTTGTGTATTGATTCCGCAAGTTTCAGACCTTCAGCCAGATCCATATTCATTTTCCAGTTTCCTGCTACAATTTTCTTTCTCATAAAAATCAGTTTTGTTAATTGTTTATCTTATTTGGTTCAACTATTTGATTGTCAGCGTGCGTAAATTTAAAATACCAGATAACTAATATAGCCAAAATTAACGATACAAGGCCTAAAATGCTTATCAATGCAAAAGTATGGTTACCGGTTCTAAGCTTTTCAGGTTCCCCGGAAATAATTTCAGTGAGTTTTTCAGGAGAGGGAAGAGTTGCCCATGACCATTTATTCAGAATGAGTCCATCTTTAATAAGAAGGTAGCCGGGATTTGCGCGTAATATTGTTTTGATTGTAGTCTCGTCGCCTGTACAGAAGCTGAGTCCGTTACTGAATTTCCTGATATAATCGGACGCTGAAGCTGTAAGTACATGGAAAGCTATTCCTTTTTCAAGCATTTTTCTGCCTGTTTCGAAGCCTTTTT
>CAZEYY010000015.1:14022-26613 GCA_964516485.1 uncultured Rikenellaceae bacterium
TTATCGGGTTCTGCTCCTTCGGGAATTATCATCTGGTCGGCTATCCTGATCCCGTTTTTATAAGGAAGGAAATCAATTACCGGCAGGTATCTGAGGTTACCGAGGGAGAAAAGAAGGAATACCAGGCCGGCAACAGTTATTATCAACCATTCAGTCCCTGCCCTGAAAACTTGTTTTATTTCCTTCTTTTTTATGAATAATATAGCTGTAAAGACAAGTAAAACAATGTTTTTGCCGAATGTCTGCCAGTTTGTAAGTTTAATTGCATCGCCGAAACAACCGCAGTCTGATACCGGATTTGTAAGCGCGAGCACAAGGGTGAGAGGGGTGAAGAATGCCATCAGGATCCCGGCCATAAGAATCCCGGTTTTCTGTCTGATGCCTGAGAGAACAGAAAATCCCGTAAGAAATTCAGCCATGCAGAGAAGAATTCCGAGCGGAAGACTGAGCCAGTCCAGCCATTTCAGCCCGAATGCAATGAAATAATCATGGAACTTATAAGCAGAACCAAGAGGGTCAATTGCTTTTACAAGACCAGAAAAAATAAAAACAACACCTATTATTATAGCGCTTGCCAGTTTTAAAAACTTCATTTAATCAGATTTTTAGCTTTGCATAAGTCTGTAATTAAACAGAATATTTTATCGGGAGGAAGCATGTCCCCATGATCTGAAGTGCAATTTATTACAGCCAGCCTCTTGTCTTTTTCCGCAACTCTCAGGTAAACCTTCCTTACTTTTTCCTGGAAATCAAGACTTTCCTCATGTATATCACGGCTTCCGTTAAGATAGTTCCTGTCCGTGCCTGTCCTGGCTCCGTTCAACTTGCTGGCAGTGAATTTATAAGGGACATCAAGGAAAATATTGAGATCGGGAACAGGTATCCCGAAATGGCTGAATTCCAGTTCTGTAATCCACTTCATCAGTCTGTCCTGTTCTGCTTCACTGTTAAGTTTTGCACACTGGTAAGCTATATTTGAATAAGTGTACCTGTCAAGGATCACAACTTTACCTTCATTTAGCCAGCTTCTCAGGGTGTCAGCTGCATCCTTCCTGTCGCCGGCGTAAATCATTGCAACCAGGTAGGGATTTACATCATTTATTGAACCGAATTCTCCCCGGAGGAAACGTGCAATAAGCTCACCAAAAAATGGTTCATCAGTTCTCGGAAAATGAAGGTATTCACATAGTTCGCCTGCAGATGTAAAATATTCCCTGAGCAGTTTAATCTGGGTCGATTTACCTGCTCCGTCAAGTCCTTCAATTACAAAAAGCTTCATTATTACATTGTTTTCCTCGCCTACAAATGTAATAAGCTTAAAATTAAAATCATTAAATTCGGCAAGTAAAACAGACAGGATGAATGATAAGCCAAAATACTTCAATGCCGGAGGGAAGCTTATTGATCTGAGCACACCCAAGGTCATGGGTATTATCAATATTACACCTGATTCATTTTACAGTGGCAGCAGGTTCACTGATGAAAAAGAGATTTTGGGTGCAGCGTCTGCAATGCTGGCTGAGGGGGCTGATATTATTGATGTGGGAGGTTATTCATCACGGCCTGGTGCAGCGGAGCTTAATCCTGAAGAGGAAGGAAAAAGGGTTTTTCCGGCAATTAAGTTAATCTCCGGGGCATTTCCTGATGCGATAATCTCAGTTGACACCTTCAGGGCTGAGATAGCCGCGAGGGCAGTATCGGAGTGCGGAGCTCATATTATAAACGATATATCGGGCCTTGATGGTGATAAGGATATGTTCAATGTTGTGAAAGACCTGAATGTGCCATATATTCTTATGCACATGCAGGGCACACCTCTGACTATGCAGAAGAATCCTGAGTATAAGGATGTTGTTGCCGATATACTGAAATGGTTCGGGGAAAGGATTTACAGGTTGCAGTCAGCCGGAGTCAGGGACATTATTCTTGATCCGGGTTTCGGTTTCGGCAAGAATGCTGAACATAATTTCGAAATGCTGAACCGTTTCGGTGATTTTTCAATTGCCGGATTACCCTTGCTTGCAGGCCTTTCAAGAAAATCAATGGTGTGGAAATCGCTTGGAATTTCACCCTCTGAAGCTCTAAATGGCACTACAGTGCTGAATACAATTGCCCTGATGAAGGGTGCAGACATTTTAAGGGTGCACGATGTTAAGGAAGCTGTGCAGCTTGTAAAACTTATTGGCATGCTCAGGAGATAAAATTGACAGTCATTTATTATTTTTGAAGTCCTTTTAAAAAGATATGCCGTTTCAGATTGCAATATTGGATATTGTTGATATAGTGCTGGTTGCGCTTATTATGTTTCAGTTGTACAGACTGATACGAGGAACTGCTGCATTCAGTATTTTCCTGGCAATCTTCCTTATTTACCTGTCCTGGCTGTTAGCCAAAACCCTTAATATGGAGCTTATCACGGCCTTGCTCGGGCAGGTGATAGGAGTGGGTGTTATTGCCCTTATAGTGGTATTCCAGCCTGAGGTGAGAAGGTTTCTTCTGGTGCTTGGGAACAGATACATATCGAGAAGCCGTTATTCACTGGGGCGTTTTTTCTCATCTGTTAAGGATGAGACTGATACTGCCGGAATGGCTCAGGAAATTGTAAGGGCCTGTGAATCAATGGCAGCAAACAAAACCGGAGCCCTGATAGTTATAGGACGAAGAAGCAGTCTTGACATTTATTCAGAGGGAGGGGAGATATTAAAGTCAAGGATCAGTTCCGAATTGCTTGAAACAATTTTCTTCAAGAATACGCCACTCCACGACGGGGCAGTACTTATTGAAGGAGGTCAGATACTCGCTGCACGCTGTCCTCTTCCAATGTCCGACCAGGTTTCAATACCTCCGCATTTCGGTATGCGGCACCGTGCAGCAGTTGGTATGTCGGAGCATACTGATGCAATTGTTGTTGTTGTTTCCGAGGAAACAGGACATATAACAGTTGTGATCACAGGAGAGATCCGGGAGAATATCACTCCTAATGAATTACGCAATGTATTGCTTACAAGCAAGTTGAAATAAGCTTCCTTATATTTGGATATATTCCTTTGTTCGATTAAATTTGATTGTAATCAATTAGTCTGACAAAAGGTTTATTATGAAGTCTGAATTCCTGAAACTCGACCTGCGTGATTTTATCCGCGGACTTATTGTTGCCGCAATCTGCACATTTATTACCGGCCTGTACCAGCTTATAGCAAGCGGAGGCACAGTGAACTGGATCACCCTTAAGCCTGTATTGCTGGCTGCAGTGGGATCGGCGATTTCCTATCTGACAACCAATCTCCTTACTAATTCCAGGGGTGGTTTTATGCAGACAGAAGAAAAGATCCCGGCTTAATAAAGACCGGTGAAAATATTTTAGCCTTTATTTGCTATCTACGAGTATTGGCAGGTTCTTGCCGTTGGTCATGAAAATGAGCTTGGAGTTTGGCGAAGAAGAAATTGCCTTTATCATCTCATACTGGAGCAGCCTGTCGCTCAGTCCTGTGCTGAGAATTTTCTGGTAATCTGCAATGCCCTGGGCTTCAACTCTTTTCCTTTCCGCTTCCTGTTTTTCTTTCTGAAGAATGAAGGTCATTTTCTGAGCTTCCTGTTCAGCATTTATCTTTGATTCAATAGCGGCTTTCACCGATTCAGGGAGGGTGATGTTTCTTACAAGAAGCTGTTCAAGCATCAGTCCTCTTTCCTTGAAATTTTCCTCAATTGTTGAAAATATTTTATCCTGGAACTCATCCCTCTTTGTTGAATATAATGATACTGCATCATAATAGACCGCATTGTCTCTTACACTTGTACGGCAGATTGGTCTTACAAGCACATTCCTGTAATCTGTGCCCACTTCCTGGAGTATCCTTGGCGCTTCACCTGGAATGACCTTATACAATACTGTCAGATCTATCACAACTTCAAGTCCGTCAGCTGTAAGTACCTTGATAGCATCGTCTCCTGCCTTCAGACCTTCGTCATTGACACCCGACATGGTGTAGTTTTCTGTCCGGATGTCGAACATAACCACCTTTACGAGAGGATTAATAACATTTAATCCGCTTTCGAGTATGTTGTTGTTGACCTTTCCGAATAGTTTCTGAACACCTACTTCGCCGGGTTCAACCTGAACCACTGATGCAGATGATACACCCAGAAGGATTACAATAATGCCAATAGTCTTGATAATTGTTTTATAGCCTCTTACCGAAGCATCAGCTTTTGCAATGATAACTCCTGCAAAGAGGATTACAAGTCCAATAATAATTAATGTCATAGTTTAATAAATTTTGAGAAGCCGAATTTAAAAAGATTTCAGGATTTCCGTAACCATTTGCGCCTTGTTATCAAAGTTCTTTTCACCGGCAATCTTTTTTATCATTTCCTTTTTCTGAGGAAATAGCTTTATTAAAGATTTTTCACTGAGCTGGCATTGCAAAACAGATCCGTCGTTTGTCAGAATGAAATACTTGTTAACTGTATAGAATTCGTCATAATTTCTTCCCGGAGAATATAGCTGTTTGTAGTTGGCTTCCATAAATTCCTTAACCGGGACCCTTAAAAGCTTGAAGGAATCATCATTCAGAACCTGGTAAAACACTGGATCATTTGTTTTCCTTTTGAGCAATGAGCCATTCATAATCCTGAAAACAAGATCACTGTCCCCCCTGCTTATTATCAGTTCTTCCACCCTGGAAGCCGGCACTGCCATGACCTGCTTTGTTGAAGGATGAATAAAACGGACTGCATTGTTTATAAGGTCAATATCAGAATCGAGCATTAAGTATTTTTCCTGACCAGTAATTTTCAGGTAAGAAGACTGCAGAGTATCAAAAAGCATGGGACTGCCCTTGACACCCTTGTACCTTGTATCGAAGCCCATTCCACCTCCTGAAGTAGGCGAGATGTCTGAGATGGCCCTCAGGTTTTCTTCAGCACTTATTCCCGATCGATAAGTGCTTCTGTTCTGCGAATAGAGAGGCATTGCAACAATAATCAGCAGTGCAGTGAGTAGATTTTTTATTTTCATGGGCAAATACATTCACTTTTCTCAAAAGTAAATATTTTTTAAATACTGAAATAATGTTAATTATTGCTGTCATTTTTCAGATTTTCAGTTAGTGCGGCTGAAAAGAAAAAAACTTTGCCATCTTTGTACAAGCTTATGTTAAATATGAAAAAATAGTATACAAAATGAAAAAAACAGGCACCTTACTTATTCTTCTTGCTCTGGCATTTGTTTTCAGGAGCTGCGGAAATTCATCAGATCCAACCTCATGGAATGAGGATCAGATCAACAAATGGTTTGAAGAATCAGCTTACCTGAATGGCTGGTCGGTAAAACCTGATGTTTCAGTAAACAAAAGGGAATTTGCCATAGCTTACAATAAAAACAAGGAGAGGTGGGATAAGGCTTTTGCTTTTCTTAAAAACACGGATCTTGCTTCACTTGAGGCTAAACGTCACGACATAGACGGCGATAACGTATATGCTATTGTAAGTGAATCAGTTACAAAGAACGCAGAAGATGCAAAATTTGAAGCTCACAAAAGGTATGCAGATATTCAGCATCTTATAAGCGGTTCTGAGCTTATGAGCGTTACTCCCGTGACAAAAAAAGGAGAGGTACTGAGCCCTTATGATGAAACAAAGGATCTTGAGTTCATGACGGTATCAGAGAGTTCCGATTATATTGCCACACCTGATAATTTTTTACTGTTTTTCCCGTCTGACCTGCATCGTCCGGGTGTAAAAGTAGGTGAAAACGCTCCTGTAAAGAAGATTGTGGTTAAAGTAAAACTTTAGTCACCGGTTTAATTTGCTTTATGGCAGCATTAGTGGCTAAGACGCTGTATCAGTGACTTATGCCCTGATAGCTCTGCCATCAGCTCTGTTTATTTCAATTGAACAAAGCGCATTTTATTCCGTTAATTAGTTGTTTAAGCTTTTTTGATGACAACATTATTTGATCTGGCTGAAGGCGAAGAGGGGATAATTCTGAAGATAAAAGGAAGGGGACAGTTCAGGCAGCGGCTCTCAGAGATGGGTTTTGTTGTCGGGAAGAAAGTTCAGGTTATACGGAAGGCCCCACTTGGTGATCCCATTGAATATAAAATAATGGGATACCATGTCTCACTCAGAAACAGTGAAGCCAGCCTTATTGAGGTTGACAGGAATGGAACTGCCCGTGATTTCAGTAATTCCGGTGTCCTTATTTCTGAAGATAATAAGGATGCCTGGGTAGAGAAATCAAAGCATATTCAGATAGCCCTTGTCGGTAATCCCAACTCGGGAAAGACAACTTTTTTCAATTATGCTTCCGGCTCAAAGGAAAAGACAGCAAATTATGCGGGAGTCACAATTGACTCAAAAGAAGCCAGTTACAGGCAATCGGGCTATGCATTTTCTCTTGTCGACCTTCCAGGGACTTACTCTTTAAAGAGCTATTCCCCTGAAGAAATATATGTCAGGAACTATATTTTCGACAACAAGCCCGATATAATTATAAATATTGTTGATGCCTCAAATCTTGAGCGCAATCTGTATCTGACAACCCAGCTTATTGACATGGGTGTGCAGATTGTGATTGCCCTTAATATGTATGATGAGCTTGAGAAAAAAGGGGATGAGCTTAATTATGATGCACTTGGCAGTCTGTTGGGCATTCCGGTTATACCAACAGTGAGTTCGAGGGGGAAGGGGATACGAGAGCTTTTTGAAAAGGTCATTGCAGTTTACGAAAACAGGGAACCTGTAGTAAGGCATATTCATATAAATTATGGCACTGAGATAGAGAATGCTATCTGTGCAATTCAGTCTCGTATAAAGGTTGAGGATAACAGTAATTTCACAAACATTATATCATCAAGGTATCTTGCCCTTGAACTACTTGAAAATGACAAAGAATACTCCGTGAACATCACTCGATGTTCAAACTCTGCTGAGATTATAAGTGTTGCCGGCAAGGAATATTCACGGCTTGAAAAGCTCTACTCTGAACCTATGGAGACTGTAATAACTGATCTCCGCTATGGTTTTATTTCAGGTGCCTTGAAGGAAACGCTCAGCTTCAGCAAGAAGGAGAAGCTGAGCAAAACAAGGATGCTGGACCGTTATCTTACAAATAAATACCTTGGTTTTCCTGTTTTCCTGCTGTTCATGTGGATTACATTTTTTACAACATTCCGACTTGGCGATTATCCGAAGAGCTGGATGGAACAGGGATTTACCTCGCTTTCAGAACTGGTGACCTCTTCAATGACCGAAAGTATTCTGAGGGATTTCATTGTGGGAGGGATCATAGGCGGAGTGGGAGGAGTGCTTGTATTTCTTCCCAATATCATAATACTGTTCCTCTTCATTTCTTTTATGGAGGATTCGGGGTACATGGCAAGGGCAGTGTTCATTATGGATAAGGTGATGCACAGGATAGGACTGCATGGTAAGTCATTTATTCCCCTGTTCATGGGTTTCGGATGCAATGTACCCGCAATTATGGCTACACGGATAATTGAAAGCCGCCGCGACAGGATGATAACAATGCTTATCACCCCGTTCATGTCGTGCAGCGCGAGGTTGCCGGTCTATATTTTGTTTATCAGTGCATTTTTTGCAAAAAACCAGGGGATGATGCTCTTCCTGCTTTATATGCTTGGTGCTGTATTTGCAGTTTTGTCGGCGCTGTTTCTGAGGAAAGTCTTTTTCAAAACTGCCGAGATTCCATTTGTGATGGAGCTTCCTCCATACAGGGTTCCAACATTCAGAAGTATACTTAAGCATGTATTGTTTCGTACAGGCCTGTATGTCAAAAAAATAGGAGGAATTGTCTTTGTAGCTTCAATAATTGTCTGGGTTCTGAGCACCTTTCCACGATCAGTTGAACTATCAAAGGACTATCAGTCACAACATGCTGAAATTGAGAAGCTAAGTGTCGGAGATAAGGAGAAGGAATCAGCTAAACAGCTTTTAATGCTCGAAGAGGCGAATGAGAGACAATCGAAATCTTTTATGGGTATTATCGGGAAATCGATTGAACCTGTTATGCAGCCTCTTGGTTTCGACTGGCGGCTGACTGTTGGAATAATTTCAGGAATAGCGGCAAAGGAAGTTGTTGTAAGCACACTTGGCGTTCTGTTTCAGCAGGATCCCTCAGTCGGTTCAGCTTCTCTTGTAGAAAAGATACAGACTCAGAAAAATGCTGAAGGAAAGCCATTGTTCAATCCGGTAATGGCATTTTCCTTTATGCTGTTCATACTAACCTATTTCCCATGCATTGGAGTGGTAGCTGCAATTCGCAGGGAATCAGGAAGCTGGAAGTGGGCAACCTTTGTTGTAGTTTACACAACAACTATAGCGTGGCTGCTTTCATTTACTTTCTTTCAGATTGGCAGTCTTCTGTTTATCTGATTTAATCCCGGCTGCCTGCTCAAGCATTTCAATAGCCTTGTAAAGTACTCCTGCCTCACCCCTGAATGTGCCTGATCCCTTTGGCTTATTGTCGACAGTGTACCATTCAAAGAAACCATTATTGTCCTTAACCCTTTTTACCATGGGTTCAAGCTGCTCAATTGCTTCTTCAACAAAGCCATAACGGATTAGTTGCTGAATCATCCTTCCGCCAAACCAGGTCCAGTCACCGCCATTCTGGTAGCCGTATGGATACATTCCCTTGTTCCTGAAAAAGCCTTCTGGATAAGGAGGGTACATCGTAAGACCTATTGATCCCTCGCCTGATGCCCTCACATTTTCAATCATCCTGGCAAGTGAAACTCTGATTTCCTCATCTGAAAGCAGACCAGCCTCAATAGCGACTGCTGTTCCTCCGTGGTAAAAAATCTCATTTTCATTAAAACCTTCAGGGAATGGAGAACCGTTCAGATAAATATGCGGTATGAATTTATTGTTGTTTGTATCCCACAGGTGCTTTCTGCAGTTATTAAAAAGTTCCTTTCTGATTGGTTCCCATTTAGTTGCGGCATCAGGTATTAACTCAATATAATTTGAGATTGCAATAATGAACATTGCATTGTCATAAATGTCAATTGAGTAATGTGTATCATCAGTCAGGAAGACTCCCCAGTCATGTTCCGGCTGAACATCACCCCAGTCAGCAGTTGTGGCTCCCCATATAAGACCGTATTCTTCATTATACCTCTTGTGAATAAGAAAGGAAAGGGCATCTTCGAGTCGTTGTTCCACAGTCTTGTCAGCTACTTTTTCCCTGAGGAATTCCTTGTCGCCGGTCATCGTTACATATTTATATACTGCCTGAACAAGAGATGATTCCTGATCTGTTTCAACTGTGTTTTTATGCCCGGCATACCTGGGCTCAATATCTGAAAAGATATAGTCATAACCACCTTCAGTCTTTACTGCTTTCTCAGCAGGAATAAAACCGTCGATAATGTTTCCGTCATTGCCCTGCATCCTGAAGAATACTAGAAGGTTTTCCCTGAGGGTCTCCTTCGGATATACTTTTCCTGATAATTCAATGAAAGTGTTGTAATCCCTTATCCATACCTCCCCGTATCCGTCGCCTGCATTAAAGCCTGTTTTTACAACTTCAAGGGCTTTTTCCTTTACAAAGGTATAATACTGATCAGATGTTATTCTCTCCTGCAATTTTTTATTGCCATGGTTGCAGGCTGCAAGGAGCAGTGTTAATAAAATAACAGTAGCTTTTTGTTTCATTCCTTCAATAGATTTTATTTTGCTTTCTGAATATTGCTGCTGATACTGTCAGCTTTTGCCGGATTACTAAATTCCGATAAGAAATTATATTCACCAGGCTGAACCGTGTACACGGCATTTCCTTCACTGAATTCCCTGAAGCTTACAAAATCAGTATCGTCTTCACCTGTACTGCTTACTGATACTGAGCCTGGATCAGTTGTCGGAATAAAGAGAGTTGCATAACTTCCTGCCGGAACCCTGATATTAACAGATAACATGTCAGCAGACTTTTCCCATTTTATTCCTGCTTCTCCATAGGGAGTAAGGTTGCTGTAAGCTGCCATACTGATATCAGCAACAGGCTGGGGTTTGAAAATAATATGTTTGTAGCCGGGCTCTGCTGGGTCAGCATTCATGCCGGACAATTTTCTGTAGAACCAGGTCAGTCCACCTCCGAACATAGGATGGTTCCTTGAGCCTTCCCCATCCCATTTTTCCCATGTTGTTGTAGCACCCTGGCTAATCCACCATCCGTAACCAGGATAGGTTTTCTGCGACATAATTCTTGCAGCAAGCTCCTGCATTCCGTTTTCAGCGAGCACCTCGAAAAGAAATTGTGTGCCGAAGATACCAGTGTCAAGGTGGTAGTCATTCATGCTGATATCATTTTTAAGAGCTTGAATAACAAGAGGTTTCTGATCGTCAGGAACTCCCATTTTCAGAGCAAAGATATTGCCTCCATAAGGACCATAGCTTCCCTTTTCGCTGTCATAAAACTTTTCCCGGAATGCTTTTCTTGTTTTTTCTGCCAGATTTCTGTAGTATACTTCATCTTCATTTTTTCCAAGTGCTTTTGCAGCATTGGCTGTAAGATCCGAACACCTCCAGAGGTAAAATGTATGTACCATATCATCCGGAGGCAGTTTTGACGGAGCCACCCATTCACCAAGGTTGACCCACCTGTTTGGTTTTGATTTTTCAGGTGCCTGTGAAAACATGATACCCTTTTCATCTGTCCAGGTGAGCATGTATTTTACATAGCCCTCCATTCCTTCATAGTTCTCTGCCAGAAGGTCTTTGTCGCCATAATGCAGGTAGTATTCCCAGGGCATAATGTTAATTGCCGCACCCCATGCCACTCCTCCGCCACAGCCTCTTTGCCAGGGCGCTCCGTTGGGAACATAACCGTTATCAGGATTCTGGGCTCCCAATATATCCTGTATCCATTTTGTGTAGAAAGCTTTTGCGTCGAAGTTGTGCATTACAGTCACACAGGCAACCTGACCGTCACCTGTATACGGCGATCTTTCCCGGTGAGGGCAGTCACTCGCTATGCCTCCGTGCATGTTATCGGTCTGGCTTCTCCACCATATTCTGTTTATTGTGTTGAAGAGAGTGTCAGAAGTCTCAAATTTCGCTGTGGTCTCAACATCGGTATATACTACTTCAGCCTGAACCTGACCTGCTGATAATTCACCTGGCCAGTTCAGCAGTTCAGCCTCCCTGAAAACAAACCAGGTAAACCTTGCAGCGTATGATTCGGGTATCCCTCCCTTCAGTGTATAGGTGTTCTCTCCCTGGGGGGATTCGCATCTGTATTTTATTTCAATTCTCCTCCCGCTTTCTCCTGTCACATTATTGATTTTCAGCCATCCTGATATTTCTTCACCGAAATCGACAAGGAAATGACCGTCCGCAAGTTTTTCAATCTTCACGGGTTTAAGTATTTCCATAACCTTGTCAGGGGGTGACAGATGTGCCTTCAGCCGGCCTTCAGGTTTTGTTCTTGGCACGGCATTCTCCCAGGTTGAATCATCAAAGTCCGGGCTTGACCATCCGTCCTGTTCGAGCCGGGCATCATAATGTTCGCCGTCATAAACAAGGTCCATAAGTATAGGACTTTTGGCAGCTTTCCAAGTATTGTCGCTCACAACAAGTTCCTCACTGCCATCGTCATACTGTATTCTTATCTGGCAAAGCAACCTCGGGCTGCCATAGCCTTGCGTCCAGAATGAAGCCGGGTTATAGAAGCCATTGCCCAGTATTACACCGGCAGCATTTTCTCCGGGTTTAAGCATTTCAGTAATATCATAGGCCATATACATTACACGGTATTCCCTGAAGTTATTTCCGGTCATAACAGCGATGTTTCCAATATCATCACGCTTGCCATAAAGAGTTATATTAGGGACAAGGACATCATCACTGACTTTTGTGCCGTTAACATACAGTTCAAAGAAACCCAGACCTGAAATAAACACTTTAGCCTTGCTGATCTTCTTGTTTACATTGAAGCTCTTTCTTAGGAGGGGAGCATTTGAAGGTATGTTCCCGGTTGGAGTTTTGAATGGCGAAACCGACTGATTGACGCCTTTGGGATAGGGGGGAGTGGGAAGAGGATCTTCTCCCTGCCAGGGAGCACCTATCCAGGTTCCCTTCCACTCATTTTCATTAAGGATACCCATTCCCCAGCGGGCAGCTTCGCTCCAGTCAGAACAATTTCCCTTACTGTCCCATACTCTGACTTTCCACCAGCAATCCTGTCCGGATTCAGGCTCCCTGCCTTCATATCTGATATTTACAGATTGGTCTGAGAGGATCTTCCCACTGTTCCATAAGTCAGCCTGATCTTTTTCAAGAAGCTCAGAGCTTGATGCAGTTTTAATTTCCCATGCAGACTGGCGGGCACCTCTTACTCCTTCAGGATATATATTGATCCATGACAGACGTGGTGATTTTATATCGACCACTGAGGGATCTTTCATGTTTTCACAGCTAAGCCTGACCGGTGTTATTTCAGCTCTATCAGTGCATGAAATACCTGTAATCAGACAAACAGCAAAAATGTAAATGCGAAGGGAGAATTTTTTCATATTTTTAGTTCTTGTGAGTAACTAAAGATAGAAAAATTCTTAAAAAGCTAAGGAGACT
>CAZEYY010000015.1:26713-43734 GCA_964516485.1 uncultured Rikenellaceae bacterium
TTTAGTTCTTGTGAGTAACTAAAGATAGAAAAATTCTTAAAAAGCTAAGGAGACTTTATTGTAATTTGCGCTTCGCGCGTAATTCATGATAATTTGCACTTCGTGCGTAATTCATGGTAATTTGCGCTTCGCGCGTAATTCATGGTAATTACAATGAATTACAATGAATTACCTGATAATCTTCCCTTCCTCCATGAGGACATTATAGAAATATCCATATCCGAAATCCTTGTCGAGGGCAATCTTGCCTTCAAAGGTAACTGTTTCACCCACTGTTGCTTTCTGGTCTGATGTAACTGTGAGGTCATAATTTCCTTCAGCTTCTGTTCCATCCTGGATATGTATCCAGTTTCTGTCCATTATCTCCTCATTCACCTTTGTTACAACTCCCTTTACTTTGATTGTTTTTCCGGAAAATGATTTTTTATCAGCCAGGAGCCTGCCTATAGTGATGCAGTCAGCACATGGTTCAAGCTTAATGTCAGCCTTTGCAACAACAGATTGTGACTGATGGGCTTTTGCAGCAACTTCATTATTCTGTGCATTGTTGTCAAATGATTCTTTTACGAGAGGACCTGATTTAGGACCCTTGCAGGATAGTACCAGACCGGTGATCAGAAGTATATTGAAAATTTTTCTCATAGCAGGGAGTGTTTAAAATATCATTAAATAAAACGAATCCCCTGCACCTGCATGAGGTGCAAAGGATTCGTATGTGAGTGTTTTTTAAAATCAGCTAATTATTTTTTTGCGCGGGTTGGGTCTGGATGAGCGACCTTTGCTGCATACTCTGCAAATTTAAAATCTTTATGGAACGGGTTTTCCGGATTATGGCAAGTTTTGCATACTTTTTCATCAGGAATTATGAGTCCGTTCTTGAGAGCAAGAGCCTGGTTTTTCATAATAGCCGGTGATTTGTATGCGCTGCCCGGGCCATGGCATGATTCGCATGAAACACCTTCAGTTGCAAGTATACCGCCACGCAGGTTTGCTGCAACGGCATCATAGGTAGAATGGCATTTCAGACATTTAGGATCTTTAGTGGCGTCAGCAATACCATTTTTCTTTGCATAATCAATCGACTTCTGATTTGCGAGAGATTTAAGAGCCTGTGAGTGAGGATCTTTAGCCCATTTGTTGTATTGCTCTCCCTTAGCAGGTTTGTTATGACAAACCTTGCATTTGTCAGCTCCGATATATTTAAATGTCTGAGCTGAGACTGTCCCTGCTATAAGCAAAGTAAGACAGAGTACGAACAGGTTCTTCTTATTCATCATGACTTTTTAAGTTTAATTAATTCCGGTTTGATTATAAATTCAATTATTAAAAATATACTAATTACAAATATAATGCAAAATGAATACCAGAATTTCAAAATAATGATAAAGACAACATTTGTTAATTCTTTAACATTAATTAATAACTTGAAAAATTGAGCGCTTTTTTTATAATTTTGCGGCTTCAAAATATAATCCGGTGGACTTTAAGAGCGAAATAAGCAGGCGTAGAACTTTTGCCATAATCAGTCACCCTGATGCCGGCAAGACAACTCTAACTGAGAAGCTTCTTCTTTTCGGAGGCGCAATTCAGACAGCAGGTGCTGTACGAAGCAACAAAATAAGAAAAACAACAACATCAGACTTTATGGAGATTGAAAAGCAGAGAGGAATTTCTGTTTCAACCTCTGTGATGGCTTTTGAGTATAACAACATAAGAGTAAACATTCTTGACACACCGGGACACAAGGATTTTGCTGAAGACACTTACAGGACACTTTCGGCAGTTGACAGTGTTATTCTTGTTGTTGATTCAGTGAAGGGGGTAGAGGAGCAGACAAGGAAACTTATGGAAGTATGCCGCATGAGGCACACTCCTGTTATGATTTTTATAAACAAGATGGACCGTGAGGGTCTGAATCCTTATGATCTGCTCGATGAGCTTGAAAAAGAACTCAGCATAGCCGTTTGCCCGTACACATGGCCTATAGGAAGCGGCAAACAATTCAGGGGAGTGTATAATCTTTTCAAAAAGGAGATTCAGCTGTTTGCTCCCGATAAGAGCAGCGTTCCTGAAAGCCTTCTCTGCACTAAAGATATCCAGGACCCGCGCCTGAAAGAATATGTGGGTGAAGATCATGTTTCAAAGCTCTGGGAAGAGATTGACTTTATTGGGGACTTGTATGAGACCTTTAATATTAATCTCTATAGGGAAGGTTACCTGGCACCACTGTTTTTCGGAAGCGCCCTGAACAATTTCGGTGTGCTCGAACTGCTTGAGACCTTTCTCCAGATTGCCCCCTGCCCGGGACCTGTTGAGTCTTCAGCAAGGCAGGTGATGCCATTCGAGAAAAACCTTACAGGCTTTGTTTTTAAAATTCATGCAAACCTCGATCCCAACCACAGGGACAGAATTGCCTTTCTGAGAATATGTTCCGGCAAGTTTGAAAGAAATAAGTTCTATTTTCATACAAGAATAAAGAAGAACCTGAGATTCTCATCACCTGCGAGTTTCATGGCCAACAGCAAAAGTATTGTTGAAGAAGCATATCCGGGCGATGTGGTTGGCTTATACGACAGCGGTAATTTCAAGATCGGCGATACTTTGACAGAGGGTGAAATGCTTCATTTTCAGGGTGTTCCAAGTTTTTCTCCTGAAATACTAAAGGAAGTTGTCAACCTCGATCCGATGAAGACAAAGCAATTGGAGAAGGGAGTGTGGCAGATGACTGATGAAGGTGTGGCCCAGTTGTTCCTGCAGCAGCCTGGTAACAGGAAAATTATAGGTACTGTGGGAGAGCTGCAGTATGAGGTCATACGGTTCAGGCTTGAGCATGAATATGGAGCAAAGTGCAGCTTCAGCCAGCTTCCGTATATTAAAGCCTGCTGGATTACAACTGATGACAAAAAAGAGCTTGAAAATTTCATCAGGCGTAAGCCCGGAGCAATTGCCTACGATAAGGAGAACAATCCGGTATTTTTTGCTGAAAGCGACTGGATGCTCAAATTAGCCAGGGAAAACTTCCCTTCAATTACTTTTCATGAGACTTCAGACTTCAAACTGAAGGTTTAAAACTACGGTTAAAACAGTCTTGTTTTTGCAATTCTAAATTGACAATGAACATTTTACATGCATCATTGTTTAAGATTTTGCAGGTATTTCAAAGTGTAACCAAATTCCCGGCATGAACGAGACAATTCAGGGCGCTTTTCTGCCCAATAAGGAGCTTTTCAGCGATTCTTTTGTTTCATCATTGAACCAGTACAGGAAAATTTACAATGATAGTATAACTGACAGTTCTGAATTCTGGGCACGACAGGCTCATGAAATGTTGCAGTGGCAACATGATTTTCAGCTTGTCAGTGACTGTGATTTTTCGGAGGGGCTCGTTTCATGGTTTCTTGGAGGAAAATTGAATGCATGTGAGAATGCCGTTGACAGGCATGTGAGGAGCAAAGGAGATCAGGTAGCCATTATCTGGGAACCTGATGAGCCCGGCAAGGAGGTGAGGATAACATACAGGGAGCTCCAGCGAAAGGTTTCAAGAATGGCTAATGTATTGAGACATAACGGCATACGAAAACGTGACAGGGTGGCAATATACATGCCTATGATTCCGGAAGCGGTATATGCAATGCTGGCCTGTGCAAGAATAGGTGCTGTACATTCGGTTGTTTTTGCCGGTTTCAGCGCAGAATCGCTGAGAGACAGGATTAATGATGCAAGGTGCAAAGCAGTAATTACTGCAGACGAGGCAGTCAGGGGCCGGAAGATTATTCCGCTTAAACGGATGGCGGATGAAGCTGTAATGGCCTGCCCTACAGTGGAACATGTGTTTGTGACAAAAAGAACAGGAGCAAAGATCCCTTTCTACCCTCCGCGTGACATCTGGATGGATGAAGCTATGGAAGGTGAAAGGCCCTATTGTCCTATTGAGCACATGGATTCGGAGGATACACTTTTTCTTCTCTATACTTCGGGCAGCACCGGTAAACCCAAGGGCGTTTCACATACCACTGCCGGTTACCTGCTTTATGCAGCACTGACACATAAATATGTTTTCGATTACAGGGAAGGTGATGTATATGCCTGTGTGGCAGATATTGGCTGGATAACAGGTCATTCCTATGTTGTCTACGGGCCTCTTCTGAACGGAGCAACAACTGTACTTTTCGAAAGTATTCCCACCTGGCCTGATGCAGGCAGATACTGGGAGATGGTTGAACGGCTTAAGATAAATCAGTTTTACACAGCTCCAACCGCTTTACGATCGATACAGAGGGAAGGTGATGCCTTCGTCAAAAAATATGACAGGTCATCCCTTAGGATTCTTGGAACAGTAGGAGAACCAATCAATCCTGACACATGGAAATGGTACTATACTGTTGTAGGCGATGGGAAATGCTCTATTGTCGACACCTGGTGGCAGACTGAAACAGGAGGTATCCTGATTACACCTCTGCCGGGAGCAATCCCTGCAAAGCCGGGATCAGCAACATTGCCCTTCTTTGGCATTGAAGCAGTCCTTCTTACTCCCGAAGGAGAAGAGATAACGACAAATGAAGGATCGGGCCTGCTGGCAATAAAAGGCCCGTGGCCCAGCATGGCCAGGACTATTCAGGGCGATCATGTCAGGTTTTATGAGACTTATCTGAAGCAATATAAAGGATATTATCTGACAGGAGACGGAGCAACAAGAGATAAGGACGGGTATTACTGGCTTACAGGTCGTGTTGATGACGTCATGAATGTTTCAGGTCACAGGATAGGATCTGCCGAGATAGAAAGTGCCCTGGTCTCACATCCGTTCTGCTCCGAGGCAGCAGTTGTGGGATACCCTCATGCAATAAAGGGAGAAGGCATTTTTGCCTATGTAATACTTAAGGAGGGTTATGAAGCTGATGAAGAGCTTGTTGGCGAACTGAGAAATGAGGTGCGTCGTCATATCGGAGCTTTTGCAACACCTGACCAGATACTTATTACGCCGGGTTTGCCAAAGACACGATCAGGTAAGATCATGAGAAGGATACTCAGGAAAGTGGCTTCCGGAGAGACTGAGGATCTTGGAGATACAACGACACTTGCCGATCCTGCTATTGTTGAAATCCTTATCAGACTGAGAACTGAACTGGGATAACGGATGACAGGAATTATTAGTACATTTGCAGGCTTTTTAATTTTTAAGTCAGCAGACCTGAATTCTCATTTTATATCTTTTCATGATCACAGTATCAAATCTTAGTATCCAGTTTGGGAAACGTATCTTATTCCAGGATGTTAATCTGGTTTTTACTCCTGGGAATTGCTATGGCATCATTGGTGCCAATGGTGCCGGAAAGTCAACATTCCTGAAAATGTTGTATGGTGGAGTTGATTCCCGTACTGGCTCAGTATCATTTGGTCAGGGTGAAAGACTTTCAGTACTTAAACAGGACCATTTTGAATTTGATGAATGTTCTGTTCTTGACACTGTTTTGATGGGGCATACCCGATTATGGAGTGTTATGAAGGAAAAGGAGATACTTTATTCAAAATCAGACTTTACGGATAACGATGGAATTAAAGCCTCCGAACTTGAAGAAAAGTTCAATGAGATGGATGGTTGGAACGCCGAGAGCAGTGCTGCAAGCTTGTTAAGTGGTCTGGGAATAAAGGAAGAGAACCACTTTAAACTGTTAAAGGAACTCACAGGAAAAGAAAAAGTAAAGGTGTTGCTTGCACAGGCACTGTTTGGGAAACCGGATAACCTTCTTCTGGATGAACCAACAAACGATCTTGATCTTGAAACAGTAAACTGGCTTGAAAACTATCTTTCAGAATTTGAAAATACTGTTCTGGTTGTTTCTCACGACCGTCACTTCCTGGATTCAATCTGTACACATATAGTTGATATTGATTTCAACCGGATCCAGCAGTTCTCCGGGAACTACAGTTTCTGGTATGAGTCAAGTCAGCTTGCTCTGCGTCAGCAGCTTGCGCAGAATAAGAAAGCTGAGGAGAAGAAGAAAGAACTGCAGGAGTTCATTGCCCGTTTCAGGGCTAATGTGAAGAAGTCAAAACAGACCACAAGCAGGAAGAAGATGATTGAGAAGCTTAATATTGAGGAGATCAAGCCGTCAACCCGCAAATATCCCGGAATTATTTTTACTCCGGGCCGGGAGCCGGGGAATAATATTCTTAAAGTAAAGGGACTCACAAAAAGTATTGAAGGCAAAACACTCTTCAGGGATCTTCATTTCACAATCAATAAGGATGATAAAATTGCATTTCTCTCAAGAGATGCCAGGGCAATGACTGTCCTTTTTGAAATTCTGAAGGGACATCTGGAACCAGATGAGGGGGAATTTGAATGGGGTCAGACTATTTTAAAGGCTTATCTTCCGCTTGAAAATGAAAAATTCTTTGAAAAAGATATCACACTGATTGACTGGCTGTCACAATTTTCGGAGGATACAAGCGAGCTGTACCTCAGAGGTTTTCTTGGAAAAATGCTATTCTCTGGTGAGGATATCTATAAGAAAGTGAATGTTTTATCAGGAGGGGAGAGGGTCAGATGCATGATTGCCAGGATGATGATACGCAACGCAAACGTCATGCTCCTTGATACTCCGACCAATCACCTTGATCTTGAATCTATCCAGGCATTCAATAATACACTTATAAAATTCAAGGGTAATATCCTGATCTCTTCACATGACCATGAATTTATTCAGACTGTATGTAACCGGGTTATTGAGATGGGTCCTAAGGGAATGATAGATAAAGAGATCCGGTATGATGACTATATCTCCGATGCAGCACTCATGAAGAGGAGGGAAAGTCTGTATTAACAGTCAGTTTGTCAGCTATATACGATACTTTTTTTATTAGTCAGGGAAATTAATGTTCCGACGGTACTTTTGATTCGATATCTGAGTATCCTAAAAAATTGCAATGCTAGTTATCTTTCAGGCAACGAATTGAATAACCGGAATGCTTATCTGTGTAGTTAACCCGATAAACTTCTGGCCAATAACTTGTCAGGTGAATATTTAATGCAGATCCTGTGTCAATCTCAGTGGACGACCAATACAGACCACTGATTCTCAGGTCCGAAAATCCGGTTGGAGACTTTCTCATTCCTCCAGGAAGAGCTGTAAATCCGTAATCATCTGTTGCTCCGTTATTCTCATCCCAATGGACTGTGCCAGTTTCTTTTAATTTGCCTCCTGCAACAAGATTGCCACCCAGAAAGTCAATTAATATGGTGAATTCAGGATCACCAGGGATATGCCAGCCGACAGGGCAGATATTCTTTCCACCGGTACTTGTTAAATCAACTGCATACCAGTTATAAAGTGCTCCATACGTGTTTTTATATGTAGCTGCATCATTGTTATACCAGCAGAATCCCGGAGATAACAAGGCCTGCCATGAAGCTTCAAGTGTCACCATTGGAATTGCTGTCCCATCATTATACTTGGTTGTCTTAAGGTTTTCAGCCATCCAAACCTGAGTCCCTATATTAACAGTTTTATATGAATTACCTTCTATATCTGATACCAGATTTATTGACCCCTCGACACTAATATTCCCCGCTACAACCAGATCCTTTTGAAGGTTCAGAACACCTGCTATATTTACAGTATCAGGATTGGCTGTCAGAAGAGATTTTGGTTCATAATTATTCCCCAGAGAAATAATATCAAATGAGGAAAATGAGTTAAGACTGTCTTTCCTGACATAAATTATTGTACTGTCAGAATTTATACTAAGATAGTCATTTGGTAGTCCCTTTGAACCAGAAAAGCCACCGATTGAAAATCCTCCTTTTTTCCCCTTGACTGTCTGTTGATCAATATAGGCTCTGATACTGTCATAATTTACGAATAACAGATCCTGAGAACCTGTTTTAGAACTACTAAAGCCGCCGATTGAAAATCCTCCTTTTTTCCCCTTAACTGATGTGGGATCAATATATGCCCTTATGCTGTCGTTATTAACAATGAACAGATCCTGTGATGATTCTTTCGAGCTTCCGAAACCACCTATAGCAAAGCCGCCTTTCTTCCCTTTGGCCCCATCGTCCACATAAATTCTCACTCCTTCATTGTACACGGCAAAAACTGTCTGTCCGTCCTTGTTTCTGACTTCAAACAAAGGTTCCTCCGGGTCTGTTGAATTCCCTTCAATCAGCAAATCCGGAATGCTTCCTGCAAGGTTGTTGGCTGTCATGGCGTAAGGAACACTCCATAATCTCGATGTGCCCATTGTTTTCCATGATCCCTGGTAATATATCTGTGTTTTCAGGTAAGCTGTAAATGAACTCCAGTTAATTTCCCTGAAGGATGTTACAAGAGAAGAGGGTTGAATAGTGCCGGAACCTAGAACAACTGAAAATAAACCATTTGAATTGGTTCTGACTGCTGAATGAAGCTCTTCCTAGATTATAACCGGGTTAACTGTGTCAGACAAAATTGTGAATTTTGCCTGCAGATCGGAATTTCTGACTGGCGTTCCTGCAGCATCTGCTGCCAGAGCCTGGTAATTAAATCCTTCAGGTATCTGTGATGATACAAGTAATGAAAAAGCAGAACAAATCAGTACATAAAATAATCTTTTCATCTTTTTAAAATTTATAGGCGAAGACTTTCACTTATAAATTTAGGAAATATTATTGTAAGAATCAAATAATCTGCTATCTGATAGTTTATGTTAACAATCACTTAAACATGAATTGTCTTCAAATCATCATGCAATTTTAATTGAAGTCATCGTCAGTGAACCGGCAACAGCTTTGTCATTGAAGATCTTTATGCTTTCTTTATTGTCTTTTAATGCAAGTATATATAGCAAGGGCATGAAGTGTTCCGGAGTGGGAACTGAAAGCTGGAATTCTCTCCCCTGAACGCCATAGTTGATAAGTGCCTGATGGTCATCATTCAGAATGAAACTCTTCATTTTTTCACTTGCTTCCTTTGCCCAGTCGTAGCTGTAATCATCATCATTCATCCTGTTCCAGTCGACCATGCCCAGATTATGTACCATGTTTCCGCTTCCGATTATAAGCACGCCTTTGTCGCGCAATTGCTTAAGCTCTCCGGCAAGCTCGTAGTGATACTGAGGTTTGCGGTAATAATCCAGACTCATCTGGATTACCGGAATATCGGCTTTCGGATAAAGATGTTTAATAACAGACCAGGCTCCGTGATCGAGGCCCCATTTTGTATCCAGTCCAATTTCGGTTTTAGTTATAATCCCTTTCGCTTTTTCAGCCAGAGCAGGACTACCTGGCGCTGGATACTCCACATCATAAAGCGCTTTGGGAAAGCCGCCAAAGTCGTGAATTGTTTTAGGCTTCTCCATTGCAGTCACAAAGGTCCCCTTTGTCTCCCAGTGGGCAGAGATACACAGGACAGCCTCCGGCCGTGGTATTTCCTTTTCAATGTTTCTGAAACCCTGTACAAATTCATTCTCCTCAATTGCATTCATAGGACTTCCGTGACCGAGGAAGAGGACAGGCATTCGTGGAGTATTTTTCTCAAATCTGCTTTTTAAATCTGATATCATGTGTCTTTAATTTGATGCTTCGAAAAAGTCCAGCTGTTAAAATTCAATATAAGCAGTTTTATCCTGTTTTCTTATTTCAATAATCTTCTCAACACCATTTACCTTTATTTTATGGACTCCATAAAATGCCCTGATAACGCAGTATCCTTTTTCGTCTGACTTTCCTTTGAATCTTGTCCACCATTCATCAAAAACAAGTGATTTGTAGGCAGTTGTAGCAGGGGTTGTTGTCCAGTCTTTTCTGTATAATGATGAAGCAGGTATCCAGTTGGCTCCGGCCCAGAAGTGCCACATCAGAATAGCTTCAACAGCAGGATGTGCAAAACATATCCGGTAATAATCCTTAAGGTTTTGTGCAAATTGTTCTTCTTCTTTTTTTGTAGGGATAAGAGATGTATCCTTCTGATATTTAGATCTCTGACCAGGCATATTGAATTCTGTGATCTTTACCGGAAGGCCGAATTGTGCAAGTACGTCGAGTGCATACCTCAGTGTATCCCTGCTGAAATCTTCTGCATGCAGGTGTCCCTGAACCCCTATTCCGCTTATTGGTACTCCGCGCTTTTGCATATCTTTTATATGGTCCGTATATTCCTGAAGCATTCTGCCGGTAAGTATGTCATAATCGTTGAGATAAAGTTTTGCATCAGGATCGTATTCCTTAATCCAGCCTGCCATCTTTTTTGTTATACCGGGACCGAGTCTCTCCTGGTAATAATCTCCATGCATCATTTCGTTATTGAAATCGTATTCGGCGAAACGACCTTTATACCTTGAGGCAATTGTTATTGCCCGTTTATGCAGCTCATCATACAGCTGGTCATCAGTAAGGGCCTTTACCCAGTCCTGAACGTAGTAGATACCCCAGAATAAATTGTGTCCTCTCAGCGGAAGATTATTATCATCAGCCCAGGCAAGTATGTTTTCAGTTGTCAGAAAATCAACTTTTCCTTTTTCAGGTTCCATGTGATGCCACTTCAGGGAGCTGGCAGTGACACCAACATTGAAGTTTTCAAGGAATTTCTGTTTATATATCCCGGCATCCTGATCAGCCATCTTCCCGTCAAATGCATTGCTGTTCAAAGCGCAGCCAAACCAGAATTCATGCTTCTGCTGTTCCAGTTCCACCTTTGTGCCCGGTGATGTTTTTACAACAATGATACCTGTGCGGTACTTTTGGATTGAATCAGCAAGATTCCACTCATTTGAATGGCTCATGCGCAGTTGCGTCCAGACTGATGAAGCATTCTGTGCAATAAGAGAAAACAATCCCGCATGGCAAAATGCCAGGAGAGATATTAGTGCTATTTTTTTCATGACTTCTTTTAATTTGGGAAATATGTAGCAATAATTAATGTAATCCGACCTTAAGATACTTATTTAAGATTAATAATTCAAAAATTTCTAACTATCAGAAAATAAGCTGATAAGCCTGTTATGATTTTTTGCTTCCTTTAGGAGCCTGAATTGCAAAATTTCCCTGCGTCCTGACGTTTCTGTCAGGACAGGTCGGGTAAAGCTTACTGCAATAACTGCCATGTTTCCAGGTGCAAGGCCGAAAAAAACAGCTTGAATGGATTTTCAGAATAAGAGAAAAAACTAAATTAGCAAAATTTTCATAAATCGACTATGGCACAATTCATAAACGAAGTATCAAGAACCTTCAATGAATATCTTCTTATACCGGGACTTACAACTAAATCCGACACTTATGAAAATATAAATTTACAGTCCCCTTTAGTCCGCTTTAAGAAAGGCGATAAACCCAAAATAACCCTAAATATCCCATTTGTTTCTGCTATTATGCAATCGGTTTCAGATGATATATTAGCTATTGCACTGGCAAAAGAGGGGGGGCTGTCATTTATTTTTGGTTCACAATCCATAGAGAACCAGGTAAGAATGGTTATGGCTGTTAAAAAGTATAAAGCCGGATTTGTTGAAAGCAGAGCTAACTTAACACCTGAACATACATTAAAAGATATTCTTGCATTAAAAGAAAAAACAGGTTTTTCGACTGTCGGAGTTACTGAAGACGGAATGCCTTCCGGAAAGCTTCTGGGTATTGTAACCAGTCGTGATTATAGGAAAAGTAAAGACAGTGAGGATAAAAAAGTGAAAGACTTTATGACTCCGTTTGAGAATCTGATAACAGCCAAAAACGGCATATCTCTTAGTGAGGCTAATGACATTATCTGGGAACACAAGTTAAATACCTTACCAATTGTTGATGATAATCAGTTCTTGAAATATTTTGTTTTCCGTAAAGACTATGATAATCATATAGAAAATCCGTATGAACTTTCTGACTCAAAGAAACAATTAATTGCAGGTGCCGGCATTAATACAAGAGACTATAAAGAAAGAATACCTGCACTTATTGATGCAGGCGTTGATGTGTTATGCATAGATTCCTCTGATGGATTCTCCGAATGGCAGAAGGAAACTATTAAGTATGTCAGGGAAAACTATGGACTTAATGTTTTAATTGGTGCGGGGAATGTAGTTGATAAAGAGGGATTTCACTATCTGGCTGAGGCTGGTGCAGATTTTATTAAAGTTGGAGTTGGCGGAGGCTCAATTTGCATAACCAGGGAACAAAAAGGAATAGGCAGAGGACAAGCCACAGCATTAATTGATGTTGCTGAAGCCAGAAATGAATATTTTATTAAGACCGGAGAATATATTCCAATATGTTCTGATGGAGGAATTGTCCAGGACTATCATATTGCGCTTGCATTGGCAATGGGAGCAGATTTTTTAATGATGGGCAGATATTTTGCCCGATTTGATGAGAGTCCGACAAAAAAACTTTTTAAAGGGGGAAACTACGTAAAAGAGTATTGGGGCGAAGGTTCAAACCGGGCCAGAAACTGGCAGAGATATGACATGGGCGGAAACAGTAATATGAAATTCGAGGAAGGTGTAGACAGCTATGTTCCTTATGCCGGAAAGCTTAAAGATAATCTGGAACAGACATTAGGAAAGATCAAATCTACAATGTGTAGTTGTGGAGTAACAACACTAAACGAATTTCGATCTGAGGCTAAAATTACCTTAGTATCATCAACAAGTATAATTGAAGGTGGAGCTCACGATGTGATTGTAAAAGATTTTGATAACAGTATAGAATAAATCCCGGCACCTGTAACGGGCTACGCTCAATAAGCTCGTCGCACTTATTGCCGAAGATACTTTTATTCCAAAGCATTAGAATTGCAGATCCGGGATTGATATTAAATAATAATATCCAGGATTATCTGTTTTGAATTATATTAACATGTATTTGAAAATTGCTCTTAACCAAAGACTCAGGATATGAAAACTCTGATCTGCGTAGCATTTTTTTCATTTTTCTTAAGTTCCTGTACTGAGGATCCCTACCTGGTCCCTGCATCTGAGATTCCAAAATGGTTACAGGACAGAATCACTCAGGATGAAAAAGTTCTTAAATCCGATCCCGATGCAGGACCATCCATTACTTCCTGGATCAGGTATGAATATAATGAGTCATGGTATTTTGAGTTCCATAATATGGTCTGGTCAAGTGGCCCATGGTACTATGATTTCGATGGTAACCTGCTTAAGGAGCCCGCATTCTACTTAGACTATAATTTGAATAAGTGCTGCAAAAAGCTGGTCTGGAAAGGGCCAAATTATATTGGCGATTGAACCGAAGTCCTGATTCTGAAAGAATAAAATACCAAATCATTTAACCCGGATTTTACTTTCAACTTTTCACTTATTCTGAGGTTTTAAAAAACCTGTCCGTCACTAAAAAAAAGCCATATCCCGGCTGCCCGATTATTAAAGAATATTTATACTTTAGGATTTTATAAAGGGAACTCTTGATTTAAGGGACAATAAACCACTGATTCCGGTCTGGGGCAATATTCCCGTGAAAGTTAAACTGTAAAGCGAAATTTATGCTATCACTTGACATGCGGACAGCTATTATAAGTTACTTGCTTATAGCAATCATAAGTACTGTTGTTGTCACATTTCAGCTAAAACAATATCGTAATCGATATAGGGGTGTTCATTATATGCTATTCTGCTTTGCCATGCAGACTCTGGCTCTGGTTATGCTATTGCTGCGTGGCAATATTCCTGACTGGATCTCCTTTAACCTTTCAAATTCATTAAGTATTGCCGGAATAATACTTTTTTTTATCGGCCTTGAAAAATATACCGGCCGGAAGAGTTCTTTTTTGCCGAATCTTATACTCCTCCTCGTTTTTGCGGCTGTTCATGCCTGGTACACTTTTAAAGATCCGAGTCTGGCTGCCAGGGACCTCAATATTGCAATTGTCTGGCTGATTGTGTTTGCGCAATGTATCTGGTTATTGTTATACAGGATACCACGTTCTGTATCACGGTTGACACGACCGGTTAATTTGGTCTGTATAGCATTTTGCATAGTCTGTATTGTAAGGATTGTCAGATTCTTTGTCACTGGTCACAGATCTGAAGACTATTTCAATTCAGGATGGTTCGATACGGCAGTTATTCTTATAAACCAGGTGTTGCTGATTCTTTTGATATTAAGCCTCGAGCACATGTTCTCTATGCACTTGCTGAATGACATTAAACTGGAGGAAGAAAAATTCTCAAAAGCATTTAATACTTCATCCTACGGAATGGCAATCACAAGGATCTCCGATGGAAGGATTATCGAAATTAACCAGGGCGCCAGAAGAATTACAGGCTATTCCATTGAAGATGTAAATAACAGATCAACCTGCGATATTAATATCTGGCCTGCCAAGGAGGAGAGGGATGTGTTTGTTGAAAACATTATACGTCACGGGAAAGTTTATGATAAGGAGTTGCAATTTTTAAACAAGAATCAGGAAAAGATAACTGTTAAAATATCATCAGAAATAATTACTGTAAATAACGAACAGTGCCTGCTCTCAAGCTTTGATGATATTACCGACAGGAAGAAATATATTGAAGAGTTGATTAAAGCTAAGGAGAAAGCTGAGGAAAGTGATAAACTGAAGACAGCTTTCCTGCACAATATTTCACATGAAATCAGAACACCCATGAATGCCATTGTAGGCTTTTCAGGACTCCTTGGAGAGCCACATATGAATGATGAAGACCGGGCTTCATTGATTGATGGTATTCAGAAAAGCAGCAATAATTTGCTTTCAATAATTACAAAAATTATCACAATATCAAATATTGAAGCCGGGATTGTAAAAATAAGCCCGACTGAAACAAATATTAATTCCAAAATCAGAAGTCTGCATTCAAGGTTTTTGCCTGCAGCATCGGAAAAGAACCTTTCCCTGAGTTATGAAACAACTATTGAAGACGAAAACTCAGTTATCATTACAGATAGCGCTAAGCTGGATGATATACTTGACAATCTCATTGGAAATTCTGTGAAATTCACAAAAAATGGATCCATCAGGTTTGGTTATGAGACAGATAAAGATTTTATCAGGTTTTTTGTATCAGATACCGGAATTGGAATTCCCGGTAATCAGTGTGAAAAAATCTTCGATCGTTTTTATCAGGTTGAGAGTGATATTTCAAGACAATATGAAGGGACAGGATTAGGTTTGTCAATTGTAAAAAGTTTTGTGGAATTGCTGGGCGGCAAAATCTGGATGTCGTCTCAATCAGGACAAGGTTCAGTATTCTACTTTACTTTACCGGTTAATTTCCCATCCGCAATCCGGCCAGAGGAGAAGAATATCAATGTTGACTCTGACAGAATATGTTTATCTGATAAAACAATTATTGTGGCAGAGGATAATGAAATGAATTACTTCCTGATCAAGGCTATGCTGAGCAACCATGAGTTTAACATCCTGCATGCATGGAACGGGGCAGAAGCTGTTGAATTATGCAAAAACAAGCCTGAAGTGGATCTTGTTTTAATGGATATAAAAATGCCTGTGATGAATGGTATCGAAGCAAGCAGGAAGATAAAAAGAATAAGACCTGATCTGCCGGTAATTGCACTTACAGCATATAGTCCGGACATCAATCAAATAAAAATAGATGAAGCTGATTACGATGCTTATATTTTAAAACCGGTATCCAAAGACAAATTATTGACTGTGATTAAATCGCACCTTAAGCTCAAGACTGTTTCAGATGCAGTTTAAATCTCCAGGTATTTCTGGCAAAAGAGGGTGTATTAAAAGTTGATTTGTCTTCTGGAGAATTGAATATTTAAAAATGCCCACCTGGGGGTACGGCTAAAAACACGAAAAAAGAGGCTGCTCTTACCTTTTGAGACAGCCTCTTTTCTTTTGTCGGGGTGGCAGGATTCGAACCTGCGACCCTCTGGTCCCAAACCAGATGCGCTAACCGGGCTGCGCTACACCCCGCTGTGACCTCTGAAGCTTCAGCGTAGGAGGTTTGTATTGCCTTCGCCAAGGCTTCGGCAATCGCAGCGCAAAAATATCATTTATTTTTCAATTTCAAACAATACAGTGAAATTTCACCAGAAAAGCTTCATAATGCTCACAAAATGTTCATTTTGATCATGATGTAAGATTATGTAAGGTTCCTGTAAGGTAATGTAACTTTTATTTTGGTGAGTATCTGCCTGGCTCAGAGTAATTTTGTAATCAGTTTAACCATTTATATCAATTAACATGCTTTTTCTGACACTGATTTTGTTAAGATTGTTTCTTGTTACCTTATCACGTAACAGTAAAAGAGCTGCTGGTAATGCTCTTATCCGTGCCTTAATTGAAAAAACCATGTTACCATCTCCTGTCAGAGAGTTTCTGCTTTTGCTGATGTTGTCGGTAAAATCCATCTTCACGGTTTTTCGCTGGAAAATATCCTTGCACAGATATTCATACGGCCTGGTTAATCTGAAATATTAATTGCTTCTTACAGCCCCTTTCAGAAAAATTATCTTTAAATTTGATACATACAGGGCTAACATGGAAAATGCAGACAGCAACGCTGTTAATAGTGAATTTCTGGAATCTCTCCTTTCAGGGAATCATTTGGTTTGTTCAAGAATAGTGAACAACTATCTGGATAATAAAATGTCAATTGAAGAGCTATATGAGAACATAATCAGGAAATCAATGTATGAGGTAGGTGCGATGTGGGAGAATAACAGGATAGGTGTCGCTACCGAACACTTGGCATCCTCAATAGTGGAGAGGATATTGAATGAAGTCTATGAAAAAGTAATTCCTGATAAAGTGCTGAATAAGAAAGCCATCGTTGCGTGTGTTGAAAATGAATATCACCAGATTGGTATCAAAATGATCAGCGATGTATTTGAAATGAACGGTTGGACCTCGCATTTTTTCGGAGCTTCAACTTCCACTGCAGAACTTATTATGTATGCCAGGGACATACGGCCCGATATCCTTGCATTTTCAGTAAGCATTTCTTTAAATATCCCGGTTTTATTTAAAATGATCGAAATTTTTAATATGACTATCGGTAATGATTAACATTATTTTGATAATTTGTAGTAACACAGG
>CAZEYY010000016.1:0-23011 GCA_964516485.1 uncultured Rikenellaceae bacterium
GTTCTCGACATGGGTTGCGGACCCGGATATTTCACTGCAGCGCTGGCAGGGCTTGTTGGTGAATCAGGCATTGTAACAGCTGCCGACCTGCAACAGGGCATGCTCGATAAGATGTTGCAGAAAGTGAACAGTCTGGGTCTGGGAAAAAGAGTTGAGGCGCACAAATGCCTGCAGGAGAAAACCGGGATTGAGAAGAAGTACGATTTCATACTCACCTTCTGGATGGTTCATGAAGTGCCTGATCAGCTCAGTTTCCTCAGGGAGATGAAATCCCTGCTCAACCCGGGAGGAAGGATTATGATAGTTGAGCCAAAAATTCATGTCACAGGCAGGGCGTTCAGCGCGATGCTTGCCAGACTTGAATCAGCAGGATTACAGGTTGTTGACAGGCCTGCAGTAGCGATAAGCAGGTGTGTTGTTGCGGGGAGCAGTAACTAGTTGTAATGTGCATGGCGCCGGGCTCCGGGCGCCTGGTTTTTACCCGGCGGAGTTATAAGATCTTGCTTAATATTGTTTATCTTCACTTTATACTACTAACCTTTTGACATTATGAAAGCGGGAAACAAGATTCTTTTTGTTATTTGTGCCGTAGCAGCTGTTGCCGGTGTAATAATTTACCTTGAAGCATCATCCTTCCAGAAAACTGCAAAAATAACCCAGGGTGTTGTTGCAAGCAGCAGCATGTCATCCTATGAGATCAGATTTAATTCCGAAGATGGCGTTGAAAGGATTATCAGGGGCACCCACAGCAGCAAGGGTAAACGCTACCATGATGGTGAACAGGTTAAGGTATTTTATCAGACTGATAATCCTGATAAATCGCGTATCTCAGATGGTGTAAAGGGAGGAAAGAAAGTCCTGTTCTGGACCTTCATACTGCTGCTGTTTAACCTGCTTTCAGTTTACTCTGGCAGGAAGAAAGACAAAAGCGAGAATTATTTCAAAACACAGGGACGAAAGGTTGAGGCACAGATACTGGGGATTGATATCGATACCTCACTCACTATGATGAAGAAGAATCCATATAAGATCGACTGTAAATGGACCGATCCGATGACAGGCAAAGAATATTATCACACAATTAGATACGTCTGGTCTGATCCTGAGACCCTCCTTGCCGGACGCAAATCACTTGATGTTTACATCGACCGCAATGATCCTGAAAAGTATTTTATGGATATTGCCTTTCTGGGTGATGCAGCAAAGTAGGGGGGGGAATTCGCTGCGCTGTAATTTGCCCTTCGGGCGTAATTTGCTTCGCTGTAATTTAGCCTTCGGCTGTAATTTGGCTTCGCCGTAATTTAGTCTTCGGCTGTAATTCGCTTCGCCGTAATTTGTTGTAATTAGCCCTTCGGGCGTAATTCGCTTCGCTGTAATTCGCTTCGCGGCTCTGAGCAATTCTCTCTGTGAACCTCTGTGTCCCTCTGTGCAACTCTGTGTTATAACTGATTTCCTTCAAAGGAGCAACGGCTCAAAGGTAATTTGCCCTTCGGGTGTAATTTGGCTTCGCCGTAATTAGTTGTAATTAGCCCTTCGGGCGTAATTCGCTGCGCTGTAATTTGTTGTAACTAAATACCTGTTGCTATCCTTTGAGTCCTTTGTGTTAAGCCGAAGGCGCCTCTGTGAACTCTGTGGTAAAAAAAGAAAAGCCCTAGATCTCCATCGAAGCTATATCTGAAAAAGCCATTTACTGCCACCTTCCGTAGCAAAATAAAAATTTATATATTAGGGACGGGGAAACAAACAGTAATCAAAATGAGGTCATTCAGACATATAACTTTTCATAATCTGTTAATAATAAGTCTTTTTGCGATAATTTTTACTGCATGTGAAAAAGACAGGAAGGCATCCGGATTGCCGGTGATTTATGGCGCCGAGCTGTTCAGCACGGGTTCTGATGCAGTTACAGTAAAAGCCACACTGAAGTATAATGAGGGCATGAACATAAAAAGCGCCGGTGCTTTACTCGGACTTCTGCCGGAACCTGCTGATGAAAACAGCTTTGTTATGGGAAGCATAACCGACAGCATCTTATCTGTTCGCATTGAGGATCTTACTCCCGGTACAAAATACTATCTGAGGTTCATTATTGAATGTCCTGAGCTTGATGTTTACAGCGATGATATTGAGTTTACAACATTAAATACAGTATCGGATGCTGAAGGAAACAGATATAATACTGTATCACTCGGTTCAAAAGTATGGATGAAGGAAAACCTGAGATCGAGAGTGTATTCCGATGGTGCAGCTATCCCTTATGTAAGTTCCGAATGGTCGTCCCTGACAACAGCAGCATATACCTGGTATGATTTTGATGAAAGCAACGGTCAGACTTACGGGGCTCTTTACAACTGGCCTGCTGTGGAGTCGTGCAGCTTATGCCCTGTCGGCTGGCATGTTTCAACAGGCGCTGACTGGAATTCACTTACAGCATATCTTGGAGGGGAGCAGGTTGCAGGATCTTTATTAAAGAAAGAAACCGGATACTGGGAACAATATACCACAGGGGCAAGAGATTACTCAGGATTTTCTGCACTTCCAGCAGGCTCCTCGGGTATCAGGCTGGGATCATTTTCAGGAAAAGGCCAGCAGGCTTTCTGGTGGGAATCATCAGTTGATTATACTTACAATTCTGAGCAGGGGATGCTTATTTTCAGGTCAGTATCATCAGACAGACCTGATTTAGACAGGAACGGCTTTTTTACAAAAGGAGGACCGCTTAACTTTTTGTCGGTGAGATGCGTTAAAGACTGACATTGTTATTTATTTCACAATCCTTTTCCCTTTCTTATTATTTTCTTACCTTCGGGTTGCAATGCAATTTTCTGAATGGTTCCGTGTAGTTGAGCATCGCATCACTTATGGGTTTTTGCCATATTGTTGGTTGCTGCCTTATTGTGACTGACCAGACGGAAGTATGAATTCCTTCAGAAAAAAGAATAAAGTTGTCTTATAAATTAAGCCTCTTAACATGACAAGTAACTACCGTTTTAAGGATGTTGTCCGTACGAGGATTGCGACCTTCGACACGTTTGATGTTGCCCTCTGCAGGCATCATGTGAGCGCCATGCTTGAGTTCGACGTTACCGAGAGCAGGGCAAAGCTGCGGGACCTAAGGAAGAAGGGGATAACAGTTTCATTTAATGGCTGGCTGATAAAAGTTATCGGGAGCGTGTTGCAGAAACATCCGGAAGCGGCAGCCTGGCTGTACAGCAAAAAGAAACTGATGATCTTTGACGACATAAATGTCTCAATGATAGTTGAAAAGAGGGCAGGGGAGACGAAGGTTCCCATCCCGCTTGTCATTGAAAAGGTAAACAGGAAATCAGCCCGGGAGATAACAGAAGAGATTGAAAAGGCAAAAAACAGAGAGCTGGGTCCTGACGACATAGTGCTTGAAAAACGTACAGCTGCATATCAGAGGATATACTATCATTTGCCGGGATTCCTGAGGAGGCTGTTCTGGAAGCTGCTGCTTAGGTCTCCCAAAGCTGCATACCGCACCATGGGTAATGTGTCGATTACCTCTCCAGGCATGATAGGCAGGATAAACGGCTGGTTCATCCACAGGGCAGTCCATCCCCTTTCATTCGGTGTGGGATCAATCCTTAAAAAGCCGGTTGTTGTCGGTAATGAGGTAAAGATCAGGGAGGTACTCAATATGACAATCCTTGTTGATCATGATGTGATTGATGGAGCTCCCATGGTAAGGTTCCTCTCCGATCTGACAGACTACCTGGAGACAGGGAAGGAAATAAAACTTTAACCACAAAGTGCACAAAGTTCACACAAAGAGCACAAAGGTAAATAAGAGATAAATATTTCTCTGTGTCCTCTGTGTCTTTACTCCGTTTCCTCTGTGGTTAAAAAAGAAATTAACGTCCATTTTGAATAAAAATATTTTAAACCTCCAACATAATGTCCAAAGAAGAATCCGAAATCACAGAGATAGTAAACCGTGAAACGAGAGCCTGGGAAACACAGGATGTAAACCTTCTTATCTCCGTTTTTCATCCCGATATGGTCTGGCCCTGGCCCCGTACATTTGAGTCACATGATCCAATGGACTGGATAATGCCCCTGGGCAGGTACAATAAGGAGCGGTGGTGCAGGGGCTGGCAGGAGCTTTTCAACACTCACAGGCTGGTCCATAATATCAGGGATATCAGGAAGATAGTTATCTCCGAAGAGAAAGACGGCGCCTTTGCCGTAGTTGATATTGACACCCTCTGGGTTGACATTCATGATAACAATAACCACTGGAAGGGCAGGGTATGCAAGGTATATTCAAAGGTCGGTGAGGAATGGAAGATGACTATGCATACGGGGGTGTTGAGGTATTGAAATACAACTTAACATATAAGCAATGAGCAGGAAAGTAATATTATACATCGCAACGAGCCTCGACGGCTACATTGCCGGTCCGGATGACGATCTGAGCTTTCTGTCTGCTGTTCAGCAGGAAGGGGAGGACTACGGATATGAAGACTTCCTGAAAACGGTTGATACTGTAATACTTGGCAGAAGGACATATGACTGGGTGATGTCTCAGGTTCAGGAGTTTCCTCATGCAGACACCGATACCTGGGTTATATCAAGGACAGAGAGACAAAGTATTGGGAAGACACAGTTTTACACAGGAAATCTGAGAGACCTTGTCCTGAGGCTGAAAAGCGGAGAGGGGAAGAACATTTTTATTGACGGCGGAGCGGAGATAGTTAATGAGCTTCTGAAGGATAACCTGATTGACGAGTTCATCATCTCAGTGATTCCTGTTTTACTGGGTAACGGTACAAAGCTCTTTAAGGATGGTCGTCCCGCACAGAATCTGGAACTTATCTCTGCAAAACAGTTTGAAAAGGGGTTGGTGCAGCTATATTATAAAGGTACGGGGCATGGCGCACCCTTCTTGCATCGTGACTCCCGATAGCTATGGTGATCCTCACTACGCACAGCACTGGGCTCACGCCTCATCCCTCACACCTCACTCCTCCAATCCCATGGAGTGGAAGATGACAATGCATACGGAGGTGTTGAGGTATCAATAGCATAAGTCGCTCTCTTTGAGTATTATAGACAGGTAAGGCAATAGTTATTATTTCTACAAACAAGTTGGCACCAATTATAAAAGACATAACACAATGATAAAAAGCAAGTTGACTGCAACGATTATTACAGTAGCTTTTTGTGGATTTTTCCTGATTACAGATTCTTATGCTTGCAGTATGTTTAAAATAACCATGCATGGGAAGACAATGGTGGGGAATAACGAGGACTATTGGAATCCGAATGACAGGATTTGGTTTGAAAAAGGTAAAAAGGGTGAATATGGAGCACTTTATGTTGGATTTGACAATTTCTGGCCTCAGGGAGGAATGAACCAGGCGGGTCTTGTGTTTGATGGTTTTGCTGAAGATTATAAAGCAATAAGTGATACTCTGGGGAAGAAACCACTTACAATGACCTTTTTGAAAGAAATAATGCGAAGATGTGCAACGGTAGATGAAGTGAAGAATTATTTGAGTCAATTTAATTTATCGGGACTGGAAACATCCATGTTTCTTTTCGTTGACAAATCGGGTAAGTATCTGGTAGCAGAAGGAGATTCCCTTATTATTGGAAATAAAGAGTATTATTTAGTTTCAAATTTCTATCCTTCACAAATAAAGAATGAGTGTGATGTTGCTCTTCCTCATTATCAAAAAGGGAGAAAATATCTTGAAAAAAATAAGGATATTTCTGTTGCTTTTTGTTCTTCAGTTATGGACACTATGCATCAGGAAAGAGCTTGGGGTGCAGGTACAATGTATACAACTATTTATGATTTGAAAGAAGGAGTAATTTATTTATACTTTTTTAGAGATTACACGCATGTTGTTAAATTTAATTTAAATGAGGAATTGGCAAAAGATAATTACAGTTTAATAAGTGAATTGCAAAGCGGAGAAAGCTTTGAATTGAAAGCGGGAATGAGCTATGTGGTCTCTGATGAACTGAGCTCCCATCGTTCATTCAGCGAGAAGGGTGTGAAAGTCCTGATAATCGACGGCGATTTTTTAGCTGACACTACAGTAAAATAAACAAGTTGTCGGTTGCCGGTAGTCGGTAATCAGTATTCGGTAATCGGTAATCGGTAATCAGTCCCTGACACCTGTAGCCGTTAGCCGTTAGCCGGTAGCCGGTAGCCGGTAATCAGTAATCGGTAATCAGTTCCTGATGCCTGTCGCCTGAAGCCCTGAACTTTATATCATCCATCTGACAGATATATAAGGAAATTACTATTTTCGTTTTCATACACTTTAACTATGGAAAAGAAAGGATTTTTCAGCTACTATTTCAGGATGTTCATAGCACCCCGACGGACATTCAGTGCACTATTAAGTGATGAAAAGCGTTTCAGGTATGGCTTCTATGCTGCACTGATACCTGCACTCGGATATACTTTATTCTATATTATGGCCTCTCAGGCCGGAGGAGCCCCCTCAACTTTCAAACCCTGGCTGGCAATACCTGCAGAAGACTATTTCTTCTGGGATATCTTCCTTTCCATTCCTGGCATTTTTATAAGTATTATATGTGCAACAGGTATTATACAGCTTCTTTCACACCTATGGCATACAAGCGGTTCTTTTGAAGATACTTTTGTTGTCATCTCCTTCGGATCAGCTGTAGCTTCATGGGCCACCATGCTCCACGATCTTACTGATGCTTTCCTGGCTTTCACAGGGGTGATCAGCATGCAGGAATATGAACGCCTTCTCAATGAACCGGGTTTTTTCCATTATATGCTGTATACTCTCTTTCTGATCTACTTTACATGGTTCCCTCTGCTTTTTGCAAAGGGATTCGGTGAAGTACATAAAGGAAGTAATGCAAAATCAGTCTTTCTTGGGATTCTAGGACTAATCATCTACCAGGGAGTACTTTTGATATTTATAAGGTAAGGGCGCAAGGGCGTA
The DNA here is from genome assembly GCA_964516485.1 of uncultured Rikenellaceae bacterium. Lineage (GTDB taxonomy): Bacteria > Bacteroidota > Bacteroidia > Bacteroidales > VadinHA17 > LD21. Next base: position 6,960 of record CAZEYY010000016.1, read on the forward strand.
ATTTAGCCTTCGGCTGTAATTTGGCTTCGCCGTTATTTGGCCTTCGGCCGTAATTTGCGCTACGCGCGTAATTTATAGTAATTAAGGGGAATAAATTACAATGAATTACAGCGAAGCGAATTACAATAAATTACCCTCCGTGTCCCTCCATGTCCTCTGTGTCTCCGTGGTTAAGTTATCCCTTCTGCCCTTCAGCCCTTCAGCCATTCCGCCAGTCGCCGGTCGCCTCACGCCTTCCTCCCGTCACATCTGGCTGGGCTTAGAGATCCTTCTTAAAGATGCGTTTGTAATTAATATCACTTTTATGTAAATTTGACTTAACGTTCGCTGCGTTTAAAGTATAAATCATACAGGTATTATAGTAACGGAATTAAAATTATTTTATAAATTAATTAACCTATAGCTTAAATTTAATCGTCAATTCAAATACAACTAATTAACCAATAGCTTAAATTTGTGATCAGAAAATGTGAACATATAATATCATCAAAAGACGGCAAAAGGGGTATTTATGTCGATTCAATAAACAAAAAGGAGATTCTTGGATATCTCTGTCAGGATGATCGGCATAAGAAGAAGTTTAAATATATAGCGGAAATCATCCTTGGAGGATATAGGAATACTGATTTGTACGACAAGGAAGATATTAATGTGAAGTGCAGAAATGTAACTGCAATGAAATTCGTTAAGGGACAGGAAAATGACCGCATCTATTGCAAGGAACTAAACACATCAACCGGAATACATATCGTTGTGGCCTCAATTCTGTACCGGCGTAAAAAGAATAATGAACTTTCGGCTAAAGAGATAGTGTTGATCGAAAAAGTAGGAGGATATGACTATGAAGTTTAAAGATAAATATACTGTCAGTAAGGAGTTTGAGAATCTGTTTTCTTTTAAGGATGAAAAAGAGGAACTCGATCATGAAGCTCATATAATTATGTTCAGATTTCTCAGCGAATTGGAGAATTATTCTGGTACCAAAAGCATAAAGCGAAATGAACTTGCTGCAAAACTTGGTGTATCACCCAGCTATATTACCCAGCTTTATAAAGGAGACAAATTGTTGAATTTCACAATGCTTGCTAAAATCCAAAAGGTGTTTAACATAACCTTTGAAATCACGGCAAGGAATAATAATCCCTCCTCTGCAACCGGAAACACCAGGAATAAAACCAGAGCCGGAAACAATACTTATCAGCTTTCAGAAGACAAAGCGGTTTACAGGAAGAAGAAAAAAGGTAATTTATAATAATTGTGAATCTTGAATTATAGTGGATTTACCTCCAAATCTCAGTTGTTAAGAAAAAATACATAAAATGCTTCGAGTCTCGGTATTTATCGGGATCACAGAGATGCACAGAGTTAAAGAATAGTCAGCTTTCGGTCTGTCTGACCCACCCCCGGCCTCCCGCTCAGGCGGGACAGGCCCTCCAGGGAGGGGAGCCTCACTTCCCGTACCTTTTCATCATGCAAATCACTCTTCCAATTGACGCCTGTCGCCCTTCCGCCTTCCGCCTGTTTTCTTTATTCTTTGCAAAAAATCAGAATCCGGAGAGTATAATCCCTGAAAAACAGTATATACGGGGAATATAATCTCTGAAGTGACGATAAAATGCAAGCTTGAAATAGTAAAAGCAGCATCGCAGGAATTTGCGCTACGCGCGTAATTTAGCCTTCGGCTGTAATTTGGCTTCGCCGTAATTTGGCTTCGCAGTAATTCATAGTAATTAGCCCTTCGGGCGTAATTTGCGCTACGCGCGTAATTAATTGTAATTAAGGGGAATAAATTACCATGAATTACAGCGTAGCGAATTACAATAAATTACCCTCTGTGATCCTCCGTGCCCTCCGTGTCTCTGTGGTTAAAATTTGCCCTTCTGCCATTCCGCCATTCCGCCGGTAGCCGGTAGCCGGTTGCCGGTTGCCGCCCTGAACATTCTTCCTCAATCCATGTTTCCCCTGCATGGGAAAAACAATAATCTACGATGGCGAATGTTCTCTCTGTCTGGGTGTTGTCCGCTTCATCCGCCGGTATGGTAAAAAGGCGGACTTTGAACTCATTCCGCAGCAGTCTGCAGAGGGAGCTTCACTCATAAGCAAATACCTGATATCATCAAAGGATACCAGTTCAGTCATTTATCTTGCTGATGGAAAATATTTCCTTCGTTCTTCGGCAGTTCTGCACATACTGAAGGACATGGGAGGGTGGTGGAGGTTATTTTATGTCTTCATACTGGTACCACCATCTCTCCGCGACGCGCTCTACAGGATCATCGCAAAGTACAGGAGATTATTTTTTAACCACAGGCGCCGGTAGCGGGTAAGCGGTAATCAGTAATCAGTATTCGGTAATCGGTAATCGGTACTCAGTCCCTGAAACCGGTCGCCGGTCGCCTTTCTGCCCTTCCTCCCTTCCGCCCTTGATTATTTCCATAAATTCACTTAATTTAATAGCCGGATAATTAACCCCTTCAAACATGAAAAATATTCTTTCCACACTCATCGCACTGATGATCACGGTATCGCTGGCTTCACAGGGAGTTGACGCGAACAGCAAAAAACTCATTGATACCTATGTAAAGAGCAATACAGAGGCTGAGCTCAGTACAATTGACCAGGCAGCCGTAAGCAAAGTCTTTACAGGCACATTCTTCAAAGGTCTTGTGGGCTACAATGAAACCGGTTCAGGCCTGTCATACTGTGGCAGCGACGTTTATTTCAACATTAACGGTGCGACGGTGACAATGGTAGAAACAATCCATACCGACCTCGAGTGCCCTGTTCTGATGTCACTTATTAAAAAGGAGTTCCTCCTGAAGGATGAAAATGGCGCTAAGCTCTTCGAGGCAGCCCTTAACTCAATCTACCCTGTCGAAGAGAATGAAAGTCAGGATATTAAGCACCTTAAGAAGGGGGCGCAGTGGATCTTCGTGAGGAAGAAATTCTTCGATGATTTTACTGTCTTCATAGTCACAACAGCTGCCAATGGAGCAATTACAAAAATTGAAGCCACACTTGGCTATGCAATGAAGTAGGAGAGACGCCAGGCTCAGGGCAGAGGGCTCAGGGCTTAGGGCTGAGAACGCTGGTGATCCCAGGCATGCTGCGCTTATGCCCTTCCGCTCTTCCTTAAACAGTATCCCTGATTATTTGTTTCTTATATGAATTCATCATTTCAGCCAAAAGCACTCTATATACAGGTATTTTGATTTTTTTTTAATTTTATACTGCTCATAGCAAGGTTAAATGCAGCATACAATAAAGAAATACCCTGTTCAGAATCCTTTATTGAGAAGATATATCAAGTTTTTCTGGGAGCTCAGGATCAGTGACACTCAGCTTGATCACCGGCTCATTCCTCAGAGGAACATCAATATGAGATTCAACCTGAGCGATACTCCACATTATATTTCGAGCGGGGAAAAACAGGAAAAACTGAATGATGTATATTTTTTGGGCTTGCAGAGTCATTTCATGAATGCCAGCCTAAGGTTAAAGGGGAAAGTTGATGTTGTAGGCATCTGTTTTGCCCCCGATGGTTTTTATCCCTTTGTAAAGATGCCTGCTTCTGAATTTAAGAACCAGGTTCTGGGTGCCGATGAGATCGGCTTAAAAGTGGCAGGGGAGATTAACGAAAAGCTGAAGGAAGCAGAAGATACAAACCAACGACTGGCCATTCTGGAACAGGATCTTCTGTCGCTGCTCAATTGCGATGCAACCGGGAATGATGATTTCAGACCTCTCTTCGAATCACTTCAGCTGACTGCCTGCACATCAGGCTTAAGCAACTTTTGCAACAGTAATAATATTGGTCCGCGGCAACTTGAACGCCTGTTCAATAAGAATGTAGGATTGCCGGCAAGCACATATATAACGCTTAACCGCTTTCATAAAAGTCTTAACCAGCTGCTCTATACATCTTATTCTAAACTGTCCGACCTTGCTTACGACAACGATTTCTTCGACCAGATGCATTTCATAAAGGAATTCAAAAGATTCGCAGGCAGCACTCCGGGCAAATTCATAAAAAATGATAACTCAATCCTCCAGATCGGAAAAATCAGGTAGCTGTCGTTTTTATACTATTTCAGGGGATTTTCAGGTTTTATTTTTGCTTCATAACTTAAAAATCATCTGTTATGGAAACAAAAACTATTACCGAATTACTGAAATTTGAAACCCTGGAAACAACAACCGCCGCACAGGTGCTTGAGAAAGCTGAACTTATAAAGGCGCTGGAGGGAAATATATGGTATTTCATTTACCATATCGAAAGTCCTGAAAAGCTGAAATCAGTGGGAGAAAAGCTGAGGAACAGCAGGCTTTTCGACGAACTGAATCCTCTTATTGTAAGCGGAAGTATGAATGTCAGTTTTTTCCGGAGCATTAAGAATTGGCAGAAGGAATAAATTTTGTAATATTATGAGGGACTCTGCAGGGAGAGTTCCTCATTTTTGAAGCATGAGGTACATTGATACGAAAGCTTAATTATTTGCTTTTCACTGACTATAATCAGATGCATATAAAACACTTAAAAAAATGGATAAATCGAAAGAACTTGCCTGTAATATCAGGCTCGTAAATGAAAAGCTCAAATTTTCAGGAACCGTTACCGGTAATGATCCGGTATCTATAGACTATATTCCGCCATTTGGAGACAATGAAGGTTATACATCACTCGAATTATTACTATTGAGCCTTTCTTCCTGTCTGGGGAGCGCAGTTCTCCTCTTTTTGCGGAGGATGGGCAAAAACATATCAGGATTTGAAATCAGTTCGAAAGGAATACGAAGAACTGAACACCCGACAGGTTTTTCAAAGATTATCATGGAAATTGATATCATTTCCGGGAACACGAATAAAGATGATCTGGATAAGGTGATTAAAATGGCTGAGGATAAATACTGCCCGGTGTGGGCAATGATAAGAGGTAATGTTGAAACGGAGGTTCGCCACACTATCCGGAATGATTGATTCCGTCTTTAACCTCTACGAGGTATAATTCTTTTTATACATTCGTATCTACTACAATACCGTAAGCCCTACGGGCTATGGGCTGTAAGAAGTTATTGTGTTTATAAAAGCATGTTGCTCTTTTATCCCTGAGATTAAGGATCATACGGATTCCTGCAATGACAATACCTACAGATAATTATATTGTTTTATTCTTTTAATGCGCCTTTCGCCGTAGGCGATTTGGTATTGTAGAAAATGATGCCACAAATTAATTATTCGCCGTAGGCGATAAGGTCTTGTAGGAATCTACAATACCGTAAGCCCTACGGGCTATGGGCTGTAAGAAGTTATTGTGTTTATAAAAGCATGTTGCTCTTTTATCCCTGAGATTAAGGATCATACGGATTCCTGCAATGACAATACCTACAGATAATTATATTGTTTTATTCTTTTAATGCGCCTTTCGCCGTAGGCGATTTGGTATTGTAGAAAATGATGCCACAAATTAATTATTCGCCGTAGGCGATAAGGTCTTGTAGGATGATACGCCCGTTTAATTATTCGCCGCAGGCGATATGGTTTTGTGGAATGATCCAATAGAAATTTTTGTTACCTTTACCAGATCTAAAAACTCTGGATGTTTAAACATTTTGCGGATCTTGTATAATAAATGATCTCCGGATTGAGATCCGGCGGTCATCCTTTTGAAGACTCAGGCATAATTATGCCGGGGTATCTTATTTTCATTTATTTATAACTGGTTAAAGATGCTGACGGTAAACCCGGCAGCATAACGCCATTAATTTCTAAACACAGAATTTTATTACAATGAGCAACGAAAATAAAACAATTCACGATTTCGATTTCAGTCTGATCTGCGAGTATTTCTCAGCACTTGAACGCCAGGGGCCCGGTAGTCCGGAAGTAACGAAAAAAGCACTGAGCTTTATTGAAAACCTGAATGACAGATCACAGATTGCCGACATCGGCTGCGGTACCGGAGGTCAGACCATGGTGCTGGCAAAGCATGCACCCGGCACAATAACCGGCATTGATCTCTTTCCGTTATTTATTGATCTCTTCAGACGGAACGCTGAGGATCATGGTTTGCAGGACAGGGTAAAAGGTATTACCGGATCAATGGATGATCTTCCCTTTGAAGAAGGCCAGTTCGACCTTATCTGGTCAGAGGGAGCCATTTATAACATCGGTTTTGAACGCGGTCTTAAGGAGTGGAGAAAATTCCTCAGAAAGGGCGGCTATATTGCTGTCTCCGAAGCAACGTGGTTTACCGCAGAGCGTCCTGAAGAGATAGAGAGGTTCTGGCAGGATGCTTATCCTGAGATAGATACCTTGCCTAATAAGCTAAGCCAGATGCAGAATGCAGGTTATGTGCCGGTTGCGGCATTTCTGCTTCCTGAAAACTGCTGGACAGAGCATTTCTATGACCATCAGGTAAAGGCCCAGGAGGATTTCCTGAAGAAATATGAGGGAAATAAAACGGCTGAGGATTTTATAGAAAGTGAACGTCATGAGACTCAGTTATACTACAGGTATAAGGAGTATTATGGCTATGCCTTTTATATAGGAAGGAAAATCTGAGAGTAAGATCAGGAGGGGTAGTTTGTTGGGAAGCGGTATGTGGTATGTGGTATGCGGTAAGCGGTAAGTCCGGCAGCCGGCAGCCGGCAGCCGGCAGCCGGTAGCAGAACCAGCAACTACCTCCATCCTTAATCTTTAACACTGAGAGTTTTTTGGATTTCCAAAAAATTCATTAGTTTTAATCTACTTATAACCATTGTGTAATTTTAAAAACTGTCTGATATGAAACAATTTTTAGCAATAGCTTTCTTTTGCATATTATCTATTCCCGTTCTTGCTCAGGAAGATAAGGAAGGGACAAAGGATCCTTCTCTTTTTACAAGGATGCCCGGCTTTCACATTTACAACTTTGAGGAGCTTGAATTCAATAAATATGAATTTCCGGTTGCTGCTGATAAACTACAGCCTGTTGAGGGCCACCATCTGTACTACGATTATTATGCAAATGATAATATTCAGTTGCCCAGTGGCTTGCAGATTGCACGGAATTATTCAAATGCAATAAAGAAGATCGGAGGACAGGTAATATATGAATTTGACGATGGCGGAATACAGAATACCGTGCTTAAACTGGTTAGCAATGGTACTGAAACCTGGGCTCATATTGCTGCCGGTGGTAACGGGATGTATAAGGTCAACATAATTGAAAAACAGCTTATGGACCAGAGTGTTGTGGCAGATGCAAACAGCATGCTGAAGGCGATAAAGGAAACTGGGAAGGTAGCGCTCTATGGCATTTACTTCGATTCGGGAAAATCGGTTCTGAAGCCGGAGTCTCAGGCTGCTCTTCAGGAGATATCAAAGCTGCTGAAGGCCAATGCCTTACTGAAACTATATGTTGTTGGTCATACCGATAATACAGGTTCATTTGAATCGAATATAAAACTGTCGAACGACAGGGCTGCTGCCGTTGTGAATGAACTTGTGACAAAGTTCGCTATAGATGCTTCCCGTCTCAGGCCCTGGGGTGACGGCCCTACCGCGCCTGTTGCAACAAACGATACCGAAGCCGGCAAAGCACTAAACAGGAGGGTGGAACTGGTGAAGCAGTAAAATGTAATTTGGCTTCGCCGTAATTTATTGTAATTAGCCCTTCGGGCGTAATTTGCGCTTCGCGCGTAATTTATTGTAATTAAGGAGATTGAATTACTATGAATTACCATTAATTACAGCGAAGCGAATTACCATGAATTACAATGTCTATCCCTTATTCCCCATCCTAAATATCACCTTACCCCCCGACATATTTGCGGTATAAGCTTCAACGGCCTCCTTAACCTTTTGCAGAGGATACCGGCCCTGAATTGCTGTTTTCATGTTACCACTCATAAGCCTGCTTACAATCCGCAGGTTTATAAGGTTTTTGAGCAGCCCGTTTTCCTTTGCCCTCTGACCCAGGAAGAAGCCTGATATGTTTATATTATTGTCAATAAGCTTTCTCGGATTGACATGTATATGTTCCTCCCCGGTGAGGTTGCCATAGATGATTACCGAGCTGCTGTCGGGCAGGACATCGATCATCTTACCTAGCTGTGCGCTGCAGGTGGAATCAAAAAGGATTGTTGCATTCAGCTCCTGCGACAGCCGGTCAAGATCGTCAATGAAAGAATCCGATGAACTGTTAAGCACATGTTTTGATCCTGAATTTCTCAGTGTCTCAGCATGTTTTTCACTCCTTACAATATTTATTACCGGAACTCCCTGGCTGTTTCCCATCAGCTCAACCATGCGTCCCAGGGCGCTGGTTGCTGCATTGTTTATCAGAGCCATATGCTTATTTTCCTTCACAATATCAAGGAATCCCATTGCCGTGAGAGGATTAACCATCATCATCGATCCCTGCTCATCATCAATAGTTTTATTCAGTGGAAAACACTTTCCTGCCTTTGTAACCATATACTCAGCCCAGGTTCCGCTGGCGGGGTATTCTGTCGTGCATGCCACTCTTTTTCCCTTCATCATTGTGGGAAGTAACCCGCTTCCTGCGGCAACTACAGTTCCGCTTCCTTCAAGTCCGGGAATATAGGTTTCAGGATCAAAGCCTCCTCTTTTCAGCCTGGCAAGATCCGAAGGATTCACCGGTGCCGCGCTCATCTTTACAAGTACCTCACCACGACCGGGAGAGGGAACAGGCACTTCCCTGGTGTATAATGTTCCTCCGGGCTTATCAATACCGGCAGCTATCATGGTTTTGGGAATTGAAGTCATACTTTATAAATATAGATGTCCGAAAGGTAGATATTTTCAGAAGAAGATTTTTTACCACGGAGTTCACGGAGTTTCACAGGGAATATCACAGAGTTATTTTGTTTCATACTCTGTGCCTTCCTCCATGTTCTCAGTGTTCTCAGTGGTTAAAAATAAGAACATCTTCTTTAGTCAGTTTTTGCCCTGATAACCTCATCCCCCGGATATGGTCTGTCATACCCCTTGACAGCATGCCAGATGATCCGGTTAAAGGTATACTCATCAATCCGGTCAACATCGTCCAGGTCCTGTTCCATGGATTTCCTTGCCCAGTAAAGCTGATCGCCGCTGAGAGAGACGAGCTCCGGATTGATCTGGTCAATTGGTATATTGCTTTCAACAGCCCTGTAAGGAGTGAAGTCAGGTTTGTCTGTAAAGCAGTCCGACATCGGTTCGGCCATAAGATCGAGCTGGTTCATTGGTGGTATCCCAAGGATGTTTTCAATTGTCCTTACCATGTTAATCTGAGAGTAATATGTAGAAACGACCTCACCTCGTTTTGTGTAAGGGCTTATAACAAGTCCGACAGTGCGGTGTCCGTCAACATGGTCGAGTCCTGCCTGCGGGTCATCTTCAGTTACAAGTATGCATGTTTCCTTCCAGAAAGGACTGGCGGAAATTGCCTCCACAATTTTCCCGAGTGCAAGGTCATTGTCAGCAACCGAAGCCTGTGGTGTCTGCATGCCCGGCCTGGTTCCTGATGTATGGTCATTTGGCAGAAGCATTATTATGAAGTTCGGGAACTCTCCCTTTTTCTCAAATTCCTTCAGCTCCTTAATGAATTCCTCCGCCCTGTATGCATCAGAAACAGTGTTCGGAAAGCCTATATATGTCGGACACATATATGGCTCAAGCTGTTCAAGGTTTGCCTTTGCCCTGATCTTAATCTTTCCGGTTCCGTTTTTGAAATCATTGTAAGCTTCTGTGAATGTGGTATTTTTGGGTTCAATGACAGCCTTCACAAATTCCCCGTAATTCCTGAACGTAAGACCATGTTCAAGCACATTGTTCCAGATAAAGCCTGAGCTGGCATAGGCCAGAGCGTCGTCGCCATCATAGGGATAGCTTCTTTCAAAGCCCCCGAACGACTTCTCGAGATATCCGGTAGCAAAAGCTTCATCTGTCCACTGGTGTCCATCGGCGCTCAGTACCCCGCTGCAGTAAAAATTATCCATCAGCACAAAGGTTTCAGCAAGCAGGTGATGGTTGGGAGTGATCCCGCGACCAAATTCCACAAGGCTTGTATCGCCGTCACCCTGTTCCATATCGCCGAAAACCTGGTCATAGGTACGGTTCTCCTTGATAATATATACAACATGCTTAAAGACTGAAGTCTGGCCGGGAATAACCGGTACCGGTACGCTGCCGCTTTTCCCTGCCTGTTTCCCTGATCTGTTCATGAATTCATCAGGTGTGTTGTTAAGCCTCACTGTCTCAGTCATCTTCTTCAGCTCTCTGTCTCCCGGCACAGGTATTATTGATACCGATCCCAGGTGATCATGCGAGTTTAAGCCGGCTCTGTCAGTCCTCTGATTCCTTGAACCCTTGCCCTTGACGTTGGCAACATACATCATTTTGCCATCTGCCCCGAGGATTACTGTTCCCGGGTACCAGCCTGTTGGTATCAGTCCGCTTATCCTGTGAGGTTCGCCGGTTTCAATTACACATACGGCATTGTCGGTGCCGTTGGCTACATAGAGATATTTACCATCCGGAGAAAGTGTAAGATCGTTGGGAGAGCTTCCGAATTTCCTGTTTTCGGAGGCATGAACGGAGATCTTTTCAATAACTTCATCTGTTTCGGTGGAGATGACTGAAATGATATCGCTGTTTGCACAGGCCACATAAAGCTTTTTCCTGTCATGACTGAGCACCATGCTGCCGGGATGCAGGCCAGTCTCTATATTTTTAACCTGTATATTCTGCTCAAGGTCAATAACTGATACTGAACCGTTGTTTGCTATGCCGGTTTCAGGATCCACAAGCACCTTGCTGCCCGAAGTATTGAAAACCTTTTCACCTGCTTCCGGCTGCCTGCCGCCAAGGTTTGATACATAGGCCTTTCCCGGGGAGGCAAGTAAAACACTGTAGGGGGCAACTCCCACGGGTATTTCTCTGACAAGCCTGCCTGCAGTGGTCATTACTGCCAGGGTGTTGTTCCTGCTTAGGGTAACATAGATCATATCGCCTTTTTCATTCAGGCACAGATCGCCGGGTGCAGGTGAGCCTCCTTTTCCAGGGGCCGGAAGGATTATTGGGTCTTTCCACTGCATGATCCTGTTTGCATCAAATTCTGCAACCAGTATCCTGTCGGATGCATTTGTAACATATATTTTCTTTCCGTCGGGTGACAGGGTGAGACCGGTAAATGAGGCGCCGCTTTGCCCGTAGGGTAAGGACTGGATTATTGTCCTGTCGGCTATCCTTATAAGGTCAAGGTCGGTTCTGTTCTTAACAAGAAGGTATTTTTCATCTTTTGTAAGAACAAGATCAACCGGCCTGCCGGGAAGATAAATCTGGAAGCCTGCCGGTCGCAGCAGCTGGTTTGATGGAACAAGAATGCTGCCATCAGGTAACTCGCCAACCTTCCATTTCACTTTTTCCACGTTCTGTTCCGAACAGGCTGTAAAAGAAGCCAGCAACAGGAGTACTGACAGAGTTCTGATGTGATTTTTCATGGTATTTGGCATTTTTGAGTAAATAAAAATATAGAAAAATTGCAATACTCCGTGCTTACCTCCGTGTCCTCCGTGAACTCCGTGGTAAAAACAAAAATCAGTTAGCAATTAAATCCACGAAGTACTTAACTTAAGGGTCTTAATTTACAGTCATGAAATATACTCTGCTGACTTTCTCACTTATTATTTTTATTGCTCTGACTGCCTGTAATTCAGAAAAATCTACAGGCAATGCTGTTCAATCACAGAAAATCTTCTGCAACCCGATGAACCTCAGTTACAGGTTCTGTCTCGACGAGCCTTCACGCCGCGAGGCCGCCGATCCTGTAATAGTTCTTTTTAAGGAGAAATATTTCCTTTTTGCTTCGAAGTCGGGAGGCTACTGGCACTCGGATGACCTGTATGATTGGAACTTTGTGACCACAGGTGATCTTCCGCTTGAGAATTATGCACCTGCTGCATTCGTTTATAAGGATTTCATTTATTTCATGGCATCAACGGCTCCGCTGCCCAACACTTTGCTTTACAGGACTGATGATGCGATAAATGGGAAATGGGAAGTGGTGAATGACTCATTTCCGATTAATATGACCGATCCTGCATTTTTTGCAGATGATGACGGCAGGGTATATTTCTATTATGGCTGTTCTAATGTTGATCCGATAATGGCTGTTGAGGTTGATCCGGATAATAAGTTCATTCCGGTCGGAAAGCCGGTTGTATGTTTTGGCGGCAACCCCCTGAAGCATGGATGGGAGCAGACAGGTGATTATAACGAAAAGACCAATGCCCCATGGATTGAAGGTGCATGGATGAATAAGTATAACGGGAAATATTACCTGCAATATGCCGGTCCGGGTACCGAGTTCAAGAGCTATTCTGATGGCGTTTATATTTCTGATAAGCCCCTTGGTCCATTTACCCTTCAGCGATCCAATCCATTCTCTTCAAAACCGGAAGGTTTCATTGCAGGTGCAGGCCATGGAGCCACTTTCAGCGATAAGTACGGCAACTGGTGGCATATTGCAACTATGTCAATATCAGTGAAGCATATGTTTGAAAGGAGACTTGGCCTGTTCCCGGTATTTTTTGACAATGATGGAGTGATGTATGCAAATACTGAATTCGGTGACTATCCATGTCTTATGCCCGACAAAAAGGTAAATGGTCCGGAAGATCTGTTTCCCGGCTGGATGCTGCTGTTGTATAAAAAGGAGGGAGGGGCTTCGGCTTCCCTTGACGGGTTTCCGGCAGCAACGGCATTTGATGAGGATGTCAGATCTTACTGGAGTGCCCCTTCCGGCAACAACGGGGAGTGGATTATGACTGACCTGGGATCGGAGTGCACCGTGAATGCCGTGCAGGTGAACTTTGCCGGTCACAATTCCTCACTTAAGGGAAGGGCAAACGTAAGGCCACATAAATATATTATTGAATATTCAGCCGACGGCTCATCATGGAAAATGCTGACTGACAAGTCAGATTCAGAAGAGGATCTGACACATCCTCTTTTTATGCCTTCAGCACCGGTACGGGCACGGTTTGTCCGCCTTACAGGTTTTCAGGTACCTGCTGGGACGCTTGCATTATCAGGCTTCAGGATTTTTGGGAAGGCTGATATTCCTCTTCCCGATGCTGTTAATAATTTCACAGTAAAAAGAGATACTTCCGACAGAAGGGTAGCTGTTCTCTCATGGAGAAAATCTGAGAATGCCACAGGTTATAATATCCGTTTCGGTGTTCAGAACGATAAACTTTACAGGACCTACCAGGTTTACAGCGACACAACCTGCCGGATACGCAGCCTGAATACTGATGAACCATACTGGTTTGCCATTGATGCCTTTGGCGAATCAGGTATTGCCGGGGGAACAATTGAACAGTCTGTAAATTAGTTTTATCAGGCTCACATATGTAATCCTGTTCCCAAAATCTCAGCCTTCCTGTTTACCTTTTTCAGAATACCTTTTCGAACAATATCTCCCCTTCCTCATTTATTATAACAAATGAAGGGCTGCTTACATCATCGGGGTAACATGAATCGGCATTGTTATGTCCTCCGGAAGAGAACAGCGAAATAAGCCTGTTGTTGTAGCAGAACATGACACCGTTATCAACAGGCTGGTGTCCCCGGATCAGGATATCGTAGCCGTGCCTGTCCATGAATTCATTGAATTCGGCCTTGCTGAACTCAAACCTCAGCTCTGTGCCTCTGAAGGAAGAGCTTGCATCGCCCGGATCGCCCCAGAGCATCTGGTTCAGCATTATCCCTTCCCGTGAATGGTCACTCAGGGGCAACAGGCATTCAACAAGCTTATCTTCATTGTAGTAAGGGGCGTAGTCGTGACGCGGAATGCTGCCGTGAGTTATAAGATATTTTGTGCCGCAATGATCCAGTGAAACAAGATATGGCAGCCTCGACAGGTATGAGAAGTAAAGATTATTAACCTCCGGTGAAAGCTTCCGGTTCATCAGCTCACTGGTGTCAGCCGGATGGAAGGTGGGCCTGAGCATCATGCAGCTGTATCTGATAAGCTCATGATTACCCTTAAGGAAAATACATCTTTCACCCATTGCGGTTTTCAGTGCATACAACAGCCTCATGGTTTCAAAAGGCCTTCTTCCGCGATCGGTATAATCGCCACAGAAGATTATGTATGCACCGGAAAAATAATCATATTGTGATGCTGCAAGCTTATTAAGTATCGAACTAAGTGCATTGAAGTCACTGTGGATATCTCCGATTATGACAATTCGCGGTAAATAGGTTACTGCTTTGTCATTTTCTGCGTGTGTGCCTGTGCTGATCCTTATAATTGAAGGATAGATGCCGCCTGACAATTGTGATTTATAAAACTCACTGAATTCGCTTATGAGAAAAGGTAAATCACTGTCCTTTATTGCAGAAGAAGCATTTACAATCACCTGGGCAATGTTGTCTCTGAATGGCTGATCCTTGATCTTCGCTATCTGCTGCAGGATATTGTTCATCTTATCAGTCTCAGTATCAAATCAAAGATAATAATTATGGTTTGAAACTCATTAATCACTAAAAAAATATCAGATACTACAGACAATATTGGAAAATTAAACCACACAGAGTCAATGCACAGAGAGCACAGAGAAAATATAATCAGAATTTTATCTTTGTGTCCCCTTAGAGCTCCCGATTGCTATCGGGACTTTGTGCCCTTTGTGGTTAATAATTGATATGAATAAATCATTATCTTAATTATTTGAAAAAAAATAAGAATATATTTGATAAAGGTTTGTAAAACAGATGAATATGGAAATTGTTTTTTTGCTTGCCGGGCTTATAACAGGCGTTCTTATCGGCTGGCTCTTCACACGGCAGCAGGCAATGAAGGGGAAAGGCATACCCGTGGAAGAGGTAAACAGCAGGTATATTGCTCTTGATCTGTTTAAGCAGGAGAAGCTTGAGAACAGCGAGAAGGAAAAGACCATAATAGCCCTTAACTCCCGGATAGCTGAATTGAATGCAAACCTGAGGAATATTGAGGAACGATTCGCTGAAAACAGGAAGCAGCTTGAGGAGATCAATAAAAGGATGTCCCTTGAGTTTAAAAACCTGTCGAATGAACTGCTTGAGGAGAAGAGCAAAAAATTCCTTGAGCTGAATGAAAAAAGTGTCGGAAATCTGCTTAATCCACTGAAAGAGAAGATAAAGGAATTTGAAGGCAAGATTGATGAAGTATATAAGGATGAGACTCGCGAACGGATCTCACTTAAGAAGGAGCTTGAGAACATTGTAAAGCTTAACCAGCAGGTCAGCGATGATGCCCATAAACTTACAAATGCACTCAAGGGCGATAAAAAGCTTCTTGGTGACTGGGGAGAGGTGCAGCTTGAGATGATACTCGAAAAAGCAGGACTTGAAAAGGATGTGCACTATCGCAAACAGGAAAATATGAAGGACGAGGAAGGTAAGAACTTCAGGCCCGACTATATTATCAACCTTCCTGAAAATAAACAGCTTATTATCGACTCAAAGGTCTCGCTTGTGGCTTATGAACGATATTTTAATGCCGATGATGACAAGGTTAAGGAACCGGCACTGAAGCAGCACCTGAATGACCTGCTTAACCATGTGCGTGACCTGGGCGATAAGAATTATCCGAAACTCTATGGTATCAATCCTCCAGATTATGTACTGATGTTCGTCCCCATTGAGCCGGCTCTTGCTCTTGCCCAGAGGGAAGATCCCTCATTGTTTGAGAAAGCCCTGAAAAAAAATATTGTGATGGTAAGCACGTCTACACTTCTTGCCACGCTGAGAACAATCAACTTCATCTGGAATCAGGACAAGCAGCGTAAAAATGTTGATGAGATTGCCAGTCAGAGCGGAGCCCTCTTTGAAAAATTTCTTGGGTTTATTGAGGACCTGATTGCAGTGGGGAAGAAGCTTGATGATGCAAAGGGTGAATATGTCAATGCAATGAACAAGCTTTATGAGTCGAAGAAGAAGGGTGATACTATTATCGGCAGGATACAGAAGATAAAGGATCTTGGTGCCGGTACAACAAAATCCCTTCCCCAGAACCTCCT